>NZ_LWLC01000030.1:0-101292 GCF_001905065.1 Saccharothrix sp. CB00851
GGACACGCCGAGGAACGCATGATCACCCTGACCTTTCAAGATCTGTAGCGTTTTCGCTGGTCACGCGACCGAGCTGCAGGAGTCGCGACGCAGGACAACGGAGCTCGTTGGTACAGGCAGTCGACCAAGACAGCTTGTCCCAAGGAGCTCCGTTGCCCTCTCATTGTGTCCCGCCGCCTGCGCTGACGGCCATCACCCGCATGGTCACCGTGGCTGCGGGCCGGTTCGCTCCCGGGCACCTGGGGGAACTGACGCGGGTGGTCCCGTTCGATCTCGTGGACGCGGTCCTCGAGGAGACCGGGACGGTCCAGCGGCGGTTGCGCGACCTCCCGTCTCGGGTCGGTGTCTACTTCCTGTTGGCGATGTGCCTGTTTCCCGAGGTCGGCTACCGGCTGGTCTGGCAGAAACTGACCGGCGGACTGGCCGGTCTCGCGGTGGCCGATCCGTCCGCGAAAGCCTTGCGGGACCTGCGTCGCAGACTCGGCGGCGCGCCGATGCGCCACCTGTTCGAGCTGCTGTCCGGACCATTGGCCCAGCCCCGCACACCGGGCGTCCGGTTCGGGCCCTACCGCATGGTCTCCTTCGACGGCTGCAGCTCGATCAAGGTCCCCGACACCGCCCGCAACCGGGCCTGGCTCGATTCCCCGGGCAACGGCGGTTATCCCCTGGTGGAGCTGATGACACTGGTCGAGACCGGCACGAGGGCGTTGATCGGCGCGGTGTTCGGTCCCACTCGTGAGGGCGAGACCGACTACGCCAGACGCCTGTTGCACCTTCTCGCCCCGGACATGGTGGTGTTGTGGGACAAGGGTTTCGACAGCAACGCCTTCCTCGCCGACGTGCACGCCACCGGCGCGCGGATCCTGGGACGGCTGCGCGACAACCGGCGCATCCCCGTCCTGGCCCGTCTCGTCGACGGCTCCTACCTGTCCACGATCGGCGCCGTGCGGGTGCGGGTAGTCGACGCGCGGATCACCGTGACCGTGAAAGACGGGACCACGTTCACCGGCACCTATCGACTGGTCACGACCCTGACCGACGCCCGCCGACACCCCGCCGCCGCCCTGGTCGCCCTCTACCACCAGCGGTGGGAACACGAATCGGCGTACTACGCCCTGCGCCACACGATCACCGGCGGACGCGTCCTGCGCTCGGGCGACCCGGCCGGGCTCGAACAGGAGATGTGGTCCCTGCTCACGCTCTACCAACTCCTGCGCACCGTCATGGTCGACGCCGCGGAATCCCGACCCGGCACCGACCCGGACCGCTGCGGATTCACCACCGCCCTGCACGCCGCCCGCGACCAGCATGACCACGAGCTCGCTGCCATGGCCGGGCACCGTACGCAGGACCAGCGTGGTGGCATGGTCCGGTTCATCGAGCATCGTCTGCCCACGGCCCTGTTCGTTGACCGTCGCAACGCTGATCTCGGAGATCCACGCTCGCAGTCCTGGGGGGACCTCGACGGCGCGCTTGTCCACACCCATGGCGTCACAGTAGACGCGCCAGGCGCTGTAACACGTTCCGAAACTTCCAAGCCGCCGCAACGACCACCGTGACAGCGTCGCCGGCATGATCCTGATCACCGGCGCCAGTGGCACTGTCGGAAGCCACCTCCTGCACCAGTTGACCTCCCGGGGCGAGGCAGTCGAGCCATGACCCGCAATCCCGGTGCCGTGCGGGCCGAACCTGGCGTTGATCTCGTCCGGGCGGACTTCGACGATCCAGCCTCGCTGGCAGCGGCGGTGGCCGATGTGCGGGCGGTGTTCCTGCTCACCGCGCCCACCTCACCCACCCCGGCTCACGACCTGGCCATGCTGGAAACCGCCCGGTCAGCAGGAGTGACCACCGTCGTGAAGCTGTCCGCGATCGGCACCGGCGAGACGATCGGCGACAACCAGACGGTCGGAGCCTGGCATCTGCAGGCTGAGCAGGCCGTGCGGTCCGGCGGCATGGCCTGGACAGTGCTGCGGCCTTCCAGCTTCGCCTCGAACGTCCTGCGATTCGCGCACACGATCAACGCCGGGCATCCCGTCCCCAACACGACCGGCACAGCCACCCAGGGCGTCATCGACCCACGCGATGTGGCCGCCGTCGCCGCCGAGGCTCTGACCACACCAGGCCACGCCGGACGGACCTACACCCTGACCGGTCCGGAACTGCTCAGCGTCCCCGACCAGGCCGCCATCCTGGAATCCGTCCTGAACCGCCCCGTCACCACAGTCGACCTTCCCCTCGACATCGCCCGTGAGCAGATGTTGCAACATGGCACCGACCCGTCGGCCGTGGACGCCGCCATCACCGGAATGGCCTGGGCCCGAGCCGGACACAACGCCATCCTGACCCAGGACGTGCCCCGGATCCTGGGGCGCCCGGCCGCCACCTTCGCCACCTGGGTCCACGACCACCAGGACGCGTTCCGGCCAACCCCGTAAGCACCACCATCCCAGGACCTCAGGCGACGCGAACCTGCCGAAGGGGAACCTGCAGAATCAGGCTGCGGCGCACCGGCACCTGTTTCTGCCAAGGAAATGTCACAAGTCTGAGACTGATCTTGATGACACCGCAGTGAGACGACCAGGAAACCCCAGGTCACACAAGATCGACATGTCATGCGATTTGGGACCCTACAAGGACGCCCGTGACCGACCTGTGGACCTACCGCGCTCGCGGCACCGACCACACGGTGAGGACGTCGCTGCGGCTGTCGTGGGAGATCACCGGTGACCCGATCTCCTACGACTACACCCCCGACGAGATCGACGCCGTGGACCTCCTGCGCCTGTGGGTGGACCGGTGCCACCCGGACAACGGCAGCGAACGTTCGTTCGGACCCGGGATGATGTGTATCTCCTGGTTCGTCGACGGCCCGGAGGCGCACCACTTCGAAGCCGCCCCGTTCACCGCCGCGCCGCTCGGCGACGAGAACTTCCTGACCTTCTACACGTGGCCGGCGCACGTCGACACCGGAGAGCCGCTCAACTGGCTCACGTTGCCGGTGCGCGACAAGCTCTGGCACGACGGACAGGCCGACAAAGGCGGTTTCCTGCAAGAGGCAACGGGCTGGAAGCCCTCCCCCTGCAACCTGCGGTGTACCTGCCCGGTCTCCTTGCGGCCGTCCCCGACCTCCGCGACATCGCGATGCCATAGAACCGCACGGTGATCGCGTCACCCCGGACCGTCCGGAAGGAAGGTGGTCCGGGGGCGGCCACCGCTGCGACCCACTGCCTGTTGGCTCAGAGAGCCAGCAGATCACGGATCTGGCTGGACTGGGTCGCCTGCGCCACCTTCGCCAGGACGAAGGCGACTGCGTTGCGCACAGTGTCCGTCACGGTTCCTTTGGTCATCGGCTTTCACCCCTTTCGTCGTCACGTACATGTTCACCGACAGGCTGACTCCTGCGAAGGGCGGAGTCGGCAATACGACCGGCTAGTAGGTACATGGCGATGTGGGCGACCAGCATGCCTAGGTTGTCCGTGTCCACTGCTCCCGAGGCCAGGAACTCTGCTGCCTCTCTGAACCAACAGACCCCGGCGATCGTAACCGCTCGGCTGGCGAAGGTCACCGAGCCCCGCCGTTCGTGACGCACGGCGGGGGACCGGTGCGGTGGCGGCCTGGCAGGGCCAAGGTCTGCGGTCGTGACGTGGGACAGCGGTACGCGGCCGTGGATTCGTGGACTGGCGGACGAGACGCCGGTGTTGTGCTACTTCTGCGGGGAGCAGACGGCGATCGTGTCGATGGAGGACCGACTTGATGACACCGGCCGGGTGGAGTTGTACTGCCGCAACACCGACTGCGACGCCCGCGACATCACAGTCCTGGTAATGAGGGACGGAACCCGGGAGACCGCACAGCGCGCCGACGTCCGGGTGCTGCGGATGATCGACGATCCCAGCCGTCCGGGTCGCCTGCCCGCGCGCCGACGGGGTGTGCCGAGCGGTGAGGTGTCGGTGGAGATCGACCCGTTCGGCGATGAAGTGGTCGGCCGGCGCCGATCCCCAGGACCTATCGACGGTGTGGACGAGGTGGGTGCCGGCGCGCCGGACGCCTGACAGACGGGGGTTCTCGCCGGTCAACGGCCCTTGTCGAGCAGGTAGCGCAGGGTCTTCTGGGCAACCGGCGTGCCGTCGGGGCGGGTGACGGCGGCCGAGAGTTCGGCGATCATGCGCACCGGGACCGCGTTGCGGGCGGCGCCGTTCAGACGTGCCCGGGTGATCGCCGCGCGCAGCCTGCTGGCGTGGTGGTGGTCGCGGCGTTCGGCGGTGGTGAACTCGCACAGGGCGCGGTGGACGTCGGGATCGGAGAGCAGGATCAGGTCGTCGGTGGGGTCGACGAAATGATGGTCGTCGCGGTTGAAGTCGTGCGGGATGACTCCGCCGAGTTCTTCAAGCCGTTGGTTGGCCAGGTCCAGTTGGGCGATCCGCCGTTTGTTGCGGTCCAAGGGGCTACCGCGCCAGCGGTGGCTGCGGTCGTGGACGGCCTGGATCTGCTCGGGGGTCATCGGGTTGGCGGGCAGGTCGCGTTCCCCGTCGCCATAGACCTGCCGCATCCTGCCCGCCCACACGTCGAACGACACCGCCCGGACGATCGGAGTGGGGGGGATATGGGTCTTGACGCTGGCCAGGCTGTCGGGGTCGGCCTGGCGCCACTTGCGCAGCCGGCGCTGGATGAACTCGGCGAGTACGCCGCGGTGTTTGCCGTCGCCGGTGCCCGCGTGCCAGGGCACGGCGCGGGTGTCGTCGGGGTTGTACTCCATCGCACGGACGATCGCGTCGTTGCACCAGCCGGCCTCGTAGAGGGGCTTGACTTCCCTGGTCAGCTCCTGGAGTTCGCTGTACGGCCAGAGGGTGCGGCTGATCAGGGTCAGCACCGCGGCGCGGACCTGGTCGTCGTTGACCGGCACGACCTTGCCCGGCCACTCGCGGATGCGGT
This sequence comes from Saccharothrix sp. CB00851, assembly GCF_001905065.1. Lineage (NCBI taxonomy): Bacteria > Bacillati > Actinomycetota > Actinomycetes > Pseudonocardiales > Pseudonocardiaceae > Saccharothrix > Saccharothrix sp. CB00851. The sequence goes on from NZ_LWLC01000030.1 coordinate 4,933, forward strand.
ACATCCACGGTTGCAGCCGTCGACCCCGGAAGGACGGATCCTGCTCCAGACACTTGAGCAACTCCGCAGTGATGATTTTCGCGGCGGTCGAGCGTTCCGGCGGCAGCTGCTCCATCGCTCCTCCACGGCTGCGCGGATCGGTTCGCGCTGGTCACAACCTCTTGTCTGACGACGGCCCACTCTAGTGCCGGGACCAGGTGCTGGACGCAGACACCTCCGCTACGCTTGGTCTGTGTCGATGTCAGTGGCCAGTTCAACCTGCCCACTGACGGCCACTTCGCGGGGAGGTATCTGGCCGTGTCATCGCTACGCTCGGTGAGCTTGCCTGCCGGGCCGCCGGGCGGAACCGGATCAATGATCCCGAACCAGGCATCGGCGTGTGTCGCACTTCCGGGTGAAGTCTGCAGGGCTACCGCAGCTCAGACGTGGCAGGGTGCAGTGGGGTTGTCGAGTTGGTGTTGGGCACGTTCGGCGTCGGTGTCGCGGCCCAATCACCGCTACAACTCCAGTGCCTGCCTCCGAGCCGCGACACCGCCACCGAACGCGCCCAACACCAACTCGACAACCGACCCGGAACCGCAACTCCGACCCCAAGAACTACCCCGGTCCCGGACGGCAGGCGCTGGCATTCCCACACAGTGGCCCTGGCCGCACCGCCGCCAGGGCCACTGATCGACGCATCGACGGCCCCGCTGATCGACTCGCCGTCACAGCCAGTGGTGAAAACGCCGGTGATCGTGACGCCGACAGAGCCAGCACGGCCTACTGCCGCCGTGTCCCGCCCTTGCCCGCATCATCCTCCACCCCATCATCGCCAGCAGCCGCGACCATCCCTGACAGTCAGCGCTACCAGCGGGGCACTCGGCACTTCCACGGCCACACCAGGACCAGAGGTAACCGGCCCCGGACAGCCTACGGTTCTATTGATCTCCGCCACAGCCTCGATCACTCGGCGAACCGACGCCCCGGTCGACCTTGACCAAGGCGCCCCGGCTTCGACGTGGACGGCCAGCCTGCTCGCCTTCCTCATACAGCCGGCGACTCCGCTCGGCCAGATCGTCCGGTCAGTCAGGCTTCGGAAAGCCATTGATCTCGACCTGCGCTTTTCTCACTCGGTAGACCGTCGCCCCGGTCGCCTTGGTCAAGGAAGCCCGGCCTGGGCGCGGCTTTCCGGCCTTATCTGCCTCCTCATACAGTCGGCGGATCCGCTCGACCAGACCGGTCTCGCTAGCGGGTTCCTGTAGCCACTCGGACAGCGGCGACCGCCCGGTCAGGCCACCATTCGCCCGATCCGGCTCGGGCAGGGGCGACGAACCGTCTTCCGTGCCCGACGGGGCAGACGTCAGCGCCAGCGGGTGACGTTCACGGGTCAGCGCCTGCAATGCCGTCGCCACCTCGTCGATACTGGCTTTGACATAGACCTGGGTTACACCGTGCAGATTGGACTTCGGCATGGAATGCCCGGCGTACGTACGAGCCACCGCATAGCCGAAATTGCGCTCCACCCACGTCAATGTGGTGTGCCGCAGCCAGTGCGTGCTGATGCCCGCTACCCGCACACTTTCCACATACTTACCCACGCGCGCCCACAGCCATTGATAGTGGCCAGAGGTCAGCGGAGTGCCGTCGGCACGCCGCAGCACCTTGTCCTCATCGTCCCGGGCACCCCGGTCACGGGCATGGTGAAGCAGGTGCTCCATCAACGTCGGCGAAACAGGCTGCCATCGTTGCGTGTTCTTCTCCCGCAACCGAACAAGCAACTGATCGGGATCCAGATCACGCACCCGCAGCGCCACGGCACCGCCGGTGCGGGCCGCCGTCTCCAGGTGGAACCGCAGGAGCAAAGCGTCCAGCACCGGATCGAAGCCCGTGCTTCGGGCTGCGGCCAGGATGTCCGAAACCAGTTGCGGAGGCAGAGCATAGCGCCGCGAATGACCCTTGCCTGGCGTGCGAATCAGCCGCATCACGTTCTGCCGCACACTGATCAACTCGTGTTCCACCGCGTACCGGTACAACCACGACAACGTGCGATGCGCGTGCCGCACCGCCCCGTCGCCACCGACGCCAGACCTCCGCACCTGCGCAGTCTCCCGCGCATGCGCCAGAAACCTCCTCACCTCGTCGACGTCGACCTCGTCCAGACGGAGCGGCCCCCACAACGCCATCAGCTTGTTCACATAGGGGCGGTAGGTTCGCCGGGACCCCGCCGGCATCGCCTCGACCGCCTTCGGCACGAACTCAGCGAACGTCGGAATCCTCCGTGCAACCACAGCGGTGAGGAGGTCTTCCGGCGTCAGGTTCATTTGCTTCACCACCTGCAGAGCCACCAGCACGGCCTCGGGATCCGGACGGTCACCGCCGCCGGCGCCCCCGGTCGCCTCTACATCAGCCACCAGCCACCTCCGCACCGCGGTCCACTCCGACAACATCCGGTGTCCCAGACGACAGCGTCCGGGACACCGGCGGCCCTTCCTCGACCGAGCGGACATCGGTCACCATCCGCTCGGGGTCCGGCAGGAAGCGGTCCAGCGCCTCCTGACCGTGGATCACCAGCGCTGACAGCGACGGCACCGCCACCAGCAGTACCTGCTCCCGCTTGGCGAATCCACACCAGTGCAGGATCGGCGCCGGCACGGCGAGCATGGTCCGTTCGGTCAACGCGGACTCGCCGCGCGGATCACGGCAGACCACCAGGGTGCCGCTGCCGTGCACCTTGATCGACACCGGCATCCGGCTGTGCCACTCCAGAACACCGAACAAGAGTCGATCGCCGATCCGGCCCTTCTCGTCGAACGTGCGGATGGCGTGGCGGCGCGGATGCGGCACGCGGAGGACCGGCAGAGCACCGGGACCCGGCGCCTCGGTCCGTCGCAGGTCCAGTTCCCGCCGCCGCAGGAACCGACCGTCGCCGGCGAGGCCGCCATTGTCGGAATCCGGCACTGGGGGGTGAAGGTCCGGTGGGGGAGCCCCGGGTTCGGGGTGGCCGCCGAGCACGAGACTAGGGACAATCCGGTTACCCACGGTGACACCCCTCGGGGGTGAAGTCCCACGGGGGAGAGACCGGCGGCGCCGGTCGAGACGCGTTTCGGGTGGGCTGCTGTGCCGTGGGAACCGGTGGGATGAATCCCACGTCTGCGTGTCGGATATCTCGATCTACACCGACAACAGCCAGTCCTACCCGAAGCCGCCTGCCGACGTGCTGCTCGCGCAGGCCTACCGGTACCGGGACTTCTTCGAGCTGTACAAGAAGTACTCGCGGCACATCAGCTCGGTGACGGTGTGGGGCCTGGCGGACGACAACACCTGGCTGGACAGCTTCCCGGTCACCCGCAAGGACCACCCGCTGCTGTTCGACACCCGACTGCAGGCCAAGGGCGCGTACTGGGGCGTGGTGGACCCGAGCCGGATCACGACCACCACGACCACCACTACGACGACGACAACCACCACCACCACAACGACCACCACGACCACGACGACGACGTCCATGACGATGCCGCCGGTGTTGTGCACGGTCGAGTACAAGGTCGGCAGCCAGTGGCAGGGCGGGTTCCAGGCCGAGGTCCGGATCACCAACCGGACCACCAGGCCCGTCGACGCGTGGACGCTGGCCTGGTCGTTCCCGGACGGTCAGCGGATCACCCAGCTGTGGAACGGCGTCCACACCCAAGAGGGCCCGGCGGTGAGCGTCAAGCACGCGGGCTGGAACAGCATGCTGCCGGTGAACGGCTCGGTGTCGTTCGGGTTCCTCGGCAGCTGGACCGGGTCCAACAACAAGCCGTCCTCGTTCACGCTGAACGGGACCCGCTGCGTGACCTGACGCGTCAGTCCTCGGTCACCCGGTAGTACCTGATGGGGGTGTAGGCGCTCGCCGTCTGCGCCGTCCACTTCCGCTCCACCGGTGGCGCGCCGTCGGGGCCGGTCTGCTCGCGCACGACCGGCTCCGACTTCGCGTCGTCGGCCCAGCGCACGAACAGCGCGGCGTGGTACGGAGCGAGGAGGGCGTCACCGGGGAGCAGGTCGGCGCGGGGGATCTCGGCGGCCACGTCGCGCAGCGTGGTCGTGGTGCGGGAGTGGGTCAGGCCCCACGCCATCGAGACGTAGCCGGAGCAGTCGGTGCGGTAGCTGCCGTACACGTTCTCGTGACACGCCTGCTGGCTGTACGGCACCTGCGCGTCCAACCAGGACTGCGAGCGGACCAGCGTTTCGCTGCGCGAGGTCACGCGGTCCTCCGCGGTCGTGCCGCAGGCGATCACCACGCCCGGGTCGTCGGCCGCGTGCGCGACCGGCGCCTGGAACGCGGCCGTGCACGCGAGTGCGGCGATCAGGGTGCGCGTCTTCATCGAACCCCCTCGGGTCGCGGTGTCCCGCCGCCTCGCGCGGCGGAGTGGCACCAACGGGGTTCCCGGCGTCCGGCGCACCAGCGCCGGACCACCCGGCCGGGTGGTCCGTCACGCGCGCGGTTTCACCCGGAGGGGCGAGGGTAGTCGGGCGGTGATCGCAGCGGACGTGGGAGGGGACCGGCATGCGCGTCGTCATCGTCGTGGCCGTGCTGTGCGCCGCGGTGGCGTGCGGCGAGGAGCTCGGACCGGGTGACGCCCGGTCGTCCACGGACGAGGTGAGCACCCGGGAGATCGGCGTGCTGGCACCGCCCGAGGCGGCGGACGCGGCGTTCACCTACGACCAGGAGGCCGCGCCCGCCGGTGCCGAGCTGCAACTGGAGGTGATCGAGGGCGACGGCGCGACGACCGTGCGGCTGTCCGCCGAGCTGCTCCAGCCCGATCGCGGTTACGCAATCCACGCGCACACCGACCCGTGCGGCCGCAACGGCATCGACGCCGGTCCCCACTACCAGCACGAGGTCGACCCCGCCGCGACGCCCGAGCGGCCGTCGGTCGACCCGGCCTACGCCAACCCGCAGAACGAGATCTGGCTGGAGCTGACCACCGACGGACAGGGCAACGGCCTGGCCGAGACCACCGTGCCGTTCACGTTCGACGACCGCGTGCCCGCCTCGATCGTGCTGCACGAACAGCCGACCACCGAGACCGCGCACGGCCGGGCGGGCAGCGCCGGCGCCCGCCTCGCCTGCTTCACCGCCCCGTTCCGCTGACGGCTCAGTCGACCGCGGTGGTCTTCGGCGAGCTGTAGACGACGTCGACGTACTCGCGGTGCCGCTCGATGTAGCCCTTGATGAACGGGCACAGCGGCAGCACGGGCAACTCCCACGCCCGCGCCTGGTCGAGCGCGGCGCGGGCCAGGGCGCTGCCCACGCCCTTGCCCTCGAACGCCGGGTCGACCTCCGTGTGGGTGAACACGATCAGGTCGGGCGTGCGGATGTACACCGCCTTGCCGGCGGGCGTGCCGTCGACCAAGGCCGCGAAGTGCTTCTCCGCGGGAACGTCGTGCACCTCGATGGCCATGGCGCGATCCTCGCACAGCCCACCGCTCACCGTTCCCCCAGCACCACCGCCCAGTCACCGCTGGTGCGCTCGGCGACGACCGTGATCTCCACGGTGGCGCCCACCTCGGCCTTCGCACCGGAATCCTTCTCCCACAAGTCCTGCGGCAGGGACGACCCGGTGGTGGCTTCGTAGGTCCACTTCACGTAGTCGAACACCCGGACGCCGTCGACCAGCACCTGGATGCGGCCGGGGGTGTTGGCCGCGACCTGGATCCGGACCGGTCGGTCCGGCAGGTCCAGGGTGGTCCGCCACGTGCCGTTCGGCCGGTCCCGTTCGGCCCGCCGCAGGTCGATCCTCGTGGCCGGTGCGCCCAGCAGCGGGTCGACGGGCGACAACGACTCCGGCCGGGGCGGGAACCGGTAGTCCTCCACCGGCACCACCTCGCCGACGGCAAGGGCGAACGTCGTGCCGGCCGGGATCGGCCCCGGCGTCCGCCGGGTGCCGTCCGATTCGCCGACCGTGATGCCGAGCGTCACCGGTGAGCCGACCGGGAAGCTCTCCGTGGTCCAGCTCACCACCCCGTCGGCCGGCTGCCGGCCGCAGGTGGTCCCGAACGCGGAGCGGCCGTTGACGGTCACGCGGTAGGCCGATGGCCTCGGCGAACAGCTGCCGCTGGATGCCCTGGGCGTCGCTGACCTGCCTGCGTGCCACGCTGAGCACCAGGTCGCCGTCGCGCAGCCCCGCCCGTTCGGCCGGACCGCCGGGCACGACCTGCACCAGCCGCACGCCCGCGCGTTGGCCGGTGCGCTCGGCGACGGCGTCCGGCAGGGGCGCGGGCGCGCCGACCACGCCCAGGTACGCCCGTCGCACCCGGCCCTCGACCATCAGCGTCGACAGGATCCGCCGCGTGGTGCTGTTCATCGGGATCGCCAGCCCCAGGCCGATGCCCGCCAGCGTGGTGTTGATGCCGACCACCTCGCCGGTGGAGTTCGCCAGCGCGCCGCCGGAGTTGCCCGGGTTGAGCGCCGCGTCGGTCTGGATCACGTCCTCGATCACCCGCCCCACTCGGCCGTTGCTCACCGGCACGGCGCGGCCCAGCGCGCTGACCACACCGGCGGTCACGGAGCCGGCCAGGCCCAACGGGTTGCCGACGGCGATGACGAGCTGGCCGACCTGCAGGCGGTCGGCGTCGCCGAACTTCGCCGCGCCCGGCGCGTCCGCCGACGCCTTGAGCACCGCCAGGTCGGCCAGGGGATCGGTGCCGACGACGGTGAACGGCGACTCGGCGCCGTCGGCGAACACCGCCGTGCCCTCCCGGCTGCCGCCGACGACGTGCGCGTTGGTCAACAGGAAGCCGTCGTCGGTGAACACGACCGCCGACCCCGCGCCGCGCGGCATCCGCACGCCGGCCACGTGCGGCGTGACCGACTTCGCCACCGCGATCACGGCCTGCGAGTACGCGTCCAGCGGGTCCATGGGCGCCTCCCGATCACACGACCACACCCCAATCGTGCTCTTCGGGGAGCCGTGCTGTCCGGGGCGTTCGCCGACAGCGCACCCGCCCCGGACAGCCGTGGCTCAGCGGTCGAGCAGCATCGCCAGGTCGACCGCGTTCGCCATGGCTTCCGTGCCCGCGTCGTTCGGGTGCAGGTGGTCGCCGCTGTCGTAGGCCGGGTTCAACGTGGCCGGGTCGCCGGGCACCGCGGTCGCGGCGGCGAAGTCGATCACGCCGTCGAACTCGCCGGAGGTGCGGATCCAGTCGTTGAGCGTCCGCCAGGTCGCCTCGCGCTCCTCGGTCCAGATGAACGACCCCTTGAACGGCAGGATCGTGCCGCCGTAGACCTTCACGCCCTTGGCGCGCGCTTGCGCGATCACGTCGCGGTGCCCGGCGATCAGGTCCTCGGCCGACGCGCTGTAGCCGATGTCGTTGACCGCCTCCAGCAGGATCATCGCCTTGACCCCGGTCTGCGACAGCACGTCCCGCCGCACCCGCGTCACGCCCGCCACGCCCCAGAACGGCTCGTCGCGGTCGGCGATGAGGCGGTTGCCGCCCAGGCCCGCGTTCACCACGGACAGCGTGCGGCCCGGCACCGCGTTCAGCCGCCTGGCCAGGAAGTCGGGCCAGCGGCGGTTGGCGTTGCCGGTCGTGTTGGCGGTGTCGGTGATCGAGTCGCCGAACGCCACCACCGTGCCCGCGACCCGCTTGGCGGGCGCGACGTCCACGCCGTTGACGACCATCCAGCACGGGGTGTCGGAGAACCCGCCGGACAGCACCCCGGTCCGGTCACCGGCGGCCAGGTAGTTGCCCTGCGCGGTGAACGGGTGGTTGGTCAGCGGACCGGTGGCCTCCGGCACGTACGCGCTCACCAGCAGCGTGGACAGCGCCTCGACGTCCAGCCGGACCGGGTCGCTGAACAGCTCCCGGCCGGGCGGCACCGTGACGGACCGCCTGCCCTGGAACGTCAACGCCCGCACCGTGCCCGGCACCGCCGCGTCGCCCGAGGCCTGCACCGCGACCGTCGCCCGACCCACCCGCAACGGCGTGCCACCGAACGCGTTGGTCACCCGCACCCGCACCGACTCGCCGCCCGCGCTGAGGAACACCACGTTGCGCACGGTCTGGTCGCGCAGCCCTTCGCCCGCCGGGCAGTCGCTCCACGGGATCTCGCTGCCGACCACGGGACTCGCCGCCCAGCCGGCCACCCAGGGCTTGCCGTGCGCGGTCGCGGTCGGCTGGATCACCGCCGTCGCCACGAGCGCGGCGATCACGGCCAGTGTCCCCACGTTCCTTGCCATGAAGGTCTCCCAACGCCAGTCGTCTGTGATGGCGTCGCCGACGGTGGCAGTGGTCAAATTAACCGGTCAAGCACACCACGACGAGCGGCGTGATAGTTGCGATGAGTGGCCTGTGCTTACGCGTTAAGCAGGGGTGCGGGTGGTGGGACAACATCTACCTCGACGCCGTCGGCTCGGGCGACGCGACCACCGGCCTCGACCGCGGCTCGGTGACCCTGCCGGTCGCGCTCGAACCGGGCAGGTCCTACGGCTACTTCGTCGAGATCACCGACGGCAACGTGCAGCGCGACGCCAACATCTGCGTGTTCCAGCCGCACCAGTTCTTCACCGCGCCGGCCTGAGACCCCGCTTCGGGTGCGCACCGGCTGACCGCGACCCCCCGGTGCACGGTCAGTCGGTGCGCGCGGGCGTTCAGGCGTGGTCGGGCAGGGTGCGGGCCACGTCGTGCGGCGACGGCATGGCGGCCACCTCCTCGGCGATCTCGCGCGCCGCGCTCCGCACGGCCTCGTCGGCGAGCAGGTGCCGCGCCCGGTCGGTGATCGCCTCGGCGGTCACGTCGTCGCCGAGCAACCGGTCGCCCAGCCCGGCCTCGGCCACCGCTTCGGCGTTGCTGAACTGGTCGGCGCCCTGCGGCAGGACCAGCTGCGGCACGCCCGCGCCGAACGTGCCCAGCGTCGTGCCGCTGCCGCCGTGGTGCACGACGAGGTCCACGTGCGGCAGCAGGTCGGCCTGCGGCACCCACTCCAGCACCACGACGTTGTCCGGCAGCTCGCCGATCGCGTCGGCGTCGACGGTGGGTCCGGCGGCCACGAGCACCTTGGCGTCCACCGCGGCCAGGCCGTCGATGGCCGTGCGCAGCACGCCCACCTCGCCGAACGCCGTGCCCAACGTCAGGTACACCAGCGGTTCCCGGTGGTCGAACACCCACCGCGGCAGCTCGCCCGGCTCGGCGAACGGCACCGGCCGCAGCAGGATCCGGTCCGGCGCCTCGGCCAGGAACGCCGGCTCCTGCACCGACGGCGGGCAGATGTCCAGGTACGGGTTGCCCAACGTCATCACGTCGCGGTCGGGCAGCTCGACGCCGAGGTCCGCCGCGACTGCCCGCAGGTGCCCCTGCGCGACGTCGGTGAGTTCGTTGGCCCGCCACATCCGCCCGAACGAGTGGCACAGCGCGGGCACGCCGGCGACCTTCGCGGCCAGGCCCGCGCCGGGGTTCCCGAACTCGTGCACGACCAGGTCGGGCTTGCGGTCGGCGATGACCGATGACACGTCCGCGGCGAAGTGGCGCGGCAGCACCGAACCGAAGACGAAGGAGATGACCTCGGGCCCGACGTCCTGCGGCCGCCCCAGGTCGGCACCCGCCTCCGCGGCCGCCGCGCGCATGTCCAGTCCTCCGGCGACGTGCTCGACGCCGTGCGCGGCCAAGGCCTTCGCGAACGCTTCGCCGGTGACGTAGGTGACGTCGTGGCCCAGCTCGCGGGCGGCGATCGCGAGCGGCAGCAAGGGATAGGTGTGTCCGTGTGAGCCGAGGCTCGAGAAGAGGATTCGCACTGGTTCGAGCGTAGCGAGACTTTTTCTACGGCGGGTGAATTTCGTCCGTTCGGGGCGTTTCCGGCGACGAGGCGAAGATCACTCCGGTGGCGCCAGGCCCGCCCGCACGGCCACCGTGGCGTCGATGCTCGCGCTCAGGAACCGGGCGACGACCTCCTTGTCGGCGTCGCTGAACCGCTCCCACGCCTGGGTGAACGCGCCGTCGAGCGGCTGGAAGAAGTGCCGGCCCAGCTCCAGCGCCTTCTCCGACGTGCGCAGCTCGACCTTGCGCCGGTCGTGCGGGTTGCGGGCGCGTTCGACGTGCCCGGACGCCTCCAACCGGTCGAGCACGGACGTGGTCGCGGACGCGCTCAGGTGCAGTGCCTCGGCCAGCCTGGAGGGGGACATCGGCTCGCCGCTCCACCGCGCGTCCATGATCACCGCGAGCGCGTTGAGGTCCGTGCGGTGCATCCGCTGCTTCTGGCCGAAGAGCTCCGCGAAGCGGTCGGTTTCGACCGTCAGCTGCCGGAGCAACCTGACCAGGGTCGAGTTGTCGGCCATGCGCCCTCCCGATTAGTGTTTCGACCGTCGAACTATTGGACCGTCGAACTAAGTGACCTCGGAGGTCATTCTCCCGTGCACGCGACCCGCTCCCGCACCCGCTGGTTGTTGCCCGCCCTCGTGGCGGTCGCGTGGCTCGCGCTCGGCGGCTTCTCCGGCCCGTTCGCGGGCAAGCTGAGCGAGGTCGCGGTCAACGACAGCACCGCGTTCCTGCCCGCGTCGGCCGAGGCGACGGAGGTGTCCGAGCGGGTCAAGGCGTTCGGTGACGCGCGCGGCCTGCCCGCGATCGTGGTGGCCGAACGCGCCTCCGGCCTCACCCCGGCGGACCGCGAGTACCTGGGCGGCCGCGGGTTCGCGGGTGAGGCGTCACCGGTGATCCCGTCGCCGCGCGACGACCAGGCCGCGCAGGTCGTGGTCGCGGTCGACCCGGCCGATCCGGCGGGGGCGGTGGAGGCCATCCGGGAGAAGGTGGCCGACCCGCCCGAGGGGCTCACCGTGCTCGTGACCGGTCCGGCCGCGCAGGTCGCCGATCTGAAGGAGGCGTTCAGCGGCATCGACGGCCTGCTGCTCCTGGTCGCCGGCGCGGTCGTGGCGCTGATCCTCGTGCTCGTCTACCGCAGCCCGCTGCTGCCGCTGGTGGTGCTGCTGTCCGGGGTGTTCGCGCTCGGGCTGGCCAGCCTCGCCGTGTACCTGCTCGCGGACGGCGACGTGATCGACCTCAACGGCCAGAGCCAGGGCATCCTGTTCATCCTCGTGTTCGGCGCGGCCACGGACTACGCGTTGCTGCTGGTGTCGCGGTTCCGCGAGGAGCTGCGCGACACCGAGGACCGCTTCCGGGCGATGCGGGTGGCGTGGCGGGCCACGATCGAGCCGATCGCCGCGTCCGCGGGCACGGTCGTGCTCGGCGTGCTGTGCCTGCTGTTCAGCGACCTCAACTCGAACAAGGGCCTCGGTCCGGTGGCCGCGATCGGGATCGGCGCGGCGCTGCTGGCCTCGGTGACGTTCCTGCCCGCGGTGCTGGTGCTGCTCGGCCGGTCGGCGTTCTGGCCGCTGCGCCCGAAGCTCGGCTCGCCGCACCCGGAGGCGAGCGGGCTGTGGGCGCGGGTCGCCGGGCTGGTCTCCGCCCGACCGCGGGCCACGTGGGTGGTGACCACGCTGGTGCTGCTGGTGGGCGTGGCGTTCCTGCCGCAGCTCAAGGCGTCCGGCACGGCCCAGTCGGACGTGTTCCTCACCGAGGTCGACTCGGTGGCCGGGCAGGAGGTGCTGTCGCGGCACTTCCCCGGCGGCAGCGGCGCGCCGACCGTCGTGCTCGCGCGTGCCGGGCAGGCGGAGGCGGTGGCCGGGGCGGCGGACGTGGAGGGTGTGTCGGAGGTGCGGCCGGCCGGTGAGGCGTCGGGGCTGGTGCGGCTGGACGTCGTGCTGGAGGACCCGGCGGACTCCGAGGCGGCGCTGGCGACCGTGCAACGGCTGCGTGACGCCGTGCGGGCGGTGCCGGACGCCGAGGCCAAGGTCGGCGGGCCCACCGCCACCCAGCTGGACACGCAGGCCACGTCCGAGCGCGACCGGCTGGTGATCATCCCGATCGTGCTGCTGGTGATCTTCCTGGTGCTGGCGCTGCTGCTGCGGTCGCTGCTGGCGCCGTTGCTGCTGATCGCCACGGTGGTGCTGTCGTTCGCCGCGACCATGGGCGTGGCGGCGCTGGTGTTCAACGGGATCCTCGACTTCCCGGGCGCCGACCCGGTGGTGCCGCTGTTCGGGTTCGTGTTCCTGGTGGCGTTGGGGATCGACTACAACATCTTCCTGATGACGCGGGTGCGCGAGGAGTCCGGGGCGCTGGGCACGCGGGCCGGGGTGCTGCGCGGGTTGACCATCACGGGCGGAGTCATCACGTCGGCGGGGGTGGTGCTCGCGGCGACGTTCTCGGCGTTGGCGGTGCTGCCCATCCTGTTCCTGGCGCAGATCGCGTTCATCGTGGCGTTCGGGGTGCTGCTGGACACGTTCGTGGTGCGGTCGTTGCTGGTGCCGGCGCTGGGGGTGGACGTGGGCAGGCGCATCTGGTGGCCGTCGCGCCTGGCCCGATCCGAGAACGGTCGGTGACCGAGCCGGCGCGGGCCGTCGTCAAGGCCCGATTCCCGGTTTTTCCGGCACGAAATCGGGGGTTTCCGGGCATGGCGCTCGGCCGGATCGTGAAGTAGAAATAGCCAACTCCACACCGCCAACGCCGGACCGCACCGAACCCGAGAGAGCGCTCTCACGTTCGGTGGTCGGCGTCACTACCCTCAGAGGCATGTCAATGACGATCATGCGCCACGCCAGACGTGAGAGCGCTCCCGCGAGGCTGCGCCGGGTGTTCGTGCTCGGTCTTGCCCTGGCCGCCGCCGCGACGGCCGCGGCACCGGCCGTGAGTGCCGACCCGCCCCGGCGCACGCAGGACCTCGGCGTGAACGTGACGGTGTTCGACCCGTCCATGCCGGTCGCCGAGATCCAGGCCGCGCTCGACGCCACGCACGCCGCCCAGGTCGACAACGAGATGGGCACCCAGCGGTACGCGTACCTGTTCAAGCCCGGCCAGTACGGCACGGCCGAACAGCCGCTGCAGCTCAAGGTCGGCTACTACACCGAGATCGCGGGCCTCGGCGCCTCGCCCACCGACGTGGTGATCAACGGCAAGGTCGAGGTCTACAACCGCTGCCTGACCGAGGGCGGCACGGCCAACTGCCTGGCGCTGGTGAACTTCTGGCGCACCCTCGGCAACCTGACGATCAACATCGACGGCAAGGGCCAGGACGGCTGCCGCGCCGGCGCCAACTTCTGGGCCGTCTCGCAGGCCGTGTCGCTGCGCCGGCTCAACGTCACCAGCGGCACGTTCACGCTGATGGACTACTGCACCGCCGGCCCGCAGTACGCCAGCGGCGGTTTCATCGCCGACTCGCGGCTGCCCTCGGTCGTCAACGGCTCGCAGCAGCAGTGGCTGACCCGCAACAGCGAGCTGGGCAGCTGGTCGAACGGCGTGTGGAACCAGGTGTTCTCCGGTGTCGCGGGCGCTCCCGACGACGCGGCGTTCCCGAACCCGCCGTACACCACGCTCGACACCACCCCGGTGAGCCGCGAGAAGCCGTACCTGTTCGTGGACGACAAGGGCCGCTACAACGTCCGGGTTCCCTCCGCGCAGAAGAACACCAGCGGCGTGTCGTGGGCGAACGGCCAGACGCCCGGCCGCACCGTCCCGCTGTCGGACTTCTTCGTCGCCAAGCCCGGTGACTCGGTGCGCGAGATCAACAACCAGCTCGCCCGCGGCAAGCACCTGCTGCTCACCCCGGGCGTGTACGACATCGCCCGCAGCATCGAGGTCAAGCGCCGCGGCACCGTGGTCCTCGGCCTCGGGCACGCCACGCTGACCGCCGTGAACGGCTCGACCCCGCTGGACATCGCGGACGCGCCCGGCATCGTCGTCGCCGGCGTCACGGTCGACGCGGGCACCGAGCTGTCCCCGGTGCTGGTGCGCGTGGGCAAGGAGCACGGCGACCGGCCCAGCGACCCGAACAACCCGACCACGCTGTCGGACGTGTACTTCCGCGTCGGCGGGCCTCACGTGGGCAAGACCGACACCGCGCTGGAGGTCAACAGCGACGACGTGCTCATCGACCACACCTGGGTGTGGCGTGCCGACCACGGTGTCGAGGGCTTCACCGACACCCAGCGCTGGAACACCAACACCGGCCTCACCGGCGTGGTCGTCAACGGTGACGACGTTACCGCGACCGGCCTGTTCGTGGAGCACTTCCAGCGGCACAACACCATCTGGAACGGCGAGCGCGGCACCGTCGTGCTGTACCAGAACGAGCTGCCCTACGACCCGCCGACGCAGGCGGACTGGATGAAGGGAGACGTCGAGGGCTGGGCCGGCTACAAGGTCGGCGACCACGTGCGCCGGCACACGCTGCACGGCGGTGGCGTGTACGTGTTCAACCAGAACAACCCGCAGATCCACACCGAGAACGGCTTCGAGGTGCCCGAGACGCCGGGCGTGAAGCTGCACCACATCATGACCGTCAACCTCAGCGCGGGCGTGATCGACCACGTCGTCAACGGCGTGGGCGGTCCGGCCGACATGACCAAGATCGGTGTTCCGGTCTACATCGCGGAGTACCCCGCTCCCTAGGAGCGACCCGCCGCGGCGCCCGACCCCGACGCGAGGGGGTCGGGCGCCGTTCGCTTGTCCACCGGCCGTGTTGGCCGGGGGTGTCGTGCTGGTTGTGCGCGGTGGCGCCCGACCTCGTCCCCCGAGGCCGGGCGCCGTTGGCCTAGCCGCAGACCGCGCCGCCCGAGGCCGAGCCGACCAGCTTGGCGTACTTCGCCAGCACACCGCGCTCGTAGCGGGCGGGCAGCGGTGCCCAGCCCTCGTGGCGGGCGGCCAGCTCCTCCGGGTCCACGCCGAGGTCCAGCGTGCCGTTGGCGACGTCGAGCGTGATCGGGTCGCCGTCGCGCACGAACGCGATCGGACCCCCGTCCACCGCCTCCGGCGCGACGTGGCCGACGCACAGGCCGGTCGTGCCGCCGGAGAACCGGCCGTCGGTGAGCAGCAGGACGTCCTTGCCCAGCCCCGCGCCCTTGATCGCCGCGGTGATGGCGAGCATCTCCCGCATGCCCGGACCGCCCTTGGGGCCCTCGTAGCGGATGACGACCACGTCGCCCGCCGTGATCGTGCCGTCTTCCAGCGCGTCCATCGCCGCGCGCTCGCGGTCGAACACGCGGGCGGTGCCGGTGAACACGTCGGAGTCGAAACCGGCGGACTTCACCACCGCGCCGTCGGGCGCGAGCGAGCCGCGCAGGATCGTGATGCCCCCGGTGCGGTGGATCGGCTCGTTCATCGCGCGCAGCACCGTGCCGTCCGGGTCCGGGGGCGCGATGTCGGCCAGGTTCTCGGCGACCGTGCGGCCGGTGACGGTCAGGCAGTCGCCGTGCAGCAGGCCCGCGTCGAGCAGCGCCTTCATCACCACGGGCACGCCGCCGATGCGGTCGACGTCGGTCATCACGTGCCTGCCGAACGGCTTGACGTCGGCCAGGTGCGGCACCTTCGCGCCGATCCGGGTGAAGTCGTCCAGGCTCAGCTCGACCTCGGCCTCGTGCGCGATGGCCAGCAGGTGCAGCACGGCGTTGGTCGACCCGCCGAACGCCATCACCACGGCGATCGCGTTCTCGAACGCCTCCCGGGTCATGATCTGCCGCGCGGTGATCCCCTTGCGCAGCATCTCCACCACGGCCTGGCCGGACTTGCGGGCGAACCCGTCGCGCCGCCGGTCGGTGGCGGGCGGCGCCGCGCTGCCCGGCAGGGACATGCCCAGCGCCTCGGCCGCGCTCGCCATCGTGTTCGCCGTGTACATGCCGCCGCACGCGCCCTCGCCGGGGCAGATGGCGCGTTCGATCAGGTCGACGTCCTCGCGGCTCATCAGCCCCCGGGCGCACGCGCCGACGGCCTCGAACGCGTCGATGATCGTCACCTCGCGCTCGCTGCCGTCGGTCAGCGTGACCCGGCCGGGCAGGATCGAGCCCGCGTAGAGGAACACGCTGGCCAGGTCGAGCCGTGCGGCGGCCATGAGCATGCCCGGCAGCGACTTGTCGCAGCCCGCGAGCAGCACGGACCCGTCCAGCCGCTCGGCCTGCATGACCGTCTCCACGCTGTCCGCGATGACCTCGCGCGACACCAGCGAGAAGTGCATGCCCTCGTGGCCCATCGAGATGCCGTCGGACACCGAGATCGTGCCGAACTCGAGCGGGTAGCCGCCCGCCGCGTGCACGCCGTCCTTGCTCGCCTTCGCGAGCCGGTCCAGCGGCAGGTTGCACGGCGTGATCTCGTTCCACGACGAGGCGACACCGATCTGGGGCTTGGCCCAGTCGTCGTCACCCATCCCGACCGCCCGCAGCATCCCGCGCGCGGCGGTCCTCTCCAGGCCGTCGGTGACGTCGCGACTGCGCGGCTTGATGTCCGGGGTCTCGTTCATGGTTCGAAACCTAACGTCCCGACGTGCTCGACGCACCGGCGACCGGCCCTCTGGCCGACGAGGGCCGGGTGCGGCTGTCAGAGCTCGGTGTAGCTCTTCAGCCCGACCAGGGTGGTGAGCTTCATCGAGTTCGTGCCGGCGGGGGAGGGCAGGCCGAACCTCCGGTCCACCAACCGGTCGAGACCGCCGCAGCCGCGGGCCGCGGGCACGGCGAACGCGTTGTCCTCGATGGTGAACCTGAGCACGGGCGGGTCGGCGGAGATCCGCTCGGGCCCGCTGGTCCTGATGGGGCGGAACACGATCGGGTCCGTGTCGTCGCCGATCGTGCAAGTGTCCGGCACGAGGCCGTTGAGCAGCCGCAGCTTCAGGTGCTGCACACCCATCCGGTCGCCGTCGGAGAGGAAGTCGGCGAACCCGGCGTACTCGATGCGCAGGTCGGCGCGCAGCGGCGGGTGGTTCCCGGGAATCCCGAGCAGGCCACCCGGCACGCGGGCGGGCTCGGCCCGCAGCGCGCCGAAGACCTGCGCGAACTTCCCGTCCAGCTGCCCTTCGGCGAACGTCAGCCGCATGGCACCGGTGTCCTGCTCGGCCCGGTTGCCGAACCTGATCGTGCCGCTGGACACCAGCACCTCGCAGCGCCACTGGGCGGGGTCGGCACCGGCGGGGATCGCGGGGCAGTCGGCGAAGTCGAACGCGGGCACCGGCGCGGGCTGCGCGGCGGCCTGCTGGGGCAGCGCCGCGGCGAGCCCGATCATCGCGGTGCTCGCCAGTGCCGCGACGGCGGCGCGGCGGGAGGTTCTCGTCATGCCGCAGAGCCTTCCGCGCCGCGCCCCGCCCATGATCCGGTGGATCCCCGGGATCGACCCTGGGCCGGACCCCGAGGACCCGGCCGGGGTCAACCGAGCAGGAACAGCACGCCCGCCAGGCCGAAGCCCATCAGGCTGATCGAGGTCTCCATGACCGTCCACGTCAGCAACGTGGTCCGCACGTCCATCCCCATCAGGTTGCCGACCAGCCAGAAACCGGAGTCGTTGACGTGGCTCGCGATCACCGACCCGGCCGCCAGCGCGAGCACGATCGCGGCCAGCTCGACCGCGCTGAACCCGCCCGCCTGCACGACCGGCTGCACCAGGCCCGCCGCGGTGGTCAGCGCGACCGTGGCCGAACCCTGCGCCACGCGCAGCGCGGCGGCGATGACGAACCCGGCCACGAACACCGGCAGGCCGAGGTCGGCCAGCCCGTCCGACAGCGCGTCACCGATACCACCCGCCCGCAGCACCGCGCCGAACATGCCGCCCGCGCCGGTGATCAGGATGACCGCGCACACCGGCGCGAGGGCCGAGTCGACCAGCTTCTCGACCACCTCCTTGCGCTGCCCGAGGACGAAGGAGGCGACGAGCACGGCCACCAGCAGCGCCACCGGCGTCGAGCCGAGCGCGCGGGCGACCTGGAACCAGGTGGCCTCGCCGTCGACCCACCCGGCGGCACGGGCCGCGTCCAACCCGGTGTTGGTGAAGATCATGACCAGCGGGAGCAGCAGGAGCGCGACGACGGTGCCCGGGCTCGGCGGGTCCTCGCGGTCCTCGGCCCGCGGGCCGCCGCTGAGCAGCGTCGGCACGGGCAGCACGAGCTGCTTGCCCACCGACAACCCGAACAGGTAGCTGGTCACGTACCAGGTGGGGATGGCGATCAGCAGGCCGAACGCGATCACCAGGCCGACGTCCGCGCCCAGCAGCTCGGTCGCCGCGACGGGACCGGGGTGGGGCGGGACGAACACGTGCATCACCGAGAACGCGCCCGCGGCGGGCAGGCCGTAGCGCAGCACGCCGCCGCCCAGCCGCCGGGCCACCGCGAACACGATCGGCAGCATCACGACCAGGCCCGCGTCGAAGAAGATGGGGAAGCCGAAGACCAGCGAGCTGACGCCGAGCGCGAGCGGCGCGCGTCGTTCGCCGAACCGGCGGATCAGCGCGTCGGTCAACGACTGCGCGCCGCCGCTGACCTCCACGAGCCTGCCGAGGATCGCGCCGAGGCCGACCAGCAGCGCGACGCTGCCGAGGGTGGTGCCGAACCCCCCGACGAGGGTGGGCACCACCGCGTCCGCCGGGATGCGCGCGGCGAACGCGGTGAGCAGGCTGACCACCACCAGCGCCAGGAACGCGTGCACCCGCAGGTACATGATGAGGAACAGCAGCAGCGCGATCGCGCCCCCCGCGATGCCGAGCAGGGCGCCCGCGCCGAGGGTCTGGACCCAGTCGTCGTTGGTGGTCATCGGCAGCTCCGTCGCTTTCGAGGTGTCGGCACTAGGTGGTCGCCGGGTTCGGGACGGGGAGGTCGAGCCGGGTCACGGCGTGCTCGACGATCAGCTCGGGCGGGTCCGCCACGCCGACCGCGGCGCCGTCCTCGTCGGGCCGCAGCGGTTCGAGCGCGTCGAACTGGGACCGGAGCAGGGACGGCGGCATGAAGTGGCCGGACCGGTGCCGCAGCCGGTCGTCGATCACGTCGGCGGTGCCGTCCAGGTGCAGGAAGCGGACCCGCGCGCCCGCCTCGCGCAGCACGTCCCGGTAGGCGTGCTTGAGCGCCGAGCACGTGACGACCGTGCTCTCGCCCATCGCGGCACGTGCGGTGACCCAGTCGCGGATCGCGGCCAACCAGGGGGCGCGGTCGGCGTCGGTGAGCGGTGTGCCCGCGGACATCTTCGCGATGTTGGCGGGCGGGTGGAACTCGTCGGCCTCGGCCAGTGACCAGGCGAGCCGGTCGGCCAGTGCCCGGGCGACCGTGCTCTTGCCCGCTCCGGACACGCCCATCACGACCACGCAGGTCGGTTCGGCGCTCGTGGTCATGGGTGACACCTCTCGGCTGCGACGACGAGACGATCAAAAGTAGTACCTTTGGCGGCGAAAGGTATCACCTTTGCTGCGGCTGAGGAAGGCCGACCGGGATACGCTGCTGCCGTGCCGGTACAACGTCGGGAGAGCGGTCCGGGCGGCGACGCCCTGCACGCCTCCGTGCTCGACACCCTGGGGCTGCGGATCACCAGCGGAGACCTCGCGGAAGGTCGGGTGTTGACGCTCGACGGCATCCGGGAGCAGTTCGGGGTGTCCCGGACCGTGGCCCGCGAAACCATGCGGGTGCTGGAGTCGATGGGGCTGGTGACGTCCCGGCGGCGGGTCGGCATCACCGTGCAGCCCCAGTCGTCCTGGCAGGTGTACGACCCGCGGCTGATCTGGTGGCGGCTGGCAGGCCCGCACCGCGACGCCCAGCTGCGCGCGCTCACCGAGCTGCGGATCGCGGTCGAGCCGGTGGCGGCGGCGCGGGCCGCGTGGAACGCGTCGGCGCGGGAACGCGACCGCCTGCTCGACCTCGCCGGCCGGATGCGGCGGCTGGGTGAGGCCGGTGAGCTGGAGGAGTTCCTCGAACTGGACGTCGCCTTCCACGCGCTGCTGCTGGAGTCGGGCGGCAACGAGATGTTCGCCGCGCTCCAGGAGGTGGTGGCCGTGGTGCTGCGCGGGCGGACCAGCCTGGGGCTGATGCCCGAGAAGCCCGTGCCCGGCGCGTTGGACCTGCACGAGGAGGTGGCGCGGGCGGTCGCGTCCCGGCACCCCGAGGCCGCCGAACTGGCCATGCGCGCGCTGGTCACCGAGGTGCGGGACGCGGTGGTGCCCGTCAACGGGCCTCACGTCGCGCGACGGTGAGGCCGACTCGCGGTCACCATCCCACGTTGTCGTCGATCTGGAGGAACGCGCGGCACCCGTTCGCCGTCGAAGGCGCGAATGGATGAACGGGGAGGCACCGTGAACTACCCACAGCAACCGCCGAGCGGTCAGGACCCGTACGGGCAACCGGGCCAGTACGGCCAGCCGGGACAGCCCGGTCAGTACGGTCAGCCGGGCCAGTACGACGGCTACCAGTACGGCGGTTTCGCGCAGCAGCCCCCGTTCGCCCCGCAGCCGCCTCCCGCGCCGAAGAAGCGGACCGGCGTGATCGTGGCCGCCGTGGTGGCGGTCGTGCTGGTGCTGGGCGGTCTGGCGTTCACCGGGTTCGTCCAGCCCGGGTTCTTCGTCGGCGCGGCGGACCCCACGACCACGACCACCACCACCGCGCCGCCGAGCACCACGTCCTCGACGTCGACCCAGGGCGGTGACGCCGAGGAACTGGTCAAGTCGCTGGTGGCCGGTCTGGACTCCCAGGACGCCGCCGCCCTCAAGAAGCTGAAGTGCGCGGGCGCGAAGTCCGTCGTGGACAGCGCCATCAAGGACGTGTCGTCGCTGAAGGCGGCCGAGCTGGTCGACCCGGTGGAGGTGTCCGGGACCAAGGCCGAGGCGGTCGTGGAGGTGACCACCACCAGTTCGCGCACGTCGAAGGTCGAGGTGACGGTCGTCCGCAAGGACGGTGACTGGTGCTGGCAGGACATCGCGCGTGCCGAGGGCGGGCCGGCGAGCAGCGGGAAGTTGACGCCGACCGCGCCACCGACCACCGACCGCGAACCCACCGCCGGTGGCAAGCCCGTCGACCCGGAGGCGCTGGCCGCCATGCGGTCCTTCCTGGACGCCGTGAACGCGGGTGACGCGGCAGCCGCCACCAAGCTGCTGTGCCCGGACAGCATCCAGCAGGCGGCGGACGTGGAGAAGCTGGTCGGGTACGACCCGGAGCTGGCCATCGACCCGACGATGGACGGCGGCGCCACGGGCGAGGACTCCGTCCAGCTCTACCTCAAGGGCACGGCCAAGGGGCAGAAGCTGCAGGGCTACTCCACGAACCTCTGGGTGACCAGCTACGAGGGCCCGTGGTGCGTGCACGGGTTCCGCGCGGTCGTCATCTGACCCCCGGTTCAGCAGGACCTGGTCCAACTGCACTCCCACCGCGGGTCCGGGGCCTGCTCCGGCGCGACCCGGACCCCGGGTGAGGTCGCGCCGGAGCGGTGGCCGGCCAGTCGCACCGCGACGGCGTCCTCGAACGGCTTCGCCGACGTGAGCGTGTCGTTGCTGATCATGGCGAACACCAGCGGGGTGCCGTCGGCGGTGGTCACGTAGCCGGAGAGGGCGCTGACCCCGGTCAGGGTGCCGGTCTTGGCCCGCACGTTGCCCTCGGCCGGGGTGCCGCGCATCCGGTTGCGCAGGGTGCCGCCGACCATCCGGTCGCTCTTCCCGGCCACCGGCAGCGAGTCGTACCAGTGCTGGAACCACGGCTCGTGCCGGGCCGCGAGCAGCAGCGCGGCGAGCTGGTCCGGGGACACCTGGTCCATCCTGGACAGCCCGGAACCGTCCCGCAGCGACAGCGCCGTCGCGTCCACGCCCCACTCGCCGAGCTCGGCCGTCATGGCGCGCAGGCCCGCCTGCCAGCTGCCTTCGCCGAACACGGCCCGGCCCGCGGTCTTCACCAGGATCTCGGCGTGCATGTTGTTGCTGAGCTTCATGAACGGCACCACCAGCTGCGACAGCGGCATCGACAGGTGCTCGCCGAGGACCCTGGCGTCGGCCGGGGTCGCGCCGGTGGCGGTGCCGCCGAGCACCTGCACGCCGTGCCGGGTGAGCGCGTCGTGGAACAGGGACGTGACCAACCCGGTCGGCTCCCAGACCGTGCTCCACTCGCTCTCCGCGGCACCGCCTGCCGGGATGCTGCCGCGCACGTCGATCACGTTGGTGCCGTGCCGCCGTTCGACGGTCACGCTCGACGCCGAGCCGGGCGCGCCGGTGACGGCGGAGTTGGCGATCGTGACGTAGTCGGTCGGCGGGTCGGTGGTCACCGCGGCCGGTTGGCCCGCGGTGCCGGGCGCGACCCGGACGATGACGGTCCCGGCGTCGTAGTCGGTGTCCGGTGAGACGGTCAGCGCCGAGATCTGGGCGTTGTAGTAGTACGGCTCGTCGTCCCAAGCCCATCCGGTGCCCAGGCGCACGGAGTCGAACCAGGTGTCGTCGGCGACGAGCCTGCCGCGGACCAGCTTGACGCCGCTCGCGGCGACCTTCGCGGCCAGCGCGTCGTAGTCGGCGGCGAGCACGGTCGGGTCGCCGGTGCCGCGCAGGTGCAGGTCACCGGTCAGCACCCCGGCCCGCACCCGGCCGCTCGCGGCGGCGGTCGTGCGGAACCGGTGGTCGGGACCGAGCAGTTCGAGCGCCGCGGCGGAGCTGATCAGCTTGGTGTTGGACGCCGGCTGGCCCCGCCGATCCCCGTCCTTCGAGTACACGACGGCGCCGGTCTCGGCGTGGCGGACCACGAGCCCGACGTCCGCGCCGTCGAGGGCCGGGCTGGTGATGATCGCGTCGAGGTCGCGGCTGAGCGCGTCGTCGGCCTGCGCGGACGCGGGAGTCGCCAGTTCGGCGGCCGGTACCGCGGCGAGCGCGACGGCGGCGAGGATGAGCGCGAACAACCGTGATCTGGGCATGGGAGCTCCTCCGGGACGCCGATGTCGGTCAAGGATTGTCCACGTGCCGAGACGGCTTGTGAAGATCTGACACCGGCTGCATCGCGAGGCGGAGCAGGTCCCGGCGGCACGCGACGACCAGGTCGCCGTCGGGCGTCCACGCGAGCGCGGTGGCGGGGTGGGGGAGCGTCAGCGCGTCGACGGGTGCCAGGGTGTCGAGGTCGAACACGGTCACCGAACAGTCCGCGCGGGCGACGGCGGCGGTGCGACCGGGGTGGACCGCCAGCGCGGTGACCGGTTCCCCGTGGTCCGGGTCGAGGTGTCGGGCGTCGCCGGTGGCGAGGGCCCTGACGCGCACCACGTGATGGCGCACGGTCACCACCGCGGGGCCGTCACCGGTGTGGACGAAGGCGCGCACCTGTTCCAGCACTTCCGCCGCTTCGGTGATCGGCGTGGTGATCGGGGCGTTCCCGGCGAGGTCCCACAGCCCGAACGGCCCGAACGCGCGACTGATCGCGACGACCGGTCGGCCGTCGAGTTCGCCGACGGCGAGACCGTCGGGCTGGGACCCGCCCGGTACCCCGCCGATGCGGTCGCCGGTGAGGACGTCGGTGACGTGCAGGGTCTCGTCGCAGCCGGCAGTGAGCGCGACCGGTCGGTCGTCGAGGACGGTGGTGACCACGAGGCGGACCTCGCCGCGGTGGTCGACGGCGACCGGCCGGTCCACGCCGTCGCCCCTCCACCGGTGCAGTTCGCGGTCGGTCACGCCGTTCAGGTCGCCGCCTCCGGCGAGCACGCGGTCACCGACCGCCGCGACCGCCCGGACCGGGGCGGGCAGCACGCCCACCACCCGCTCGTGCCCGCCGTCCGCCAGTCGCCACGAACCGACCGTCCCGTCGGTGCCGCCGGCGATGACGCGGTCGGCCGTCACCGCGAGGCACCGGACGGTGCTCTGGTGGCCGGCGCCGAGGGGCCGTGCGTCCGTTCCGATCCGCCACACCCCGATGGACTCGTCGACATCGGACACGGTGACCAGCACACCCGGGCCGCCGTCCGCCAGGGCGCACCCGCTCGTCGGGCCGACCAGGGGCGGCCCCACGGGGCGGTCGTCCTCGACGTCCCACAGGTGCACCGCCTCGCTGTCGCTGAGCGCGATGAGCCGCCTGCCGTCCTCGGCGGCCACGGCCGCGATGTCGTGCGCCCACCGCCTGCCGGGCATCCCGCAGGCCAACCGTTGGGCGGAGGCCACGTCCCACAGCTCCACGTCACCGTCCCACGAGAGCGTGGCGACGGCACCGGGCCAGCCGGCGATCTCCCGCACCTTGGCGGCGGTCGGGAGGTAGCCCACCGGAACCCCTCGGTCGAGGTCCCACAGGTCCACGACGTCACCCGCCACCGCCGCGACCGGGCGGCCACCGACGTCGAGCACAGCCAGCGCGTCGAGCCGTTCCCCGGTGTCGAGCACCCGCGCCCGGCCGGTCGCCAGGTCCACGACGCGGATGGTCCCGTCCCACCCGGCCGACACCGCCGCCGGCCCGTCCGGGAGCGTGACGGTCGCCAAGCCCCGCACGACGTCCCGGTGCCGCGTCAGCTCGCCCAGCACCACGCCGGACGCCAAGTCGACCGTCCTGGGCGCATCGCCCCAGCCGCAGGTGACGGCCACCGGCCGGCCACCCACGACCGCCGTGGCGAGGTGCTGCCCGCCGGTGTCGTGGACGGTGCGCAGGAGTTCGCCGGTCGCGGCGTCCCACACCCGCAGCGTCGCGGCGGCGCAGTCGTGGGTGTGCGGGCGGGCGCAGTCGCCGTCGTAGTGCGGCTCGGTCGCCGTCACGTGGACCGGCACGCCGTCGACCACGGCGCGGGCCACCGCGTCGCCCCGGACGGCGGGCAGCACCCGCGCGAGCCGGGGGTCGGTGCCGCGACTCGTGGTCCACAGGATTCGCACGAGCGCCCAGATTACGGACAACACCGCTGTAGCGTGCACGCGAGCGATCACGGTGTGTGGCGAGACCGAGGAGTGGCGGCGTGGAAAGACCGGCGTGGGTGGGCCCCGACATCGACCTGTCCCGACCGAGCCCGGCGCGGGTCTACGACGTGCACCTCGGTGGTGCGCACAACTTCCAGGTGGACCGGGAGGCGGCGCGGCGCATCGTCGAGGTGATGCCGGAGTTACCGCGGATCCTGCGGGCCAACCGCGCGTTCCTGCGCCGCGCCGTGCGCTTCCTGGTCGACCAGGGGATCACCCAGTTCCTCGACCTCGGGTCGGGCATCCCCACGGTGGGCAACGTGCACGAGGTCGCGTGGAGCGTCGACCCCGACTGCCGGATCGTCTACGTGGACGTCGACCCGGTCGCGGTCGCGCACAGCCGGGCCCTCCTGAGCGAGTCCGACAACGCCACGGCGGTGCAGGGCGACCTGCGCCGGCCGCACGAGGTGCTGACCCACCCGGAGGTGCTGCGGACGCTCGACTTCACCCGCCCGGTCGGCGTGCTGATGTTCGCGGTGCTGCACTTCGTGTCCGACGCGGACAAGCCCGCCGAGATCATCCGCCGGTACCTGGACGCCACCGTGCCGGGCAGCCACCTCGCCCTGTCGCACGCCAGCCTGGAGGGCGGGGCCGACCGGGCGGAGGAGGCGACCGAGCAGTTCCGGAGCCGGGTGACGGACTTCTCGATGCGCACCCGGGGCGAGATCACCGACCTGCTCGCGGGCCTGGAAGTGCTGGAGCCGGGTGTCGTCTACCTGACCGAGTGGCGGCCGGAACCCGGTGACGAGGACCCGGACCCGAAGCGCATGTCGACGTTCGCCGCCGTGGGTCGCAAGACCGGCTGATCGCGGACCGGGCCGGGCACCGTGGTTGCCTGCCCGGCCCGCGACCGGTCGACGTGCCGGGTGCCGGAGAGGGCACGATTCGCGCGATCGGCCTCGGTCTAGGATCGTGGTGATGTCGCCACGGGTGTGGCGCGTGCTGCTGGTAAGGGGTTGCGGTGGTGGTGAAGGGCAAGGTCGTCCGGTTCGACGAGGTGCGCGGGTACGGGTTCGTGTCGCCCGAGGAGGGTGGCGAGGACGTCTTCATCCACGTCAACGACATCGATTTCGACAAGCGGCTGATGGCGCCGGGCGCCTTGGTCGAGTTCCTGGTGGAGATGGGCGACCGCGGCCCGAAGGCCTCCCGGGTGAGCCTGGTGCGGGAAGCGTCGGTGCGGTCGGGGACGTCCTACCACTCGGGTGACGACGTCAACGGCAACGACATGTTCTGCGAGGTCGTGTCGACCAAGAGGTACCTGCAGGAGGTCACCGAGACGCTGCTGGCCGCGGCGCCCGGGATGACCGCCGAGCAGATCCTCAACGTGCGCAAGAACCTGGTCGGCATGGCGCGCAAGTACAACTGGATCGAGGACTAGGGCCGGTCCACTTCAGACCGAGTCGATCAAGCTCACCGGCGTTGGACGAGGCGGTCGCGCTGCGGTGACCACGCGGTGACCGGCCCTGGTCGGCCCTGGTCGGCCACCGTCAGCGGACCCGGGTGAGGTCGCGGGCCAGGGCGGTGAAGTTCGCGGCGACCGCGGAACGGCCCTTGACCGGCAGCGCGATCGCCAGGTCGACCAGCCGCACGACGGGGTTCAGCGGCAGGAACGCGACGTCCGGCCGCGGCTGCGCGGCGGACGACCCGGGGACGATGCTCACCCCGCAGCCCGCCGCGACCAGGCCGACGATGGTCGGCATCTGCACCGCCTCTTGCGCGACCCGCGGTGCGAACCCGCCGCGGCGGCACAGCGCGGTGATCTCGTCGTACAGGCCGGGGCCGAGGTGGCGCGGGAACAGCACGAACGGCTCATCGGCCAGGGACCGGACGTGCACGCGCCGCCGCCGGGCCAACCGGTGGTCGTCCGGGACCACGGCGACCAGCGGCTCGCGTGACACCGGCACCAGCTCCAGGTCGTCGGCCGGGCCGGGCAGCGGCGGGCGGAGCAGGCCGACGTCCAGCTCCGCCGTGCGCAGCTGCTCGACCTGCAGCATCGTCGGCAGCACGGAGAAGGACAGGGTGACGGCCGGGTAGCGGGCCCGGAACTCGCGGATGATCAGCGGCAACGGGTGCAGGACCGACGAGCCGACCATGCCGATCGCCAGCGAGCCCTCCTCGCCCCGACCCGCCGCACGCGCCCGGCGGACCGCCGCGTCCACCCTGGACAGCACCTCGCGCGCGTCGGCGACGAACGCCGCACCCGCCTCGGTCAGGTCCACGTTCCTGGTGTCGCGGTGGAACAGCGTCACGCCCAGCTCGGTCTCCAGCGCCTTCACGGCCTGGCTCAACGGCGGCTGCGCGATGCCCAGCGCGGCGGCGGCCCGGCCGAAGTGCAGGTGGTCGGCGACCGCGACGGCGGCGCGCAGGTGCTTGAGATCCATATCAGCCTCGAATCAATCACCGCGGATCACGTGCACGATCAGACTAGGTGGCCGGTGCGGCGGCATCCTGGCCGCATGCTGAAGACCCTCCTCACGCTCGCCCTGGCCGCGTCGATCGCACCGGCGCCGCCTTCGGAACAGGTGGTGCGCAAGGACTGGAAGGTGCGGGGCGAGGCCGGGTACCTGGGCGTCCGCGAGGTGCGCCCGGACCGGGCGGCGCGCGGTCGGCCGGTGGTGCTGCTGCACGGCGCGCGGGTGCCCGGCGTCGCGTCGTTCGACCTGCCCGTGCCCGGTGGGTCGCTGGCCGCGGACCTCGCCCGGCGGGGCCACCGGGTGTTCATCGTGGACGCGCGCGGCTACGGCGCCTCCGACCGCCCGCCGGCCCTCGACGCCCCACCGTCGGCCAACCCGCCCGCGGTGACGGGGGAGCAGGTGGTGCGCGACATCGCGTCGGTCGTGGACTGGCTGCGTGCGACGACCCGCCACCACCGGGTCGACCTCGTAGGCTGGGCGACCGGCGGGCACTGGGCCGCCTGGTACGCGAGCGAGCACCCCGGCCGGGTCGAGCACCTGGTGGTGCTCAACAGCCTGTACGGCGCGATCGACGGCCACCCGGTGCTCGGCCGCGGCTCGGTCTACGAGGACCCGGCGCGGCCCGGCGAGTTCGACGACGCGCGGCACGGCGCGTACCGGCTCTCGACCGGACCGGGCCTGCTCGGCGGCTGGAACTCCGGCATCCCGGTGGACGACAAGTCGCGGTGGCGCGACCCCCGCGTGGCGGCGGCCTACGTCGAGCACGCCTTGGCCAGTGACCCGACGTCGGCCGACCGCGAGCCGCCGAGCTTCCGCGCGCCCACCGGTGCGATGAAGGACAGCTTCCACCTCGCGACCGGCCGCCGGCTGTGGCACGCGGGCACGATCACCGCCCGGACGCTGGTCCTGCGCGGCGGGCTCGACTTCTGGTCGCGCGAGGGCGACGTGACCACGCTCGTCGCCGACCTGCGGCGGGCGAAGGACGTGCGGGCGGTGCACCTGGACGGCGCCACCCACTTCGCCCACCTGGACCGGGCCGGGCACGGTCGCGACCGGCTGCTCGCCGAGATCGTGCGCTGGCTGCGGTAGCCCTCACGACCTCCGCGTGACCAGGCGGGTGCGGAGCCGTTGCAACGGCGGCATGAGCCCGTAGATGACGATCGGCACCGCGATCGTCGCCAGGACCAGGGTTCTCGGCACGGTCGGCGTGCCGTCGAGGAGGTCGCCGAGCAGCAGTTGCAGCACGGTGAGCGCGGGGAAGACGGCAAGCCAGATCATCAGGGCCAGGTGGTGCCGGGGCGGTGGTCCCGTCCGGGTCACCGCCGCCGCGTTGTTCTCGGTCATGGCACCAGGTTCGGCCGGTCGCATTCGGATCGACAACTCCTGTTGCTGTTTCCGGGACAGTCGGTCGTCCCAGGTGGACCGCAATGCCGATCAGAACTCGTCGGCGCCCCGGCCGAACGCGCCCACAACGGCGTGGAACAGGCCCATCAGCAGCACGCCGACCGCCACCGCGATACCGGCCGCGACGGGGTGCGCCGGCATGTCGGCCCACACCGCCAACAGCGCCGCGAGCACGTACATCGCCCACCCCGCCACGAAGTTGACCACCGGCGACGGGCCGAAGGGGGTGGGGAACGGCCGCTTGGTGATGCCCCGCACGAAGTGCGGTGTCGCGTTGGCGGCCGTCACCCCGGCGAGGAAGGCGAGGATCATCGTGTGCCACATGGTGGTTCCCCCAGTGCTGTGCGGTGCCGGGTCAGCCCGCCCACGACCAGTTCGACCAACCGGCGCAGACGGCGTGCGTGTTCGTCCGAAGAGGACGGTTCGAGGGCGATCCCGGTGGCCGAGTCGAACAGCAGCGCCGCCGTCTCGGTGTCGGCCGTACCGGCTTGGGCGAGCACGTCCGCCAGCACGGCCACGACACCGGCCCGGAACGCGGCGGGCAGGTCGGGCGCGAGGGAGTTCGCCTCGGCGAACAGCTCACGCCGCCGTGCCGCCGCGACCGTCGGCCCGGTCAGCTCGACCTTCACCGACAGCACCCGGCACAGCCGGTCGACGGTCGGCCCGTCGGCGCGGCCCGCCGCACCGGCCGCTTCCACCAGGTCGACCACCAGCCGTTCGCCGACGGCCCGGAAGAGGTCTTCCTTGCTCTTGAAGTGCTGGTAGAGGGCCGGTCGGGACATCCGGGCCGCCTCGGCGACCAGTGCCATCGACGTCTGCCGGAAGCCGTGCCTGCCGAACACGTCGAGGCCGGCGGCCAGGATCCGGTCGCGTGGGCCTGCGGTCATGCTGACACTTTTGACGAAAAGTGTCAGAGAGTCAAGCGCCGCGCTCGGACACCGTCCGCGATCGGGTCGGGCTCGGCGGCCGCATGGTCGGCAGGTTCGCGGCCGCGTGCCGGGCGATCACCGCGCGGTAGACCTCCTCGTACCGGCCGGCCATCAGGGAGACGTCGAACCGGCGGGCCGCCTCGGCCCGGCACCGGTCCGGCGACAGCTCGTCGACCCGGCGCAACGCGGCCACCAACGACGCGTGGTCGTCGCACACGAAGCCGGTCCGGCCGTGCGCGACCACCTCCGGCACCGAGCCGCGGCGGCAGGCGACCACCGGCGTGCCACACGCCATCGCCTCGACCATCACCATCCCGAACGGCTCGTCCCAGCGGATCGGGAACAGCAGGCACTTCGCGGCGGTCAGCAGGTCGAGCTTCTCCTCCCGGCCCACCTCGCCGAGCCACTCGACGTCCGGCCCGAGCAGCGGCTTGACCACGTGGTCGAAGTACTCGTGCTCCTCGGGCTGGCGGCACTTGGCCGCGATGCGCAGCGGGAGACCGGCGTCGGCCGCGGCGGCGATCGCCTCGGGGATGCCCTTGGACGCCGCGGCACGGCCGAGGAACAGCGCGAAGCCCTCCTTGTCCCGCCGGAACGGGAAGGTGTCGACGGGGATGGCGTTGTGCACGGTGCCCGCCCAGTCGAGGTCCGGCGCCCGCCGTCGTTGCGCGTCCGAGATGGCCACCAGGTGCACGCTGTCGTTCAGCCGCCGGTAGTACGGGCCGTGCTCATCGTCCACGGGCATGTGCGCGGTGACCACGGTCGGCGTCGGACGGCCGCGGGCCAGCAGCGGTCCGGCGAAGCTGTGGTCGTGCACCACGTCCACGTCCAGTTCGGCCAGGATGGCGGGCAGCGCGGCGGCGTGCACCACGTCCGGCACGCTCTGCCCCAACCGGTCCGGCTCAGGGTGGTCGGCGGTGGCCCGGAACTCGGCGCTCGTGCCGTTGCGGCCGACACCGACGAGGACGACGTGGTTGCCGCGCGCCACCAACCGGTCCACCAGGTCGGCGCACATCGACTCGATGCCGCCGTACGCGGCGGGCGGCACCTCGAACCAGGGCGGCGCGATCATCGCGATGCGCAGCGGTTCCACCGGGCTCACCCCCTGTCCAGGCCCGGGTGCACGCCCACCGGCGCCCGGACCAGTTCCACGTCCTCGGGCAGGCCGTGCACCCGGACGTCGGCACCGTCGACCTCCAGACCGACCCTGGTGCCGAGCATCGGGATGCCGTCGAGCGCCAGCGGCTCGAACGACTCGGGCAGCACGGGGTCCAGCCACACCTTGCGGCGCGGCGCGTACGGCTCCACCCGCAGCAGCACGCGCAGCAGGTGCACGGGAGTGGCCGACGCCCACGCCTGCGGCGAGCACGACGTCGGGTACGGGATCGGGTCCGCGTACTCGGCCCGGTCGAAGCCGCACAGCAGCTCGGGCAGCCTCCCGCCGAACGCCTCGGCCGCTTCGAGGACCGCCGTCGCCACCCGCTGCGCCTGCTCCACGAAGCCGTACCGCATGAGCCCGTGCACGATGATGGCGTTGTCGTGCGGCCACACCGAACCGTTGTGGTAGCTCATCGGGTTGTACGCGCCCATGTCGGAGGCGAGCGTCCGCACACCCCACCCGGTGAACATCTCCGGCGAGAGCAGGGACTCGACGACCCGCTCGGCCTTGTCCTCGTCCACGACGCCGCTCCACAGGCAGTGCCCGATGTTCGACGTGAGCGCGTCCACGGGCTGCTTGTCGCCGTCGAGCGCGATCGCGTAGTACCCGCGGTCGGCCAGCCAGAAGCGCTCGTTGAACCGCTCCTTGAACCGCACCGCGCGGTCACGCCAGTGCCGGGCGCCGTCGAGGTCCTCGAAGTCCTCGCAGATGCAGGCGCGGGCCAGATAGGCGTTGTAGACATAACCCTGCACCTCGCACAGCGCGATCGGCCCCCGCGCGATGCGGCCGTCGGCGAAGTTCACCCCGTCCCACGAGTCCTTCCAGCCCTGGTTGACCAGCCCGCGCTCGGTCGCCCGCTGGTACTCCACGAAACCGTCGCCGTCGCGGTCGCCGTAGCGCTCGACCCACTCCAGCGCGCGGTCGACGTGCGGGATCAGCGCCTCGACCTGCTCGCGGTCGATGCCCCAGCGGGACAGCTCGCCCAGGAGCATCACGAACAGCGGAGTAGCGTCCGCGGTGCCGTAGTAGACGTTGCTGCCGCCCAGGGCCAGCGACGCGTCCGAGCCG
Source organism: Saccharothrix sp. CB00851 (assembly GCF_001905065.1). Lineage (NCBI taxonomy): Bacteria > Bacillati > Actinomycetota > Actinomycetes > Pseudonocardiales > Pseudonocardiaceae > Saccharothrix > Saccharothrix sp. CB00851. Next base: position 36,588 of record NZ_LWLC01000030.1, read on the forward strand.
AACCGCATCTCGTGCAGGATCCGGCCGGGTTCCTCCTCGCTGTTCGGCTCGACCTTCGTGCCCTGGTGGTGGGCGAGGGTCCGGGCGGTGCCGAGGGCCAGTCCGGGCTCGATGGGCAGCGACATCAGCGAGGCCAGGATCGAGTCGCGGCCGAACAGCGTCATGAACCAGGGCGCGCCGGCCGCGACCGCGGTGTCCGACGGGCGGTCCGGGTCGAAGATCCGCAGCGCGCCCAGGTCCTGCCGGCTGCGCAGCAGCGTGGCGGCCAGCGACGGCTTGCCCGAGTACCTCAGCACGGGCGCGGTCTCGCGCCACCGGCGGGCGCGCAGCACCGGCACCGACTCGTCGATCGGGCGTCCGAGCGGGAACATCTCCTCGGTCGCCTGGTCGTCCACGACGGGGCGCACGGTCACGCTGGTCGACCACTGGCCCTTGGGCGGGATGACGGCGCGGAAGGTCAGGGTGGACGGCGAGTAGTCGGCACCGTCGGCCGCCACCCGCACGCCCCGGCTCTGGCCGTCCAACCACCGGGTCAGGCGCAGCTCCTCCGGCTCGACGTCGCAGTGGTGGCGGCCGCGTCGGCGGACCCGGCCCTCCTTGACCTCGAACACGTCGGCGAAGTCCGCCTCGACGTGGACCGAGATGACGTGCGAGGCGGCTTCGCGGCCGAAGTTGCGCAGCGTGATGTCCTCGCGCAGGCCGGAGCCGACGTACCGCTCGCGGCGCACGAGCAGGGTGCTCTCGGCGCTCTGGGCGTGCGACCGGCCACGACCGACGAACGTCATCCGGAACGGGTCGCGGGTCAGCGTGGTGATGTGCTCGACGGGCGCACCGTCCACGCGCAGCGCCCAGCCGGACACGATCCTGGTGTCCTGGAAGAACACGCCCTGGGCGGCGGCGCCGTTCACGTCGCCGTCGCTGCCGCACACGCAGAAGGAAGTGCCGTGGACGAGCGTCACGGTGTCGGGTGACAGCGTGACGGGCTCGCCGTCGTAAGCCCAACCACCCTCGGTCATGCCGCCTCCTCTGCCGGGGGGTTCCGCCCGCCGATCAGGTCCACTACGGGTGCCACCCGGCCGGACCGGCAAACACCACCCATCCCACCGGGGGACGCCGGTGCCCGGGTCCGCATGCGCGGTCGTGAGAGGGGTAGTCCTCGGCCATGCGCGCGCTACCGGTGGACCTACCGATGCGGACGTGATCACCGACCGCCATGCTGGTCGGCATGGCTGTGGACCCACGAGGCGCCGATCTGAAGCGACTGCTGGCCGAGGACCCGGGCGGTCCGGTCGTCATGCTCAACCTGCTGCGGTTCGCCGAGGGCGGGGTGTCGTCGTACGAGGAGTACGCGCGGCACCTGCGCGAGACGTTCCTGCCGCGTTACGGCGCGAAGATCCTCTACGCGGGCACCGGCTCGACCGTGTTGGCGGCCGAGGAGGGGCAGAGCTGGGACGCGGTGGTGGTCGTGCGCTACCCCGACCGGGCCGCGTTCAGCCGCATGGTCGCCGATCCGGAGTACCAGCAGGTCACGCACCTGCGCACGGAGGCGCTGAGCGAGACCGTGCTCCAGGCGACGATCCCGTGGACCTGACGGTTCACGTGCCGCTCGCGCTGGGCAGCATGGCGGGGCAGCCGGTGGACGCGTACGCCGGGTCGTACTCGAAGTGCCACTCCTCGTTGAGGTAGCGGCGGCACCAGCCCAGCGCGGGCCCGTGCCGCTGCACCCAAGCCGCCGACTCCAGCGGCTGCACGTCCACCGCGATCCCCTTGACGTGCATCGACTTCTCCGGCGGCAGCACGTACCGCGCGGCCAGTTCCTCGGTGCCGAACCGCCGCACGGCGTCCTCGAACTCCCGCCGCTGCTGGCCGACGCTGCGCTTGCCGTCGTTCAGGCACAGCCCGACGCCCTGCCCGGCCGCGGCGGCACGCAGCTCCCGCCACGCCCGGAGCACGTCCGGGCGCAAACCTTCGGGCTGTTCGTCCACGTAACGGCCGTCCAGCGGGCAGGCCGGTCCGGTCTCCGGGCCCGGTACCTCCTCGACGATCGCCGCCGGCCGTCCCGTGACCGGGTGGTGGACGAGGACCAGCCGGTCCACCGCGCCCAGCGTCCCGGCCGAGGCCACGGCGAGCAGCAGGGCCACCAGCACGCCGATCACGGTGCGCCTCGTCGCGGTGGACATCAGGTGAGGGTTCCCACGACGTACGCGGCTGCCTCGGCGAGCAGCGCCTGGTCGTACCCGGCGTCCGCGGCGGCCTTGCTGGACATGATCGAGACGACCAGCGGCGCGGTGTCGGGTGGCCACACCACGGCGATGTCGTTGACCGTGCCGTAGTCGCCGGTGCCGGTCTTGTCGGCCACGGTCCACCCTCGCGGCACGCCCGCGCGGACGCGCAGGGTGCCCGCCTTGGTGGCGTTGCGCTCCAGCAGGTCGCGCAGGAACGCGCGCTGGTCGGGCGGCAGGACGTCACCGAGCACGATCCGGCGGTAATCGGTGCCGATGGCGCGTGGGGTGGTGGTGTCGCGCGGGTCGCCGGGGACGGCGGTGGTGATGTGCGGTTCGAACCGGTCCGCCCGGGTGACGGTGTCGCCGAGCGCGCGCAGGTACGCGGTCAGCCCGGCCGGGCCGCCGAGGTCGCGCAGCAGCAGGTTGCCCGCGGTGCCGTCGCTGTGGCGGACCGCCGCGTCGCACACCTGGCGGATCGTCATCCCGGTCGCCACGTGCTGCCGGGTGATGGCGGAACTCGCCATCAGGTCGGCCTCGGTGTACGTGACGACGGTGTCCAGGTGGGACAGCGGGTGGCGGTGCAGGACCGCGGCCGCCGCCAACCCCTTGAACGTCGAGCAGAACGCGAACCGCTCGTCGGCCCGGTGCTCGACCGTCGTCCCGGTGCCCGTGGCGACGGCGTACACGCCCAACCGGGCGTCGAACTTCCGTTCCAGCTCGACCAGGTGATCGTGCCGCGCGACGGACGGGGTGGGCGTGCTCGTGCTGACCGGCTCGGAGGACCGCGCGGGTGGCGGTTCGGGTTCCCCGGCACAACCGGCCACCGGGAGCAGCGCCACCGCACCCAGGAACGCGCGGCGGCTGACGGTTCGGTATGGCGGTGTCACGTGAGGGAGCTTCACAGCCGACCGTGGATGCTGTCCAAGACACCGAGCTGCGCATCCATGCCGATCTGGCATAGTCGCGGCTCGTGGACGTGGTCGAGGCGTGCAAGGCGTTCGTCGCGGTCAGCGGGCACGGCAGCTTCACCGTCGGCGCCGCCGCCGCGCGGATACCGCAGTCGGTGGCCAGCCGGCGCGTCGCGGCGCTGGAGAGGCACTTCGGGGCCAGGCTGCTCACCCGGAACTCGCGCAGCGTGACGCTGACGCCGTTCGGCCGGGAGATGCTGCCGTCGGCCCGGCGGCTGGTCGACCTCGCCGAGGCGATGGAGCACGACGCCGAGCGCGCCAAGCTGCGGCCGTTCCGGCTGGCCGTGCCCGAGGTCTGCGCGCCGCGCCCGCTGGCCCGGCTCGTCGCCGACGCCCGCCGCCACGACCTCGACCTGGACCCGCGCCCCGCCGGCCCCGCCGAACGCGCCGAGCAGGCACGGACCCTGGACGTCCGGGCCGCGCTGGTCGCCGTGCCGCCCGACGAGGGCGTCTGGCGGGTGCCGCTGGGCCTGGCCGGTCGGGCCGACCCGGGGGCCGCCGCGGTGATCCACGTGGAGACCCTGCGTGCCGGCCGGGCCGAGCGGAACGGCCGTCGTCGGCGCGTGCTGGTCCAGCCGGAGGACGACGTGCCGCACGTCCGCGACCGCGTCACCCGGCTGCGGGACGCCGTGGGCCTGCAACCCGCCCAGGTGGTGGTGGCCCCGTCGCTGGTCGCCGCCGCGGCCGACGTGCTCGGCTCCGCCGACCTGCTGCTGTGCTCACCGGGACAGGCCGACGACCTCGACCTGCACTGGCGGCCGGTCGGGGAGCTGGACCTGGCCCGCGGCTACGACGTCACGGCCGGGCTGCGCGAGGACGCCCGGCGGATCCGCGACCTGCCGCCCGCCGCGATCGGGCGCTGCCTCGGCGTGGCCGAAGGCGAGACGTGATGGGCACGACCAAGGTCCTGCGCGACGCGCGGGCTGCGCTGGACGACGCGGGCCTGCGCGGCTCGTTCCTCGTGCGCGACCTCGACACCGGCGACGAGCTCGGCCTCGACGCCGACCTGGAGTACCCGGTCGCGTCACTGGTCAAGGTGCCGCTCGCGGTCGCCACGCTGGAACGCGTCGAGCGGGGTGAGCTCGACGCCGCCACCCCGGTCGTGGTGCCGCCCGCCCGGGTCGACGCGCGCGGGCCGATCGGGCTGCCCAAGTTCCGCCACCCCGCCACGATCGCCGTGGACGACCTGCTCTACCTGAGCGTGGCGATCAGCGACAGCACCGCCGCCGACGCCCTGTTCGCCCTGACCCCGCCCGCCGCGGTGGCCGGTGAACTGCGCCGGCTCGGCTACGACGGCATCGCCGTCCGCCACCTCATGCGCGACCTGGTCGACACGCCCGCCGAGCGGTTCACCCCGGCCGAAGGGCACCTCGCCCACTCGCTGGCCATCGCGGCGGCGACCGAGGGACGCGGGCACCCGGTGACCCAGCTGGACATCAGCCGGGCGAACGCCGGTTCCGCCCGCGCGTTCGTGGACCTCCTGCACGGCCTGTGGCGGCCGACCACGATCCGGCCCGCGGTCGCCGCCCGGGTCCGCGAGCTGATGGGTGACAACGCGTTGCGGCACCGGCTGGCACCCGACTTCAGCTCCGACGCGTCCCGCTGGTCGTCCAAGACCGGCACGCTGCTCAACCTCCGGCACGAGGTCGGCGTGGTCGAGCACGCCGACGGCCAGGTGTTCGCCGTGGCCGCGCTCACCGAGTCGCGGGTGCCCGCCGTGGTGCAGCCGGGCGCGGAAGCGGTGATGGCGCACGTCGCCCGCACGCTGCGCGACCACCTGCGGGCGTCCTGAGTCAGCGGAAGTCCCGTGCGGACGGCACGAGCGCGGCGGCGGCCGGTGCGGCGAAGCAGACCACCGCGCACACCGCCAGCACGGCACCCGCGCCGAACCCGTCGATCGCCGGTGCGATCAGGGCCAGGCCGACCGGTGCCAGGCCGTAGGACAGCAGGAAGTCCAACGACGACACCCTGGCCAGCACCGAGGGCTCGACCTCGCGCTGCGTCGCGGTGAACCACGGCACGTTGAACAGCTCGATCCCCAGCCCCGCCACCACGTACGCGGCGATCACGACCACCGCGGGCACCGGCAGCAGCAGGCTCAACGGCACGAACCCGTAGCAGGCCAACCCGGCCAACGCGGTCCAGCCCTCCGCCCGGGGCCGCCGGCGCGCGGCGAGGACCGCGCCGACCAACGCGCCCACCGTGTACGCGGTCATGGCGGCCGCGAGCACCGCACCGGTGCCGTAACGGTCACGGCTCACCAGCGGCAGGACCACACCGGTCGCGGAGTACCCGGTGGCGATCACCGCCGTCAACGCGCCCAGACCGGCCACGAACCACGGGTGCCGCCTGGCCTCACGCACCCCGTCGGCGAACTCCGCCGTGAAACGCCGACGGTCCGCCGGAACGACGACCCGGTCGCCCGCCGGCGGGACCAGGGCCGCGACCAACCACAGCACCCCCGTCGCGACGACGAGCGCCGGCGTGTCGACGGCCAACGCCAGCAACGCGGTCAGTCCCGGCGCGACCAACGTGGTGACCCGCACCGCCAGCGTCATCGCCGCGTTCGCCCGTCGCCGCGCGTCCTCGGCGACGACTTCCGCCGTGAGCGCCTGGAAAGCCGGGCGGCACGCGCCCTGTCCCGCACCGACCACCGCCGCGGCCACGGCCATCAGCAGGAGCGAGCTCCCCAACCCGACCGCGATCAACGGCGTGCCGAGCCCGGCCGCGAGCCCCGACCACAGCACCACCCGCCGCCGCGAGTGCCGATCGGCCAGCACACCGGCGACCGGGACCGCGATCAGGAAGCCCGCGGTCCGGACGGCCAGCACGATCCCCAGCTCCACGGCCGTCAGCGACCGCTCCAGCACCGCGAACCCGAGCACGAACGGCAGCGCCCACGTCGCCAACCCGGACGCGGTGGCCCCCGTCCACAGCCGCAGGAACGCCGGATTGCGCAGCAGGGCACCACCGGGCCGGATGTCACCGCGCACGGGCGGTCAGCCGACCTCGGTGGCGTCCGACCGCCCCGTCGCACGCACGAGGTCGTCGCGCGCCCGCGCGACCCGGGACCGGATCGTGCCGATCGGGCACCCCGCGATCTCGGCCGCCTCCGCGTAGGACAGACCGAGGACCTGGGTGAGCACCAAGGCTTCCCGGCGGTCCGGCTCCAGCGCGTCCAGCAGCACGGTCAGCTCGACGGTGCCCTCGAAACCGGACTCGACCGGCCGCCGGTCCACCTCGCGCTCCCCGTCCGCGCCCGGCGACACCCTGGGCCGTGCGCGGACCAGGCGAATGTGGTCGACCACCACCCGGCGGGCGATCGAGAGCAGCCACGTGCGCGCCGACGAACGCCCGGCGAACCGGCGCAGGCTGCCCAGGGCGCGCGCGTACGTCTCCTGGGCCAGGTCCTCGGCCACGGTGACGTCGGAGAGGTGGGCGATGAACCGCCACACGTCCCGTTGCGTGGCCCGCACGAACCGCTCCAGCGCGTCCCGGTCGCCGGAACGGGCCCGCCACGCCCAGCGCGTCACCTCGTCGTCGGGACCGGTCACGTGGGGGAAGGTCACGACTCCGGATCGTAACCACAGCGGGGTCGCGGACTCTTGCGCCGAATGGACCGACTGCCGCGGACGACCGAAGCCGCGGCGCGGACCGTGCCCGCTCAAGCGCGCCAGACGGTGCCGCGGCGCTCGTACTCCAGCACCGTCTCCACCCGCTGGGCGAGCTTCGCGCCGAGGAACCGCTCCACCAGCCACAGCGCGACGTCCAGCCCCGACGTGATGCCGCCGCCCGTGATCAGGTCGCTGTCGTCCACCACGCGGGCGTTGACGACGTTCGCGCCCTGCGCGGCCAGGTCCGCTTTCGCGCCCGTGTGCGTGGTCGCGTTGCGCCCCTTGGTCAAACCCGCCGCGGACAACACCATCGTGCCGGTGCAGATGCCGACCCGCAGCGCGTCCACGGCGGCCAGGCGGCGCAGGAAACCCCGGTCGGCGGCGAGCCGGTTGACGCCGGGACCCGTCTTGTCGTTGTACCCGCCGCCGGGCACGACCAGCACGTCGGCGTCGTCCTGCGCCCAGCCCTCGGCCACCTCGACCTTGGTGCCGTAGGTGCAGGTGACCGTGCCGGGACGTCCCGTGGTCGTCAACGTCGTGGTCAACGCGCCGCCGCTCATCCGCCCGGCGAGCCCCAGCACCTCCACCGGTGCGACGAAGTCCTGCTCCTCGACCCCGTCGAACATCACCACCCGCACCCGCAACGGTGCCGCCGCCGACGCCGTGCCACCGGACACGGCACCCACCGCTCCCACCGACAGTGCCGACGCGCGCAAGAAAGTACGACGTTCCACCGCTGCCTCCCCGGTTGCCTGTTCACCTCAGTGGTCGGCCGAGAGCGCCTTCCGGTTCCGGGTGATCCCCCCGGATGTCTCCACAGCTTCAGTGATGGTGATTCAGCGATGGTGTGGCGGGCGGTGGTCGAGCCAGGTCCGCAGCGCCCACCAGTGCCGCAGGGTGCCCAGGACGGTCGGTGCCTCCGCGGTGTCGTCCCACGGCGTGCCGGTGATCTCGGCGAGCCGGTCCAGCCGGTACCGCACGGTGTTGGGGTGCACGTGCAGCGCGGTGGCCGCGTGGCCGAGCCGTTGGCCGTGGTCGAGGTAGACCAGGGCGGTGCCGACGAGCTCGCGGTGGAATTCGTCGTCGTGGTCGAGACCGGCGAGCGTGCCGCGCAGCAGGTCGGCGAGCACCGGTTGGGCGGCCAGCGCCACTTCGCCGGACAGGTCGGTCAGGTCGTGCACGCCGCGCCGCCCGGCCCGGCCGGCGATCCGCAGCGCCGCCACGCACAACGGGTGGACGTCACGCATCGCCGTGAGCGCCGTGGCGGGCGCCACCACCAGGAGCGCGTCGAGGTCGGCCGCGGTCGGCCTGCGGGCGGACAAGCCGGCCAGCCGTCCCTCCACCAGCCCGTACACGCCGCCGCAGCCCAGCAGTCGCTGTTCCAGCGCACGCGCCTCGCCCGGCTGGGTCACGTCGGACACCAGGCAGTGGTAGTGCCCGTCCGGTGACAGCCCCGCGCGCCGCAGCTCCGCCGGTCCCGGTGGCGGGCCGTCGCCGTGCAGCAGCAACCGGCGCAGCAGGTGAATGTTGGCGTCCCGGTTCGTGCGGGACAGTTCGAGTTCGGCCGTGTGGTAGCCGTTGATGACGTGCCGCTCCAGGGCGCCGGTGTAGCGGTCGAGGTCGACCATCCCTTCCAGCAGCACCTCGTCGGGCACGCCCACGGCCCGGCTGCGCGCGATGGCGATCTTCATCGCCCGCGTGCGAGCGGCCTGGACGCCGCGCAGGAGGCCGTCGATGGAGATGCCTTGTGCGGCGCGGTCGGCGCCCAGCGTCTCGGCGGCGCGGAAGTCCTGCTCGTCCGGTTCGTCGGACCGCTCGAAGAAGTCGAGCCCGGTGGCCAGCAGCACCTCGACGTGCCGCCGGTTCTCGGCCTCCGGCAGCCGGGCCACCTCCGGTGACCGGCCGCGTGCGGCCCGGACCAACTCCTCCACGACACCGCTGTCGGTCGCCATGCTCCTGAGCACCTGCCCGAGCAGGCGACCGCGGTCGTGCGCTGCCGACACCGGCCCATCCCTCCCGCCGCGACGTTGTGGCAGTGGCATAACGAGCACGCGGCTCGTTGGGCATCGGCCCCTACCGCGGGCGCGCCGCGAGCCGGTACCCATGACCTACTGAACAGTAGCCTTGTGGTTGGGAGCTGTCGTGGACAAGAAATCCGGGTCGAAGAGGCACGTGCCCCGCGGGGTGCTCGGTGTGCTGGCCGCCTGCGTGCTGGCCACGACCGCCGCGCCCGCCGTCGCCGCCCCGGCGGAGGGCTTGCGGGAGGTGATGTTCGTCGGCAACAACTGGGACGGTACCGCCGACGTGATCGCCTCCAGCGGCGACTTCGCGAAGATCGGCCGGGTGAACATCATCCCGGACCGGCAGGAACGGCTCTGGGAGATCTACCTCAACCCGATCAAGCTCGCGTTCTTCCTCGGCATCCGGTCCGGTCCCGGCGAGGGCCACGACCAGTTCGTGGACGACATGTACACCACGCCGGACGGCCGCGCGGTGGTCGCCTCCCGGCCGAGCTTCGCCGACGTGGTGTCCATCGACCTGGCGACCGGTCGGGTCAACTGGCGCTTCCCGGTGTCGGGTTTCCGCTCCGACCACATGGCCGTGTCGCCGGACGGGCGCCGGGTGGCGGTGTCCGCGTCGACGTCCAACACCGTGCACGTGCTGGACATCCAGACCGGTCGTCAGGTCGGGTCGTTCCGGACCGGCGACAAGCCGCACGAGAACGTGTTCACCGACGGCGGCCGGTACTTGTGGAACATGTCCATCGGCGAGGTCAACACCGCGCTGGACGATCCGGCGCTGGACTTCACCAAGGGTGACCGTCGCGTCACGGTCGTGGACACGGCGACGTTCCAGCAGGTGAAGGTGATCGACATGCGGCAGCGGTTGGACGCGTTCGGTCGTGCCGACCTGTCCGATTCGGTGCGGCCGGTGGCGTTCACGCCCGACGAGTCGAAGCTGTACTTCCAGGTGTCGTTCTTCCACGGTTTCCTGGAGTACGACGTGGCCACCGACCGGATCACCCGGTTGAAGGAACTGCCGAAGAACCCGAACACCAGCGAGGACCGCACCACGTGGGTCAACGACTCGCGTCACCACGGCATGTCGATGAGCCCCGCCGGTGACAAGTTGTGCGTGGCCGGGACGATGGACGACTACGCGGTGATCGTGGACCGGGCGACCCTGCGCGAGGGGGCGCTCGTGCCGGCGGCGAAGCCGTACTGGGCGACCGTGAGCGGTGACGGGCGCAGTTGCGTGATCTCGGAGAGCGGGTCGGACCAGGTGACGGCGATCGACTTCGCCACCGGGCGCAAGGTGGTCTCGGTGCCGGTGGGCGACCACCCGCAGCGCGTGCGCATCGGCCACGTGCCCGCCGGGTGGACCGGGCCTTCGACCAGCTGAGACCAGGAGGCGTCGGTGGTCGGCGAGGTCTGCCGGCCACCGCTTTCCCACGCCCGGACCGGGCGGCCCGTGACCTGCTGGAGCTGCGGGCGTCGCTGGACCCGCTGGCGGTCGCGTTGGCGGCCGGGCGACGCACGGAGGCCGACGTGCGGGAGTTGCGTGCCGCCTTGCGCGGGCTGCGGCCGCTGCGGCGCGATCCCGGGGTGGCGGACCTGGTCGCGCACCGCCGGTTCCACGCCGCGCTCTACCGCGCGTCGCACAACGACCTGCTCATCGCCACGTTGGACGGTCTGTGGGACAAAGCCGACCGGTATCGCCGACTCGGGCTGGAGACGGGTCGCGGTGACGAGGAGCGCGACCGGGCCGCGGCCGAGCACCGGGAGCTGGTGGAGCACGTCGTCGCCGGTGACGCCGATGCGGCGGCGGCCGTGATGCGCCGGCACATCTCCGCGAGCCTCGGTGCGAGAGCCGTGTCGCACCTGGGTGGCGTCGAGTCCGATGTCGAGTCCCGTGCGGAGTAAGGCGGTGGCGGTGCTGCTGGTGCACACCGTCCTGGTCCGGCTCATCACGTTCGTGTTGCGGCCGACGTCCACCTATCGCGCGGTGGAACTGGGCGTGCCGACGGGGTGGCTGGGGTGCTGTCGGCGGGTTTCGCGGTCGCGCCGCTGGTGTTGGCGATCCCGTCCGGGCAGGCGGTCGACCGGCTGGGGGAGCGGCGGGTGATGTTCGTGGGTGCGGTGTCGATGTGCGCCGCCGCCGGGACGTTCGCGTTCGTCGGGTCGGTGGCGGGTCTGCTCGTGGGCAGTGTGCTGCTCGGCACGGGGCACCTGTGCTCGGTGGTGGCGCAGCAGGCGCTGGTGGCCAACACGACCGAGACCGCGCGGTACGACGCGGCGTTCGGTTACTACACGTTCGCGGCGTCGTTGGGGCAGGCGGTCGGGCCGGGCCTGATCCTGTTGTTCGGCGGGGACCCGACGATCCCGCGCACGGACACGATCTTCGCGGTGGCGCTCGTGCTGACCGCCGCGGGTCTGACGGCCGCCGGTCGGCGTCCGCCGGGCTGAGCCGCGTCACGGGTCGGCGAGCCCCGCTTCGTAGCCCGCGATCACCAGTTGTGCCCGGTCGCGGGCGGCCAGTTTCGCCATGAGGTGGCCGATGTGGGTCTTGACGGTGTGCCGGCTCAGGTGCAGGGCCTGTTCGATCTCGGTGTTGGACAGCCCTCGGGTGATCAGTTGGAGCACTTCCCGTTCGCGTGGGGTGACGCGGTCGAGCGGTCGGCGTGGGCGGGCGGGGGAGCGGAGGAAGTCCGCGATGAGCCTGCGGGTGACGGTGGGTGCGAGCAGCGCTTCGCCGGCCGCGACCGTGCGGACGGCGTCGAGCAGCCGGTGCGGTGCGACGTCCTTGAGCAGGAACCCGGCGGCGCCCGCGCGCAACGTCTCGTACACGACGCCGTCGAGGTCGAAGGTGGTGAGGATGAGCACCTTGGGCGGGTCGGGTAACGCGGTGACGTGCCTGGTCACGGCGATGCCGTCGAGGTCGGGCATCCGGACGTCGACCACGGCCACGTCGGGCCGGTGCCGGGCGGCCAGGCCGCACGCCGCCCGACCGGTGCCCGCCTGGGCGACGACCTCCACTCCGGGGTCGGCGTCCATCAGCACGCGGATGGTGTCGAGGTAGAGCGGCTCGTCGTCGGCGAGCAGCACGCGGATCGGCTCAGTCGTCATGGCGGAAGGGGAGGGTCGCGCGGATCTCGAACCCGCCGTCGGGAGCCGGTCCGGCGTGCAGCGCGCCGCCGTGGAGCGCGACCCGTTCCCGCAGGCCGAGCAGTCCGTGCCCGGCGGGGTCGGGTGCGGTCGCGGTGGTGCCCTCGTCCACGACGCAGACCACGAGCCCGTCGGGTTCGACGGTCGTGACGAGGTGGCAGCGCGGTGGGTGGCAGTGCCGCCGCACGTTGGTCAACGCCTCCTGCACGATGCGGTAGGCCGAGATCCGCACCGCCGCGGGTATCCCCGTGAGGTCGGCCTGCTCGGCGGTCACGTGGACACCGGCCGACCGGGCGTCGTCCACCAGCCGGTCCAGTCCGGCGGTGCCGGCCGGTGTGGTGGCCGGGTCGCGCAGCCCGCCGAGGACGGTCCGGACGTCGGCCAGGGCGGACCGGCTGACCTGCTCGATGCCCCGCAGGGCCGCTTCGCGCTCGTCGGGACGCGTGGCGGCCACGTGGTTGGCGACGGCGGCCTTCATGGCGATCAGGCTGAGGTTGTGCCCCACCACGTCGTGGATGTCGCGGGCGATGCGCAGCCGTTCCTCGGCCACCGCCCGCGCGGTGCGCGACTCGGCCAGTTCGGCGTGGTGCCGCCGGCGCGTGCGGACGGCGGCGGCGACCGCCCAGGACCCGGTGACGATCACCGCGCTGAACAGCAACGTGGGCACGGGGAACGTGGCGAAGGATTCCGTCCCCGCGGGCGGTGGGACGAGTGGCAGGCCGGGGACGGTCGCCACCGCGATACCGGACGTCACCACGCACGCCAGCGCGGCGACGGCGCCCACCACGCCCGATCGGGGTGAGGTCGTCACGACCGGGTGGAGCGCGAGGGCGACCGCCGCGAGCACCGACTCGTTCCCGATGCCGACCACGATGGCCACCGCACCGACCAGCAGCACGGTGACCAGCACGGCGGTGGGCCGCGGGCGGCGGGCGGCGAGCGGGACCCCCAGTGCCGCGGCCACGACCACGGCGGGCACGTCGACCGCGGGTGCCCGCAGGACCGTCCACACCACGACCACGACGGCGGCCACCGCGTCCACCACCAGCAGCCCTCCCGGGCCGAGTCCGCGCACCATGGGTGGCACGGTAACCGGCCGGCGCCGGGCGGAACTCGGACCACGGTCCGATGTCACGCCGAACCGATCGCTTCGAGACTGCCGGTGTGTTCACCTCGATCCTCTCCGCTCTGATCGTCTCCGCCGCGTCCCTCGGTCCCCCGACCGCGGCACCACCCGTGGTCGACGGTGCCGCCATCGACGCGGTCGTGGCGCAGTACCGGGAGCAGACCGCGGTGCCGGGTGTCGCGGTGGCCGTCACGCGCGGCGACACCGTCGTGCACACCGCCGGGTACGGCCACACCCCGGACGGCGACGCCGTGTCCGAGCACACCACCATGGCGGCGGCGTCGCTGAGCAAGTCCTTCACCGCGTTGGCGGTCGTGCAGCTCGTGGAGGCCGGTCGGGTCCGGCTGGACGACCCGGTGCGCGCGCACCTGCCCGAGTTCACGATGGCCGACCCGCGTGCCGCCGACATCACCGTGCGGCAGCTGCTCGACCAGACCTCGGGCCTGTCGGACACGACGTTCCGGTCGTTCAGCGGCCCCGCGGTCCACACCTTGGCGGAGGCCGTGGCGGCGATGCGCGGCTCGGCGTTGGCCGCCGCGCCCGGCACGCGTTGGGAGTACCACAACCCGAACTTCCAGGTGGCCGCACGGCTGGTCGAGGTCGTCGTCGGCGTGCCGTTCGCCGACTACCTGCGCGACCACGTCTTCGCGCCGCTCGGCATGGACGACAGCCGCACCGCCGACACCGAGCGCGACCTGCCGCCGTCCGCCCGCGGGCACGTCAAGGTCCTGGGCCACCCCGTCGCGCTGCCCGAACCGCCGGCGTTCGGCAATGGTTCCGGTGGCGTGCTCACCTCCGCGCACGACCTGGCGGCGTGGCTGATCGCGCAGAACGACGGGGGCCGTGGACCCGGCGGCACGTCGATCGCCACCCCGCGGAGCATCAGCGCGACGCACACCCCGTCCGCCGTGTCGGAGTCGTACGGCCTGGGCTGGTTCGTGGGCCGCACGGCGTCGGGCGCACTGTTGATCGACCACGGCGGTGACCTGTTCACCTCGACCGCGTACCAGGCGCTGCTGCCCGGCTCGGGTCACGGCATCGCCGTCCTGGCCAACACGGGCCTGCGGCACGGCGACGCGCAGGCGATCGGCGAGCGCCTGCTCGCCCTGGTCGAGGGCCGGGAGCCGCCGCCCGTGGACGACCCGTCCCCGGTGGTCGACGCGGTGCTGCTCGTCCTCGCCCTGGTGATCGGGGCGCCGGCCTGGCGCGGTGTGGCCCGGTCCCGGCGGTGGGCCGACCGCCGACGGTCGGCGCCGTGGACGGTGGCGCGCCTGCTCCCGCTGGTGCTGCCGCTGCTGCTCGCCGTGACGGTCCACCGGGTCGTGGGCTTCCTCTACCGAGGCCGTGACGTGGCGTGGCGGCAGGTGCTGTACCTGTACCCGACGTTCATGGTCGTGCTGGCGGTGGCGACGCTGGGCGGTGTCGCCGTGCTCGCCGCGCGGCTCGTCGCGCTGTCCCGGCGACGGGCTGCCGCCTGACGCACACCCGGGCGTCGTGCGGTGACCACGACCGGGCCCGTCCCGCCGCTGTGGCAGCCGACGCCACGGCACGCGATGATCTTCGCGTGACGGAGAGCCCGCGGGACGTGAGTTCGGCCGAGCCGCACGCGCGGACGGCGAGTCCCGGCCCGGCGGCGGGTCGGTGGCCGCGGTGACGGAGGGACCGCCGGCCGCCGTGGCCGCCCACGCCCGCTTCGACAGCACCCCGGAGGGATCCCGATGACCGCCCGCACCATCGACCCGGCCGACCTCGCCGAGTCCATCCGCGCCGAGATCCGCGCCGACCTCGCGGCGATCCCGGAACGCCTCACCGTCGTCGGCTTCCTGGTCGACGGCGACCGGCCCGCGCGCACCTACGCCGAGTACACCCGGCGCGCGTGCGCCGAGGTCGGCATCGACTTCGACCTGCGCACACCCCGTGCCGACGACATCGAGACCGCCGTCCGCGACGCCAGTGCCGACGACGGCGTGCACGGCGTGTTCGTCTACTACCCGGTCCGCGACCCCGAACGGGACCGGTGGCTGCGCGAGCTGGTCGACCCGCGCAAGGACGTCGAGGGCCTGCACTCGTTCTGGAGCCGTTGCCTGTACGAGAACCGGCGGTTCGTCGACGACGCGGGCACCCGGCGTGCCGTGCTCCCGTGCACCCCGCTGGCCGTGATGAAGCTGCTCGGCGAGGCGGGCGCGTTCCGCGGCGACGGGGACACCCCGCTGGCGTCGGTGAAGGCGTGCGTGTTCAACCGCAGCGAGATCGTCGGCCGCCCGCTGGCCGCGATGCTGGCCAACGACGGCGCCGAGGTGACGTCGTTCGACCTGTCCGGTTCGCTGGTGTTCCGCCACGCGCCGGGCATCCAGGGCCACCACGTGGACGCCGTCGCGACCGACCGCGCGACCGCCCTGGCCGAGGCGGACGTCGTGGTCACCGGGGTGCCGTCACGGGAGTTCCCGCTGGTCCGGGCCGACGAGATCAAGCCCGGCGCGGTGTGCGTAAACTTTTCCACGATGAAGAACTTCGCCGACGACGTGGTGGAACGCGCCTCGGTCTTCGTGCCGCGGGTGGGCTCGATGACCGTGACCATGGCGATGCGCAACGCCGTCCGCCTCTACCGCAACGCCCACCCGTCGTGAGCGGAGGGCAGCGGCGTCCAGAGCACGGGCCGGTTGGTGCTGTCCGTGCCGGTGGTGTGGCCGACGACGACACCGTGGTTGTTGATCGCGACCGGCAGGCTGTAGTGGCCGGTCGGCGGGTCGAGGTAGGTGATCCGGCCGGCGCGCCACAGGAACCCGCGGGGTGAGGACCACTCGTTGGCCGCGGTCCACCCGATCACGTCACCGCGCTCGTTGATCGCCACGGCCTCGGCCGGCGCGGGCACACCGAGGTCGACCTGCTTGCCGCCGGCGGGCCACAGCACCGCGTGGGGGACGCCGTCCTCCTCGGCCGCCCACCCGACCGCGTCACCGCGTTCGTTGAGCGACCCCTCGCCGTGCGCGACCCGGCCGTTCTCGGACAGCACGGTCGCCTCGTCGCCCTCCCAGCGCAACGCGACCGTGCCGCGGTTGCCGACCACGACCCCGGCCTCGTTGATCGCCTCCGGGATGTACGGGCCGTAACCCGACGAGCCGCCCAGGCGCGTGCACGCGCCGTCGACGCAGCGGACGGCGGCGAAGTCCTGCAGCGCGGTGGACGCGTAGCTGCCGGCCACGACACCGGCGTCGTTGATCGCGTACACCCACAGGTCGGGCCCGGACAGCGACAGCTCGGTGTGCCGACCGGCCTGCCAGACGGCGGCGCGGTTGTGGTTCTGGCGCATCAGGGACGTCGAGTAGTTCACCGGCACGACGCCGTTGCCGTTGATCGCCGGCGCGGTCGCCCACGCCGCGTAGGCCTGCATGACGGTCGTCCGCACGCCGCCGGACCAGACCCACGGCTTGTGCCGGTACGGCGCGACGGCCGCGCGCGTCTCCACCCCGAGCACCTGACCGCGCTGGTTGATCCCCACCGCCACGCCGGGACCGAGGTCGCTCGCACCGCCGCGCGGCGACCACAGCACGGCGTGCGCCGGCGACCCGTAGCCCTGGGCGCTGCCGACCACCTGGCCGAGGTCGTTGATCCCGGCGACGTAGTGGTCGGGATGACCCGCCAGGCGGCCCAGCTCGGTGACGACCATCGTGGGCTCGGCGACCGCAGACGGCGCGGCGACGAACGGCAGGGCGGTCGCGAGCGCCAAGGCGGCCAGCGACGTGCGTAACTCGGGCATGATCGCTCCGTTGCGAGGATGTCCTGGATCGATCAAACGGTAACCCCGCCCCGCCGCGGACGGCGTCCGCCGGACAGCGCAACCATCCGCGAAACCCTTGCGCGGGGCGGATTCCCGTGAGCGGCGCCGTGACCGCGGCCGGCCGCCTCCGTGGAACGGCCACGACGAAAGCGGTGTCGGCGGGGACTCGTTTCGCGGACCGGGACGCGGGTAGTCCGCCCGCATGAGCGAGCGAGAGGACGTGGTCGACCTGCTGGTGCGGCAGCACGGTGAGCTGCGCGAGCTGTTCGCCGAGGTCGGGACCGCGAAGGGCCGCGACCGCATCGACGCGTTCCACCGGCTGGTCCGGCTGCTCGCGGTGCACGAGACCGCCGAAGAGGAGATCGTCCACCCGGCCGCGCGTCGCGGCGAGGGCGGGGACGCGATCGTCGACGCACGGGTGGCCGAGGAGCGCCGGGCCAAGGAACTCCTGGTCACCATGGACACGATCGGCGTGGACGCGGAGGGGTTCGACACGCTGCTGGCGCAGTTGCGCGACGACGTGCTCGCCCACGCCGAGCACGAGGAGCGCGACGAGTTCCCGAGGCTGCGCGAGCAGTACGACCACGACCGGCTGGTCGCGATGGCGAAGGCCGTGCGCGCCGCCGAGGCCGTCGCGCCCACGCGACCGCACCCCGGCATCGAGTCGCCCGGGGCGGCCATGCTGCTCGGCCCGCCGATCGCGCTGTTCGACCGGGCGCGCGACCTGGTCCGGGACGTGCTGCGCCGCTGACCGTCAGCCGAACGCGGCATCCCTCCACGGTCAGCTCGGCCCGTGCGGCGGCCACCGACCCGGAGTTCCCGGTGGACAACGGCTCGGCGCCCGTGTGCGCGGGCGGCCCGGTGACGGCGCCGAGATCGCTCACCACCGTAGTCGACGCGGGCGGGAACGACCGCACCGCGTCGGCGCCGGTCCGCCGTCGCCTCGCCACGGCGGACGCCCCGGTGCGTCCGCCGTGCTCGCGAACGGCGGGCCGCGGTGCTCGGCCGTGCCGGACACGGTGGACCGCCGAGCGGCCCGCCCGGGTCGCACGAGGGCGTCGAGCCGGGGTTACGCTCGCCCGGTGATCCCGCACGACCCTCCGCAGGCCCCCGAGCAGGAGACCTCGCTCCGACCGCAGTCGCTGATGCTCAGCTTCCTCGGCATCCACGTGCTCAACCGGGGCGTCGCGGTCTTCTCCGGCAGCGTCATCGACGTGTTCGCCCGCGTCGGCGTGTCCGAGGAGGCGGTGCGCTCGACGTTGACCCGGATGGTCAAGCGGGACCTGCTGGCCCGGCACCGCCGGGGCAGGCGGATGTACTTCGGGCTGACCGCGCGGTCGGCGGCCGTGCTGGAGGACGGCGAGCACCGGGTCTGGCGCGGTGGCGCGGTCAACGGCGACTGGGACGGCACCTGGACGATAGTGGGCTTCTCGCTGCCCGAGTCGTGGCGCAGCCGGCGGCACGACCTGCGCTCACGGCTGATCTGGGGCGGGTTCGGCCCGCTGCAGAACGGCCTGTGGGTCGCGCCCGGCGTGGTCGACGTGCCCGCCTTGGTCGACGACCTCGACCTGAGCGACTACCTGAAGGTCTTCACCGCGCACACGGCCAAGCCGACCGAGGCCGAGCAGATCGCGCACACGGCGTTCGACGTGCCCGCGATCGCCAGCCGCTACCAGGCCTTCCTGCGCCGCTGGGACCACGCCCACCCGCTGGCCGACGCACCCGACGACCTGGCCAGGCAGCTCCTGCTGCACACCGAGTGGCTGCACTTGGTCCGCCAGGACCCCCGGCTGCCCGCCGAGCACCTGCCCGCCGACTGGCCCGCGATCCGCGCCGAACAGGTCTTCCACACCCTCGCCGAGGCCTATGACGCACCGGCCCGCACGATCGCCGGATCCGTCCTGGACACGATCCCGGTCGACGGCCCGGCCGCCGGCTAGACCGCGGCCGGCAAAGCCCGGGTGACGTCCTCCGGGTACGCCGACCGCGCGACCGCCTCGCTGTCGCGGATCTCACCCGCCACCACCGCGTCCCTCAGCTCGACCAGCCGGACGAGACCGTCGCGGTGCCGTGCGACGAACCCGGCGTCGACCGGCTCACCGTGCCCCGGGACGACGACCGCCCAGACGTCGCACGGCAGGAACGGGGTCGGGCCGAAGCAGTGGTCGAAGTGCGCGTGCGTGTAGACCAGCGTCCACGGCAGCGCGGTGATCCCGCGGACCGCGGCGGCGAGTTCCGCGCCCTGCACGACGTCGCCCCGGCTGTCCACGACGAGGCAGCCCGTGTCGCCGACTACCAGGCCGACGGTGAGGTCGAGTTCGCCGTACCGCCGGGCGTACACGCGGTCGGCGACGTCGATCCAGTGCCCATCGGTCATCAGGTCAGCCTGGACGGGCGTGTGCGACAGGCGGTCATCGCGTTTCCCGGCATTTCCCGAGCCGTTGCGCCGAACCATTCGCGTGATGTGGCGTTGACGGCCCGGAAACCTGTGCTCTACCTTCGCGACAAGGATTCGAAGAACTTTCGAGAGCGTGCCGCCAACCGCCGCCTCCGTTTGTCGGCAGCCGTTGCCCTTCCGTGCTCGCACCCGCGTTCACCAGCGTGAACGCATTCATCAGTGTGAACACGGCCGGGTCGGCGGAATCGGTCGATGACAGCCCGGTTCACCCTTGAGGAGGCTCTTGTGAGCAAGCACGGAAGATTAGCGTCGCTCGCCGCGGTGGCGAGCGCGTTCGTGGTCGCGATAGCGGTTTTGCTGGTGCCCTCGGCAGCAGCGGCCGCGTTGTTCGGCGACGACTTCGAGGACGGGAACTCGACCGGCTGGAGCTCCAGCGGCGGCAGCTGGTCCGTGATCACCGACGGCTCGCGGGCGTGGCGCCAATCAGGCACCAGCGCGGACGCCAGGGCGCTGGCGGGCTCGGTCTGGACCGGCCAGTCGGTGCAGGCCAGGGTCAAGCCGACCGCGTTCAACGGCTCGAACCGGCACGTCGCCGTGACGGCCCGGGTGCAGAACACCGGCAACTACTACTACCTGGGCCTCACCAACGCCGGTAGCGCGGCGCTCGGCAAGCGGGTCGGCGGCGGGTTCACCGTCCTGGCCACCGCACCGGCCACCGTCGCGGTCGGCATCTGGTCCACGCTGCGGCTGGAGGCGTTCGGCAGCACGCTGCGCGGTTTCGTCGACGGCGCGCAGGTCGTGACGGCGACCGACGCGACCTTCGGCAGCGGCCGGATCGGCGTGGCGACCCACTACGCCGCGGCGACGTTCGACGACGTGCTGGTCACCGACGTGGCCGGACCCGGCGGGCCGACGAGCACCACGACCACGACCACCACCTCGCAGCAGCCCGGCACCTGCGCCACCTCCGGCCGCCCGACCGGGTTCGCCTCGGTCACCGCGTGGGGCCAGGGCGGCACGACCGGCGGCGCGGGCGGACCCACGATCGAGGTCGACACGGCCACGGAGTTCCTGTCCGCGATCGCCCAGACCGGGCCGCTGAACATCTGCGTGCGCGGCATGATCGCGCTGCCCGGCCCCATGCACAACGTCACCTCCGACAAGACGATCGTCGGCATCGGATCGGCCTCCGGCTTCACCGGCGGCGGGCTCAACATCGGGCTGCCCGCCTCGAACGTCACCACACCGCCCGCCGACGCGGTGCACAACGTGATCATCCGCAACCTGGTGTTCCGCGACTGGGCCGACGACGCGATCAACGTGCAGATGTTCTCCCACCACGTGTGGATCGACCACAACGACCTGTCCCACGGCTACGACGGCGCCATCGACATCAAGCGCGGCTCCAGCTACGTCACCGTCTCCTGGAACCACACCCACAACCACACCAAGAACATGCTGCTGGGCCACGACGACAACAACGGCGCCCAGGACGTCGGCCGGCTCAAGGTGACCTACCACCACAACTGGTTCGACCGGACACCGCAGCGCAACCCGCGCGTGCGGTTCGGCGAGCCGGTGCACATGTTCAACAACTACTACGTCTACAACACCGACGTCGGCGTGGCGTGCCAGGCGGACTCGGGCTGCGTGGTCGAGGGCAACTACTTCGAGGACGTCGAGGAACCGGTGAGCAACAGCTACGCCGGTCCGGGCGGGCGGTGCGTGGCGCGGAACAACGTGTTCGTCGGCGAGTCCGGCCAGCCCGACTGCAGCGGCACCGTGCAGGAGCCGCGCGACTACTACCCCTACACGCTGGACGACCCGAACACCGTCAAGGCCACCGTGACCGCCGGCGCGGGCGTCGGCAAGATCGGCTGACCGACAACGGCGTGGCCGACTTCCCGTCGGCCACGCCGCCCTTCTCCCGCCGCTTCCACCCGCGTGTCGAACCTCCAGGTCCCGCGTGTCGTACCTCCAAGTCCCGTGTGTCGTCCACTCAGGACCCCCGAGCTCCACGCTCGGGACCCTGTCGGGCGACCCGAGGCCGAACGCGAACGGAGAACTCGGGGGTCCTGAGCGTTCGACACGCGGGGCGCGAGCGTTCGACACGCCGGGCGTGACGATCCCCGCGGTCGGTCGTTGGATCACTGCGGTCCCCGCGACCCAGCGCCCCGACGACCCGGAGGAACCCATGCGCCTCGTGATCGCCCTCGCCCTGGCGGCTGTCGCCGTGACCCCACCGGCCGCCGCGAGCACCGATCACCCCGCTCCGGACCACGTCTGCGTCGCGAGCGTGCCCGAGACCGACCCGCTGGAACCCGGACCGGTGAACATCTGCGTCAGCGTGTTCAAGCCCGCCACCGCCTCGCGGGACAACCGCGTGCCCGTGCTGCTGCACAGCCACGGCTGGGGCGGCAGCCGCACGTCCGCGCCCGGCTCGTTCCGGCGCTACCTCGACGCGGGCTTCGGCGTGGTCAGCATCGACCAGCGCGGTTTCGGCGAGAGCGGCGGCAAGGCGCACGTGGAGGACCCCGCCTTCGAGGGCGAGGACGTCATGCGGGTCATCGACCACGTCGCCACGCTGGACTGGGTGCGCCGCAACGGCCCGGACGACCCGGTCCTCGGCGCGATCGGCGGCTCCTACGGCGGCGGCTTCCAGTTCGCCGGCGCGTTCACCGAGATCATGAAAACCGGCCGCACCCGCTTCGACGCGCTGGCGCCCCAGATCACCTGGCACTCCCTCAACGACAGCCTCGCGCCGCGCGAGGTCGTCCGCACCACCTGGGTCACCGCCCTGTACGCCGCCGCCCTCGACGCGCACACCTCGACCCTGCACGCCGGCTACGCCGAAGGCCTGCTCACCGGCGACTGGCCCACCACCATGGACGAGTTCTTCCGCGACAACGGCCCCGCCCACCACGCCGCCGCCGGCCGCCGGCTGGACATCCCGGTGCTGCTGCGCCAGGGCATCAGCGACAACCTGTTCCCGCTGGACCAGGCGATCGACAACTTCGACCGCGCGCTGACCCCGCGTGCCCGCGCGAACAGCCTGCTCATCGGCTACAACGGCGGCCACGCGCTGCCCAACGCCATCCCCGCCGGGTACGCCGTGGCGGGCGACGCGTGCTCCGCCAGGCACGGCGGCTACGACGAGCTCGAACTGCGGTTCCTGCGCGAGAACCTGCAAGGCGCACCGCGCACGATCACCGGCCACGGCCGCTACCAGCTCATGACCGCCCAAGGCGGCTGCGTCACCGCGGACTCCGTCGCGCCCACCACCGCCGTCGCGCTGCCCGACATCGTGACCGCGGCCGGCGTCGGCCTGCCGCAGGCGATCAAGATCGCGGACGGCCCGCTCACCGTCGCCGGTTCACCGACGCTCGACGCCGTCGTCGGCACGCTCGGCCTGGACAGCCGCGCGTTCTTCGCCCTCAGCGTCGGCACCTCACCGCTGGACGCCAAGGTGATCCAGAACAACGTGCTGCCACACCGCGAGAAGAGCCTGAACCTGGGCACCCGTCGCACGATCGAACTGCCGTCCGTCGCCGCGTCCATCCCGGCCGGCCAGTCGCTGTTCCTCACCGTCACGCCGATCTCGGACATGTTCCTCCTGCACGGCAGCCGCACGCCCGGCGTGATGGTGCTGCGCGACGTCACCGTGCGCCTGCCCGTCCGCGGCTAGCGTGCGTGGCTAGGTTCGGAGCCATGGACTTCGAGGAGATCGTGATCGAGACCGATCGGCTCGACTTCCCCGCGCTCGCGGCGGGCGACGGGCCGGTGGTCGTGTGCCGGCACGGGTTCCCCGACCACCCGGCCACCTTCGGGCCGCTCGCCGAGCACCTCGTCACCGCGGGCCGTCGGGTGGTGGCGCCGTTCCTGCGCGGCCACCACCCGACGACCGCGGACCGGATGACCTACGCCGACAGCATCACCCTCGCCGCCGACGCCGCCGCGGTCGCGCGGGCGCTGTCCCCGGACGCCGGGATCGACCTGATCGGGCACGACATCGGCGCGGGCATGGTGGGCCGGCTGGCGGCGGCGTGGCCGGAACGGGTGCGGCACGCGGTCACGATGGCCGTGCCGCCACCGAAGACCCTCGGCGCGGTGCTGCGCGATCCGGCGCAGCAGCAACGGTTGTTCTACCTGTGGCTGTTCCAGGTCCCCGGCGTGGCGGAAGCCGTGCTGGAAGCCGACCGCGGGCTGGTCGACCACCTGTGGGCCACCTGGTCACCCGGCCTCGACCCCGGCGCCGGGCACCGCGCACGGGTGCACGAGATGTACGGCGACCCGGACGTGCTGCGCACCGTGCTGCGGATCTACCGCGCCAACTTCGACCGTTCCCTGCACGACCCGGACCTCGCACCGCTCGCCGCCAAGACCGAGTCGACGGCCACCGTGCCGCTGCTCGTCCTCGCCGGCGAGGACGACGGCTGCATCACGCCCGAGCACTTCGCCGACGCGCACACCGCCCTCGCCGAGGGCTCGTCGGTGCGAATCCTGGCCGACGCGGGCCACTTCCCGCACCTCGACCGGCCGGACGAGGTCGCCCGGCTCGTGCTCGACTGGTTCGACCGCCCCGCCCCGTGAGCCGGCCGGCGACCCCCGGACTCGCCCCTCATCCGCGCTGGTCCACCCGGATTGTGCGACTTGTGAGCGTTAACAGGTGCTAGTCGCGGCAGAGTTACGGGGAGATCAGTGCCGGCAAAGCTACCCTTGAGCTACCTCGCCCAGTGCTGTTAGCGTTAACACACCAGCGCGAACCCGGCGCGCGTGCCTGTATCGACACTGCTTCAAGGAGGAAGCCGTGCCCTCGACCAGCGCAGTGCCGCGAAAACCGGTGCGCGACCCGGCCACCGGCCCCGTCGCCGCGATTACGAACCTCTGACCGACCGCCCTGCGGGTGGCCGGCGGCCCCGTCCCCCGCCGCCGGCCACCACCCCACCCTGCGCGCGTTCGAGCGCGACGGGGAATTCACCCTTCACCTGAGGAGTGGTTGTGCTGTTCGCTCAACGTCGAGGAACCGCCTGGCGGGCCCTGCCGCTCGTCGCCGCCGTGGTCGCCGGGCTGGTGCTCAGCCCGGTCGGCCAGGACCAGGCGTCGGCCGCGCCCGGTCCGTCGTTCACCAACCCGGTCGTCGGGGTGCCCAACAGCGCGGACCCGACGCTGGTGCAGTACAACGGCAACTACTACTACGTCGCCACCACGTGGTCCTCCGACGTGGTGATGCGGCGGTCGTCCACGATCGCCGGTCTCAAGAGCGCGCCCGAGCAGCTCGTGCTGCGCACCGGCGGCACGCGGATGTGGGCGCCGCACCTGGAGATGGTCGGCAACCGCTGGTACCTGTACTACTCGGTGGAGATGTCCGGCGCGCCACGGCGGACGCACGTCGCCGAGAGCGCCGGGTCCGACCCGATGGGCCCGTACACCTACCGGGGCGTCGTCAACCTCATGCCGAACAACGGGTGGGCGATCGACGCGAGCCTGCTCAAGCTCAACGGTGCCCTGTACATGACGTTCTCGGCGTTCCACGGTGACGGGCTCCAGTCGCTCTACATCGCACCCATGGCGAGCCCGATCCAGACCAGCGCGTTCGGTTCCCGCATCTCCGCGCCCACGCTGGCCTGGGAACGCCAGGACGGCGCGGTCAACGAGGGGTCGTTCGCGCTGCAGCGGGGTGGCCGCACGTTCCTGACCTACTCCGCCAGCCACTGCAACGGCCCGAACTACAAGCTCGGCATGCTGGAGTACCGCGGCGGCGACCCGTTGGCGCAGAGCTCGTGGACGAAGTTCGCCAACCCGATCTTCCAGCGCAACGACGCCAACGGCGTGTACGGCCCCGGCCACCACTCGTTCTTCACCTCACCGGACGGCACGGAGACCTGGATCGCCTACCACGCCAACTCCTCGGCCTCCCAGGGCTGCGGCACCACCCGAACCACCCGCGTGCAGAAGATCTCGTGGAACGCCGACGGCACACCGAACCTCGGCGTCCCGGTCTCCACCTCCACCGTCCTGCGAGGACCGTCGGGTGAGACCGGCGGCCCGACCCGGGTGGAGATCCGCAACCGGCACAGCAACCTCTGCCTGGACGACTACAACTTCGTCACCACGCCGGGCGCGGAGGTCCGCCAGTGGACCTGCAACGACCTGGCCGTGCAGGACTGGTACCTCCAGCCGCTCGCCGACGGCTACTACCAGATCAGCAACGGCCACAGCGGCCTGTGCCTGGACAACAAGGACTTCGCCACCGCGCCCGGTTCGGTGGTCCAGCAGTGGACCTGCAACGGCCTGGCCGTGCAGCAGTGGCGGATCACGTCGGTGGGCGGCGGGTACTCCACGCTGACCAACCGGCACAGCGGCCTCTGCCTGGACAACTACAACTTCGGCACCGCACCGGGCGCCGAGGTGCGGCAGTGGACGTGCAACGGCAACAACGCCCAGCAGTGGAGCCTCGCCTGACGCGGCCGTGACGTGGTCGAGCGGCCCGGGTACCGACCCGACCGGGCCGCTCGACGTCACCCCAGCACAACGGCGATCCCGGTGAGGACCGGCACGGACAGGACGGTGGTGAGCAGCACGGCGTCGCGGGCC
Organism: Saccharothrix sp. CB00851; assembly: GCF_001905065.1. Classification (NCBI taxonomy): domain Bacteria; kingdom Bacillati; phylum Actinomycetota; class Actinomycetes; order Pseudonocardiales; family Pseudonocardiaceae; genus Saccharothrix; species Saccharothrix sp. CB00851. The sequence continues at coordinate 62,456 of NZ_LWLC01000030.1, forward strand.
AGCTCCGTGCCCCGGTCGTAGGCGGTGGCGTAGACGAACACGTTCTGCGCGGTCGGCAACGCCGAGGCGATGGTGACGGCCAGCAGTGCCGGGTCGTCCAGGCCGACGACCCAGCGGCCGAGCGCGTAGGCCAGCGCAGGCTGCGCCACCGTCTTCAGCACGACCACCAGCCACACCTGACCGGCCGCGCCGCCGGACGCGGGGCGCGGTGCGCCGTGCAGGCTCGCGCCGTAGGCCAGCAGCGCGGCCGGGACGGCGAGGTCGGCGAGCAGTTCGACCGGCCTGAGCACCGGCGACGGCGGCATCCAGTCCACGGCGGCCAGCGCCAACCCCAGCGCGCAACCGATCACCAGCGGTGTGCGCAGGGGTTGGGTGAGCAGCTGGGTGCGGGTCGGCGCGGTCTGCCCGGGGGCCCGGGACGCGGCCAGCACGGTCAGCCCGATCGGCGCCATGACCAGCACCTGGAACAGCAGGACCGGCGCGACGAGCGAAGCGTCGCCGAGCACGTACACGGCGATGGCGACGCCGAGGTTGCCCGCGTTGACGTAGGACGAGGCCAGCGCGCCGGTCGCGAGGTGACCGGCGCGCGGCTTCCACCGCCACCGTGCGATCACGACGTAGAGCACCGCGCACACCACCGCGCTGCCCGCCGTGGCGACCAACGTGGTGGACAGCAGCACGGCCGGGTCGGCCTCGGCGAGGGTGAGCAGCAGCAACGCCGGTGTCGCGATGAAGTACGACAGCCGCGACAGCACCCCGGCCGCACCCTCACCCAGGACGCGGGCGCGACCGGCGATCCAGCCGACCGCGATCACCGCGCCGAGGGTGGCGAAACCGGCCAGGACCGCGTTCACCCCGACACGGTGGCGTTCTCGACCGTCCAGGCGCGGGTCTGCTCGCTGAGCGTGATGCCCAGCCCGGGTCGGTCGGACAGGTGCATCCGCCCGTCGCGGGTCTCCAGGCGTTCGTTGAACAGCGGGTGCAGCCAGTCGAAGTGCTCCACCCACGGCTCGCGGGGGTAGGCGGCGGCCAGGTGGACGTGGATCTCCATGGCGAAGTGGGGTGCGAGCTGGAGGTGGTGGTGGTCGGCGAGGGTGGCGAGCCTGAGGAACTGCGTGATCCCGCCGACCCGCGGCGCGTCGGGTTGCAGGACGTCCACCGCGCCGGCCTTGATCAGCTCGTAGTGCTCGGCGACGCTGGTCAGCATCTCCCCGGACGCCACCGCGGTGGTCAGCGACCGGGCCAACCCGGCGTGGCCCTCGACGTCGTAGGCGTCCAGCGGCTCCTCGATCCAGACCAGGTCGAACTCGTCCAGCGCCCGGCCCACGCGCGCGGCCGTGGGGCGGTCCCACTGCTGGTTGGCGTCGACCATCAACGGCACGCCGTCACCGAGGTGCTCGCGGACGGCGGCGACCCGGCGCAGGTCCTCGGCGGAGTCGGGCAGCCCCACCTTGATCTTGATGCCGCCGACGCCGGACTCCAGCGTGCGGGTCGCGTTGTCCTTGATCTGCTCGACCGTCTCGTGCAGGAAGCCACCGGAGGTGTTGTAGCAGCGCACCGAGTCGCGGTGCGCGCCCAGCAACTTGGCCAGCGGGAGGTTCGCGCGCTTGGCCTTGAGGTCCCACAGGGCGATGTCGAACGTTGCCAGCGCCTGGGTGGCCGCGCCGCTGCGCCCGACCGACGCGCCCGCCCACACCAGCTTGGTCCACAGCCGGCCGATGTCGTTGGGGTCCTCGCCGATCAGGTCCGGCGCCACCTCGCGGGCGTGCGCGAACTGGGCCGGTCCGCCCGCGCGCTTGGAGTAGGAGAACCCGACGCCCTCCAGCCCCGCCTCGGTGCGGATCTCGGCGAACAGCATCGCGACCTCGGTCATCGGCCGCTGCCTGCCGGTGAACACCTTGGCGTCGCTGATGCCGGTGGGCAGGGGCAGCGTCACCGAGGACAGCGTGACCGAGCGGATCCGGTCGGAACTGGCGGGCATCGCACTCCTCCGCGGTCAGGCGAACTGTCGTACCAGGGCGGTCAGCTCGGCGCGTTCGTCGTCGGTCAGGTCGGTCAGCGGCGGGCGCACCGGGCCGCCGCCACGGCCCACGGCGGTCAACCCGGCCTTCACGATCGACACCGCGTACCCACGCCGCCGGTCGCGGATGTCCAGGTAGGGGATCACGAAGTCGCGCAGCATCCCGTACACGGCGGTCCGGTCCTGGGCGCGGACGGCGGCGTAGAACTCCAGCGCGAACTCGGGCACGAAGTTGAACAGCGCCGACGAGTACGTGGTCACGCCGAGCTGCAGCAGCGGCAGGGCGAACGTCTCCGCGGTCGGCAGGCCGCCGATGTACATCAGCCGGTCGCCGACGCGGGCGTAGGTGCGGGTCAGCTGCTCGACGTCGCCGACACCGTCCTTGAGCCCGATCAGGTTCGGGTTGCGGTCGGCGAGCTCGGCGACGGTCACGTCGGTCAGCACGGCGTTGGCGCGGCTGTAGACGATCACGCCCAGCCCGGTGGCCCGGCACACCGCGGAGACGTGCTCGACCAGGCCGCGCTGGCTCGCCTCGGTGAGGTAGGGCGGGAACAGCAGCACGCCCGACGCCCCGGCCGCCTCGGCGGCCCGCGCCTGCTCCACCGACACGGCGGTGGCACCGGTGGCCGGCGCGATGACCGGCACCTTGCCGCCCACCTCGTCCACCGCGGCCCGAACCACCCGGTCCACCTCGGCCGGGGTCAGCGAGAAGCCCTCGCCGGTACCGCCCGCGGCGAACAGGCCCGCCACGTCGAAGCTCGCCTGCCAGGCCAGGTGCTCGCGGTAGCGGGGCTCGTCGAACCGGAGGTCGGCGTCGAAGTGGGTGACCGGGAAGGAGAGCAGCCCGGAGGCGAGTCGGTCGGCGAGAGCGGCTGGGTGCGTCACGACCTCAACCTATGGACCAGTGGTGATGCTTGTCCAAGAGTTGTTTAGCATTGCGCAATACCCTGACGGTATCACTAGAACGGCGTGCGGCCTTCCAGGACGCTCAACGTCCGCCACAGCGCGGGGTTCGCCGACGCCTTCAACCACACCAGGTGCAGTTCCACCGGCTGTGCCACGGCGGTCTCCAGCCGGACGAACTCGACCCCGTCCAGGCGCAGCCGCGCCGCCGACTCCGGGACGAACGCCACACCCCGACCGGCCGCCACCAGCCACAGCATGGTGAGCACCTGGCCGACCGTGTGCACGGTGTTCGCCGGCGCTATCGGCACGGTCCGCACGACCAGGTCGTAGAAGTAGCGCGCGTCGGTGGGGGAGTGCATGATCACCGGCTCGCGGACCACGTCGGCGGCCGTCGCGGCACGCCCCAGCGTCGGCAGGTGGTGCCCGGCGGGCACGGCGACCAGCAGCCCTTCCCGGTGCAGCAGCCGCGAGCCGAACGCGGAGTCGTCGAACGGCGGCCGACCGAGGCCGAGGTCGATCTCCTCGTTCACCAGCGCGGCGACCTGCTCCCGGGTCACCAGCTCGACCAGCTCCACGTCCACGTCCGGCAGGAGCCCGGCCAGCTCGTCCAGCAGCCGGCCGAGCACGCCGTAGGTCGCCGCCGCGGTGAACCCGACCCGCACCACCCCGCTCGACCCGGACGACACCCGCCGGGCCAGCTCCGGCGCGGTCTCGGCCAGCGACAGCAGCCGCCGCGCCTCCACCAGGAACACCTCGCCCGCCGCGGTGAGGGTGACCCGCCGGTTGTCGCGGATCAGCAGCCGGGCGCCGACCGCCCGTTCCAGCTTCTGGATCTGCCTGCTCAACGGCGGCTGGGTCATCGCCAGCCGGGCGGCGGCACGGCTGAAGTGCAGCTCCTCCGCCACGGCCACGAAACCCCGCAGCTGCTCCAGCGTGAACGCCATGCCGGGAAGGTATCAATCCGCTTCGGTCGACGTCGGTCCGCGCATGAGGCCACTCGGCGGTACGGCGGGCGACCGACCGGGTGTGAGCCTGGTCGGCATGGGCCTCCCTCGCCGCATCACCGGTCTCGTCCTGGCCGTCTTCCTGCTCAGCGCCCTCGTGACGGTGCCGGCCACCGCCGCCACCGCGTTCAAGGTGCTGCAGATGAACCTGTGCAACAGCGGTGTCGCAGGCTGCTACCAGGGCGGTCGGGCCGTGGACGAAGCCGTGACGATGATCCAGCGCCGCGTGCCGGACGTGGTGTCGGTGAACGAGGTGTGCCTGTCCGACCTGTCCCGGCTGACCGCCGCCGTGGGCGCCGGCGCCGAGTACCAGTTCGCGTTCGCGCGCCGGAAGACCACGGGCGCGAACATCGAGTGCACGGACGGTCGGGGCGCGTACGGCAGCGCGATCATCGTCAAGGAAGGCATCCGGACCGGCGGTCACGGCACGTACGCGGCCCAGGACAGCGGCACCGAGGTCCGGGCCTGGGGCTGCGCGCTGAGCGAGGTCCGCGCCTTCACCGCGTGCACCACCCACCTGAGCACCACCGCCACGACGGCGTTGGCGCAGTGCAAGGAACTCGTGCCCGCGATCGTGCTGTCCTACGACCCGACCGGCTCCGCCACGACCCGGCACGTGGTCGTCGGCGACCTCAACCTCCGGTACAGCCCGGGTTCGGCGACCAGCGCCCAGAACTGCGTCCCGTCCGGCTGGTTCCGCAAGGGTGACGGCGACGTGCAGCACGTCATCGCCCGCACGCTGACGTTCGTGTCGACGCAGGAATACGCGATGTACCGCACGGACCACCCGGCGTTCGTGGTCAACTACACGTTCTGAGCCGCTTCACGCAGCACGCGCACGGCCTTCGGCCCGACACCGTGCATGGCCAGCAGTTCGGCGTCGGACAGCGCCGCGACCTGGGCCAACGTCGTCAGGCCCGCGTTCGCGAGTGCCTGCGTCGCGGGCCGTCCGATGCCCTTGGGCAGGTCGCCGACCTCGCCCGGCACGGCGGTTTCGGCCGCCGAGTCCCGCGCGGCCAGGCTCTTCGGCGCCCGCGAGAGCCACGCCCGCCGCACCCAGTGGTTGAGCGCCTGGCCGTCGATGTCGCCGAGCGGCACGAGCACGCCGCCACGGGGCAACCGCTCGGCGGTCGGGTGCGCGGCGAGGAACGCCTCCGCCTCGGCCGGCGGCAGGTTCAGGTGGACGCGGCCGTGCTCGTCCACCGAGGCGAACCGCTTGTCCCGCACCCGGAACGCGCGGTCGTGCTCGGTCGACTCGGGCAGGGACAGTGCCGTCTTGCGCAGTTGGGTGATCGTCGTCACGCACCGATTCCACCACGCCCCGCGGCACCGTCCACAGAGGCCGGCCGCCCGTGGTGGGCAGCCGGCCTCCGGTGTCAGCGTGCGGTCAGGACGCGGTGCAGGACAGGCTCGGGGTCCCGAGCGTGCCCGAGGCGACGAAACCGAACGTGGTGCTCGCACCTGCGGCGAGCGAGCCGTTGTAGTTGACGTTGCGCGCGGTCACGGACGTGCCGCTGGTGGTCGCCGCGGCGCTCCAGATCGAGTTGATCTGCTCGCCGTTGGCGAAGGTCCAGGTCACGGCCCAGCCGCTGACGGCGGCGGCACCGGCGGTCACGCGGACCTCGGCCTGGAAGCCACCGTTCCACTGCGAGGTCGTGCGCAGGGTCGCCGAGCAGCCGCGGGGCGGCGCGTCGGTGGTCGTGGTCGTCGTTGTGGTGGTCGTGGTGGTGGTCGTCGTGGTAGTGGTGGTCTGCCCGCCGCCGGTGAAGTTGACGTCGCTGCAGAAGTAGTACGACTGGTCGAGGTGGCTGGCCTGCCACACCGTGTACAGGATGTGGTGACCGGTCCGCCCGGGCGCGTTGACCTGGACGGGCGTGGTGCTGCCGGTGGAGATGCGACCGGTCTGGCCGACCAGCTCCAGGTCGCTCCAGCGCAGCTTCTGCGTCTTGGGGTCGAAGCCCTGCCGGGTGGCGTAGACCCGCATGTAGTCGGCGCCGTGCGAGGACTGGTCGTGCAGGTTCAGCGTGAACTGGGCCGGGCGGTCGACGGTCTTCCAGTTGCCGGGCTCGTCGAACGCGGCGTAACGCCCGTTGTGCGCGAGGCCCGCGCTGCACAGCTGGCCGTCGGGGATCACGGACTCGTGGCGGCCGGCGACACCCTCGCGGAACAGGCCGTTCCAGTTGTACATCGCCGAGGAGTCGGTCTGCCAGGCCTTGTAGCACATGGGGTCTTCGGTGGCCATCTGCTGCGTCGGGCCGTTGGGCCACCGGTGGTAGCAGGCGTACTGGCGGGCGGGCGGGTCGCTGACGGCACCGTGGGCGGACGCCGTGCCCGCGCCGAAGGTGACCAGCAGGGTCGTCAGCAGTGCCAGGCAGGCGCCGAGTACCGCCGACACCCGAAACAGCGCGCCCGGACGGGCCGGGACCCGTGCGGTCAGGGCGCCTCGCGACTGCTTGGGAGCGCTCCCAGAGCGGTGAAGCATGTGAACCGCCAAATCTTCGTTGATCGACGTTGGACTGCCGCGGTTCCGCGTGAGCCGGAGCCGCTTACTGCTGGAACTCGCCGACGCGGAAACCGCGTGGCCGGCTGGGCGAGGTGCTCTTAGCGCTCTCTGGGAGCGCTCCCAGCGAGGTCAGTGTCGAGAGGTGCGGGAGCGTCGGCATCGGCCATTCGGGTGATGTTGCGCAAAACCGTCTGTCGGGCGGAGCCCGGGTGGCGGAACGGGCGCACCGGCACCGCCGTTCGGCTGCTTGCGCGCCGCGGGCACCGGGTCCCCGCGCGCGAGCGGGAGGCCAGTTGAGACTCGAAACTTCCGCGAAACGTCTGGTAGGTGGGTTGATCCCGACCCGATAGTGACAGCGCTCGTCCGACGGAAGGGGTTTCACGATGCGGTGGAGAACGGTGCTGTTGACCACTGGCCTGGTGCTCGGTTTGAGCTCGGCCCCGGCGAGCGCGACCGAGCCGGTGATCGTCGACTCCACCAAGCACGGCGGCCGCACGGTCTCGTTCACCTTCGACGACGGCCCGAACCCGGCGGACACGCCCCGGCTGCTGGAGATCCTGCGCAGGCACCACGTCAAGGCGGTGTTCTGCCTGTGGGGCGACTTCGTCGTGGAGAACCCCGACGTGGTGCGCCAGATCGTGCGTGGCGGGCACATCCTGTGCAACCACAGCATGCACCACGACAACATGGGCGACTGGACGCCCGAGCAGATCGAGGCCGACCTCAAGCAGACCAGCAAGGCCATCCACGACGCCGTTCCCGGCGTGCCGATCCGCTACTTCCGCGCGCCCTACGGCAGCTGGGGCCAGACCCCGCAGGTCGCCGCCAAGCTCGGCATGACCTCGCTCGGCTGGAAGCTCGCCATCGGCGACTGGGAGCCGCCGGGCGTGGACGAGCTGGTGCGCCGGGTCAAGGAAGGCCTCACCGAGGGCGCCGTGGTCCTGATGCACGACGGCCCGAACGAGCGCGGCCAGACCGTGGACGCGGTGGCCCGGCTCATCCCGGAGCTGCGCGCCGACGGCTGGCGCTTCGACCGCCCCGCCCGCCGGTGAAGGGCCGGGACGTGAAGCGCACCGCCACAGCGGCGTTGACCGCGCTGCTGCTCCTGCTGCCGGCCGCCGCGTCGGCGTCGCCCAAGGCGACCTGGGTGGGCGCCTGGGCGACCTCGCCCACCACCGTGCCCGCCTCGGACACCACTTCGTTCCAGGACCAGACCCTGCGGCAGGTCGTGCACCTGAGCGTGGGCGGCAGCACGGTCCGCGTGCGGCTGTCCAACGAGTTCGGCACCCGGCCGCTGGTGATCGGCGAGGCCCGCGTAGCACGGCGGGCGGGCACGGGTTCGGCGATCGACCCAGCCAGTGACCGGCGGCTGACGTTCGGCGGCCGACCGTCCGCGACCCTGCCGCCCGGCACGCCGCTGCTCAGCGACCCGGTGGCACTGCCCGTGGCAGCCGACTCCGACCTGGTGATCAGCATCCACCTGCCCGAGCACACGCCCGGCAACACCGTGCACGCGTTCCCCTACCAGGACGGGTGGGTCGCGGCGGGCAACGTCACCGGCCGCGCGGAGATCATTCCGACCGCCGTGCTGGGCAAGTGGCACTTCCTCACCGGTGTCAGCGTCACGGGCGGCAAGCGCGGCTCGACCGTGGTGGCGTTCGGCGACTCCATCACCGACGGCGCGGAGACCACGCGCGGCGCGAACCGGCGCTGGCCCGACGTCTTCGCCCGCCGCCTCCAGGACGAGCGGAGCCTGCGGCACCTCGGTGTGGTCAACGCGGGCATCGCCGGCAACCGGCTGCTGCACGACCCCAACCCGCCCGTCGGTCACCCGGCGGAGGGCTACGCGGCGTACTTCGGGCAGGCCGCGCTGCGCCGCTTCGACCGGGATGTGCTGGCACAGCCCGGTGTCGGGCACGTCGTCGTGCTGCTCGGTGTCAACGACCTCGGCCACCCCGGCACGAGCGCGCCGCTGTCGGAGAAGGTGACCGCGCAGGACATCATCGGCGCGCACCGGCAGCTCATCGCCCGTGCGCACGCGGCCGGCCTGCGGATTTACGGCGGCACGATCACGCCCTTCCGGGATGACACGTTCGGCTTCTTCAGCCCGGAGAACGAGGCCGCCCGCCAGACCGTCAACCACTGGATCCGAACCAGCGGCGAGTACGACGGCGTGATCGACTTCGACCGCGCCCTCCGCGACCCGGCCCAACCCGACCGCCTGCTGCCCGCCTACGACAGCGGCGACCACCTCCACCCGAACGACGCCGGCATGGCCGCCATGGCCGCCGCCGTGCCACTGCGCCTGTTCCGTTGACCGACTGCGGGGCCGTCCGGACATTGGGACGGCTCCGCACCCGTTCATCTCGCGGCAACCCCTCGTTCGGTTACGAACTTTTGCGATCTTGGTTATGTTGGGTCGGAAGTTTCGTAGCGCCTGGACCGGGGGAGTGCCAGATGTCGCTGTTGCGGATTTGGGCTGTCGTCACCTTGGTGGCCGCCACCGCCGTGCCGCTGTCCGGTCAGGCCGCCGCCGCGGCGCAGTCGCACTCCGAGAAGATCATCTTCGACGGTGGCGGCGGCGACGTGCTCAACGGGCTCCGCTACCACTCGTTCCGCATCCCGTCGCTCATCCGCACCAACACGAACCGGCTCATCGCGTTCGTCGAGGGCCGTGCGGCGAACAACGCCGACTTCGGCAACATCAACCTGGTCTACAAGGTCTCCGACGACAACGGCGCGACCTGGTCGAACCTGCGCGAGGTGGTGGGCGCCGGCCAGGGCACGTGGGGCAACCCGACCGCCGTGGTCGACCGCTCGAACAACAAGATCTGGCTGTTCCTCAACTTCCAGCCCGAGGGCCACTCGCCGGTCGACTCGTGGGACGACCGGCAGGTGTGGCTGACCTCCAGCACCGACAACGGCAACACCTGGGCGTCGCCGGTGAACATGTCCCAGACCCTCAAGCCCCGCACGCTGGCCAACGGCCGCAGCTGGAACTGGGACGCGGTCGGCCCCGGCGTCGGCATCCAGACCACCTACCGCAACCCCGGCCGCCTGGTGATCCCCGCCCAGCACCGCAACCTCTACAGCGACGACCACGGCGTGACGTGGAAGTCCGCGCCGCTGCGGACCACGACCGGCGCGGCGATGGAGGAGACCGGCGAGTCCACCGTGCTGGAGCTGGCCAACGGCGAGCTGTACCGCAACGACCGGCCGACGTCGGCGACCGCGCGGATCCAGGAACGGCGCTGGGTCACCCGCGGCACCATCGAGTCCGGCTTCCGCCCGTTCGCACCGGCGAGCTGCCTGCTCGACCCGGTGAACGAGGGCTCGACCATGCGCTACAACGCCGACGCGCCCGCCCGGCTGGCGTTCGTGAACTCCGCCAGCACCGAGACCCGCACCAAGATGCGGATCCGGATGAGCGAGGACGAGGGCCGCACGTGGGCCTACAGCCGACCGTTCTCGGACGCGCCGCTGCCCGGCGAGGGCGGCAGCTACCGGGAGGGCGGCTACTCCAGCATCGTCAAGACCGCCGACTACCACGTGGGCGCGCTGATCGAGGTCAACGAGAACACGTCGTCGAGCTCCACCTCGCACCGGTCGATCGCGTTCCGGAAGGTGAACCTGCCGTGGATCCAGGGCGGTGTCCGGGACGCGGGCTGCGACGGCGGCATCTCCTGACCGGCGTCCGGCCCGGGCTCCTCAGACCGACATCGACGGCACGAGCGGACGACGGGTCGACTCGGCGCCGAACGCCCGCCACGCGCCGGCCAGAGCGGCGACCGCGGCGCTGATCACCGCCGGTTCGGCGGTGAACGGCACCCGCAGCCGGTCGCCGCTGCCGCCCGTCGGGTCGAGCGAAGCCCCCGGCAGCACCGCCACCCCGTGCCGCAACGCCACCTGGGCGAACGACGCGGCGTCCACCCCGGGCAGCCGCACCCACAGCGTCTGGCCGCCCTCGGCGGGCGTGAACTCCCACTCGGGCAGCTCCTCGCGCAGCCGCGCGCACAGGTGGTCGTGCTGCCGCCGCAACGCCGTGACGCGCTCCGACCGCACGGCGTCGAAGTCGGCCAGCAGTTCCACCGCCGCGAACTGGTCCAGCACCGCGCCGCCCAGGTCGTGCACCGCCTTGAACCGGGCCAGCCGGGCGACGAGCGCCGCGTCGGCCCGTACCCAGCCGACCCGCAGCCCGCCCCACACCACCTTGCTCAACGACCCCACCGTGATCGCGCCCGCGGTCGGTGGCGGTGCCGGCGCGCCGGTCAGGTCGAGGTCGGCCAGCACCTCGTCGAACACCAGCGGCACGGCACCGGCCGACCGCGCCAGGCGCGTGCGCTGCATCGCGCTCAACGACGAGCCGGTGGGATTGCGGAACGAGGGCATCGCGTACACCAGCGCGGGCGTGCACCGGGCGAGCGCACCCGCGAGGTCGTCGGCCGCCCGGACCACCGCGCCGACCTCCCGGAACAGGTCCAGCGCACCGGGGTACGTCGGCGCCTCCACCAGCACCTCGTCACCCGGCCGCACGAGCGCGCGCGTCAGCAGCGCCAACGCCTGCTGGGCACCCGTCGTGACCAGGACCTGGGCCGCCGTGGTCGGCACGCCGAGGTCGCGGTACCGGGCGGCGAGCGCCGCGCGCAGCACCGGGTGCCCGGACGGGTGGTAGCCCAGGTCGTCGCCACCCAGCCGGTCCACGGCCCGCCGTTGGGCCTCGACCAGCCGCGGCGGCGGCGCCGACGGCCCGGCGCAGGCGAACTGGATCACCCCGTCGGGCGGTTCCAGCAGGTTCACGAACATCGGGTTCGCGGTCTCCGCACGGGCCGCCGCCGCACCACCACCCGGCGACACCCACGTGCCGCTGCCGCGCCGCCGCGTCAACCGACCCTCCTGCCGCAGCAGGTCGTACGCCGCGATCACGGTCGTCCGGCCGACCGCGAGACCGGGCGCTGGAGGACGCCGTCGCCGGGCTCGAAGGGGGCGCGGCGGCGCTGGCCACCGCGTCGGGGATGGGCGCGATCAACGCGGTGCTGCTCGCGACCCTCAAGTCGGGCGACCACCTGATCGCCCAGCGCGCGCTCTACGGCGGCACCCTCGCCCTGCTGCGCGACCTGGAGGAACGTTGGGGCGTCGCGGTCACCTACGTCGGCGGCCACGATCCGGACGAGGTCCGCGCGGCGCTGCGGCCCGAGACCAGGGTGCTCTACCTGGAGACGATCGCCAACCCCACCGGCCACGTCAGCGACCTGCCCGCGCTGAGCGCCGCCGCGGGCGACGACGTGCTCGTGGTCGTGGACAACACGTTCGCGTCACCGCTGCTGTGCCGCCCGATCGAGCACGGCGCGGACGTGGTCATCCACTCGACCACCAAGTACCTCGGCGGGCACAGCGACGTGACCGGCGGTGTGGCCGTGTTCGCCGACGACGCCCGCTACCGCTCGGTCTGGCGGCACTCGGTCGAGCTGGGCGTCACACCCGACCCGTTCGCGGCCTGGCTCACGATCCGCGGCCTGCGCACCCTGGCGCTGCGCGTCCGCAAGCACGAGGAGAACGCCGGGATCCTGGCCCGACGCCTCGCGGCGCACCCGGCGGTGCGCGTGGTGCACTGGCCCGGCCTCGACACGCACCCCAGCCACGCCGTCGCGGCCCGGTTCCTCGGCGGCTTCGGCAGCACGTTCGCGTTCGACGTGGCGGACGCGGCGGCGGGCCGGAAGTTCGTCACCGGCGTCGAGCTGGCCCGGCTCGCGCCGTCGCTGGGCGGCACCGAGACGTTGGTGCTGCACCCCGCCAGCACGTCACACCGGCAACTGGACGAGGAGCAGCTGGAGGCGAACGGCATCACCGGCGGCACGATCCGGCTGTCGGTGGGCATCGAGGACGCCGACGAGCTGTGGCAGGACCTCGCCCGGGCCTTGGAACGCTGACCGGGTGGCCGCCCCCACGGCGGCCACCCGGTCGATCACGCGGCACCCGCCCGCCCCGAAGAGCGGGCGGTGCGCTGTTCCCCCCTGCCCGGGAGGCCCGGCTCCCCAACCAGACCCCCGACACCAGAGAAGAGGGCGGTGGGGCGGCGCTGGATACACCCGGCGCCGAAATTCGTCCCGTCACCGGCCTGCCCGGTCGACGGGGGAGCACGGCGCCCGGCAGGTCGTCCGGCGTCAGGCCGGTTCGATGGGCAGCCAGAGCTCGCAGGTCGCGGTGCTGAAGTCAGCCGCCCGGTCGAGGACCGCGACGATCGAGGGCCCCGGCCGCAGCCGCCACGGATTGGACGGGAACCACTCGGTCGCGGTCGCCGCCCAGACCGTCTGCAGGGCCTGCGGGTGGGGTCCGCTGGTGCGGAAGACCGCCCACCTGCCCGCTGGCACCTCGATGGCGTCGAGGTCGTCCGGGCCCGCCGTGTCCCGCGAGACGGCGACGCCGTGCAGGTAGGTCAGTTCGCTGCCCTCGGTGGCGTCGGGGTCGACGTCGTCGCTGACCTGCAGCAGGCCCGCCGGCTCGGTGTTGCCGAGTGCTTTGAGCCGGACGTGTTCCTCCTGCGGCAGCGCGGCGATGTGCCGCTGGATGTGCGGGTTGACGCCGTGGTGGATGAGCGGGACGCGGGTGGCGTGTCCGACGAGCCGGAACGCGGGGCGGTCGACGATGCGGGTGTCCATGGCAGTGCTCCCTTCGACGGTCAGGCGGAACCTGAGCTGTGGTTGTGCGCGAAGGGGGCCTCCGTCCCGGCGGACGTCACCGGGGTTGGCGCCGTGGACCGCCCGGAACGCCCGGCCGAACGCCTCGGTCGAGCCGTAGCCGTGCCGGACGGCGATGCCCAGCAGGTCGTCCTCGCCGCGGACGACGTCCGCCGCCGCCACGGTCATGCGGCGTCGGCGCACGTACTCCGACAGCGGCATGCCCGCCAACGACGAGAACATCCGGCGCAGGTGGTACCCGGTCGTGCCGACCGACCTGGCCAACCCGTCGACGTCGAACTCCTCGCCCAAGTGCTCCTCGACCAGGTCGACGAGGCGGTTGAGTGCCGAGATCACGAGGCCTCCTCTCGACCTCAACCCTGACCGGACGCACCCCGGTCGCGCCCGACCGCGGCGAACCGGTCCGATCAGTTTCCACCCCCACTGGCCTCGATCACCCGCCGGCCTGTTGGATATGGTCCGCACTGAATCGCTCACCTACCGTGCATGGAGGTCGACGTCCGGTGATCGGGCATCCCGACGAGCGCGACCTGGAACGGTGGGCGAACGCGGACCTGGCGGCCCTGCGCGACGACCTGGACCACGTGCTCAACGCCGACACCGGCTCGTCGTCCGGGCTGTCGGCGGGTTCCTCGGGCGTGCCACCGTCGTCGCGGCCGCTGTCGGACGCCGAGCTGATCGAAGCCGTGCGGGGCGGGGAGATCCAGGCGTACGGGCAGTTGTTCGAACGGCACGTGCGCGCGGCCCGCACCCTGGCCCGGCACCTGGCCTGGTCCAGCGCGGAGGCCGACGACCTGGTGTCGGACGCGTTCGCCAAGGTGCTCGACACGGTGCGCGCGGGCGGCGGCCCGGACTCGGCGTTCCGCGCGTACCTGCTGACCGCGTTGCGCCACACCGCCTACGACAAGACGCGGCGGGACAAGAAGCTCAGGCTGGCCGACGACGTCGAGGCCGTGTCGGGCGTGGAGAAGGTGACTACGGTGCCGTTCCACGACCCGGCCGTGGCGACGCTGGAGCGGGCCCTGGCGACCAGGGCGTTCGCCAGCCTGCCCGAGCGGTGGCAGACGGTGCTGTGGCAGACCGAGATCGAGGGCCAGTCCGCGGCCGAGTTGGCGAAGCTGCTGGGGTTGACCGCCAACGGCGCGTCGGCGTTGGCCTACCGGGCCCGTGAAGGCCTCAAGACCGCCTACCTGCAGGCGCACCTGGCGGACAACGCCACCAACCGCTGCCGCGCCACCGTCGCGAAGCTGGCCGCGTGGACCAGGGGCGGTCTCACCAAACGGGAAACCGCCCAGGTCGAAGCGCACCTGGACGAGTGCACGACCTGCCGCGCGATGGCCGCCGAACTGGCCGACGTCAACGGCACGCTGCGCGCGGTCGTCGCACCGCTGGTGCTCGGCACGGGCGTGTCCGGCTACCTGGCCACCACCGCGGGCACGGCGAAGGCGGGCTCGGCCGCCGCGAGCCTGGCCGCCACCTCGGTCACCACGACGGCACAGTGGCTCGGCGTGGCGGCGTCGGCCACGGCGGTGGTCGCGGCCCTCGCGCTGGGGCTGAACACCGCGCGGCCGGTCGTGCCGACGGTCGACGCCCAGCCGCCCCCGGCGACGGCCGACCAGCAGCCGCCGGACGTCACCTCGTCGTCCCTTCCCGTCACGGGATCCGTGCCGGGAACGGGGTCCGGCGGGCCGTCGGTGACCACGACCGAGTCGGCCGACCAGCCGGCCGGACCGGTGCCGTCGGGTGCGCCCACGACCACCACGACCGTCGAAGCCCCGGCGCAGCCGCTGGTGCCCGTCGTACCGGCCGGGTTCACCATGGCCACCGGCGGACCGCCCGTCGAGCTGCCCGTCACCGTCCGCAACACCGGCTCGACGCCCCTCGCGCCCACCACGCTGGTGCTGACCCTGCCCGAAGGCGTCCAGGTGGTGGGCGCGGGCAGGAACCTGCGCGGCAGGCCTCTCGTGCGGTTCGACGGCGCGGCACGGGTGGGCTGCCCGGCGGGCAAGGGCACGGTGACGTGCACGACCGAAGCGGAGTTGCCCGCCGGCGGGTCGGTGACGTTCGTGTTCCGACTGCTGGCCGGCCCGAAGTCGGTCGGCGGCACGATCCGCGGCACGGTCACGGCCGGATCGGCGCAGCCCGTGCCCGTGGACGTGCCCCTCACGGTCACGCCCCGGTAGACCGGCGGGTTTGACCCGCTGGGCAGCCGGGTACCTCCGCCTTGTTTATGCCTTGAGACCACAGGGCATTGGAGGGCGCACCATGAGCACAGTCGAATTACCCAGGGACGGCGTGGAACTCGGCCTCCCGGACACCCCTCCCACGCCGAACGAGCTGCTCGGATTGGTCGCCGTCACGTTCCCGGGCACCGGCCACGACCGGCTGGTGGACATCCAGGTGGTCGCCGCGCAGCTGGTCGGCAACGCCTACCGCCACGCGGGCGCGCCTCGTCGGCTGCGGTTGCGCCGGGTGGTCGAGCACGACGTCGTCCGGGTCGAGGTGGAGGACGGCAGCCCCAGCAAGCTCCCGGTCCTGGGGCGTGTCGACACCCCTGAGGACGGCCGCGGCCTGGTCATGGTGAACCGGCTGTCGGTCAACTGGGGCCACGAGTCCCGCAGCGACCGCAAGACGGTCTGGGCCGAGGTCCGACTCGTCTGAATCGTTCCCGTCCACGGGGTGGGCGGTGATGCGACACGGGAGGCGATCGGTGGCGACCACATCTCCTTCACGCACGGGTTTCTCCTGCGATTGCCGCACCGGTGACGGCACGACGGTGATCACGGTGGCCGGTGACGTGGACATCGTCGCGGCGGACCGGATCCAGGACTACCTGGTGCGCGACGAACTCGGGCCGGACGGGATCCGGCTCGACCTGGGCGGCGTGACGTTCATGGGCGTGGCGGGCCTGGCGTTGCTGCTGCACGCGGCCGACCTGTGCCGCGACCAGGGCATGGACCTGACCCTGGTGGCGTCACCCGAGGTCACGCGGGTGGTCAAGCTGATCGACGCCACCGTCGGGCTGGTCGACCACCTGATCCCCGTGACGGCCGACTCCCGATGAGGTCGCCGTCACGTTTCCCGACGGGGGCACGGGGAACCCGGCGTCTACGTCCTGGGCCCTGACTGGGAGTGCCTATTTGCTGGAAGGCTCGTGTTGTGAACGTCGTCGATCGGTCCGCTGACCACGTCGACTTCGATCTGGAGGACACCGTTCCACCTGTGCGCCGCGCACGGAGGTGGATCACCGAGAACGTGCCGGAACTGGACCAGTCGACCCTGCTCGACCTGCTGCTGATCGCCGACGCCCTGCTCACCAACGCGTTCGAGCACGCCAGCGCGCCCCGCCGGTTGCGGCTGAGCCACCGCGGCGGGCACGTGGTCCGGGTGGAGGTCCACGACGGCAGCCCGGAACTGCTGCCGGTGCTGGGCAAGCCCGGCAGCCGCGGCCCGCGCAACAGAGGTCTGCTGATGGTCAACCGGCTGGCGTCGCGGTGGGGCGTCGACCCGGAGCTGGGTCACAAGGCCGTGTGGGGCGAGGTCGTCGCCTGACCACGGCGGTGCTCAGTTGTCGCCGCTCTTGCCGCCACCGCGTTTCCGGTCGTCCTTCTCGTCGTCGTCGTCCTTGTCGTCACCGTTGCCTTTGTCGATGCGTTGCGAGGACACGACTTCGTCAGAGTCGATCAGCGGCGTACCGTTCCGCACGACGAGCCGCAGGCGGTGCGTCTCCCGGAACCTCTTGCCCTCCACACCGGTGAAGTCGATGCCGATGGTCACGGTGTCGGGCCCGGCGGCGGTGGGCGGTGAGCTGACGGTGAGGTCCTTGACGTCCCGCCAGGACCGCTCGTACTGGTCGCGGCCTTGCGCCCGCAGGCCGGGGCCGAGCCGTTCCCAGGCCCGAGCGGTGTCCTTGGGCACCAACGCGTAGTACTCGGCCACCGCCCGCTCCAGCTGTGCGGGGGAGGGCGCCACGCTGCTGGGCGCGGACGTGGACGTGGACTTGACGGCACCGGCCGTGTCGTCGGTGGCCCGGCTGCCGTTGGTCAACACCAGGACCAGCACGACCAGCCCGACGGCGGCCGCGGCGGCCACCGCGATGAGCCCCGCATGGCCGCCGCGCGCCGTTCGCGGGGCCAGAGCGTTCGGGTGCGGCGCCACTGAGGTCCGCGCCGGACCGGTGTGGTACGGCGGACCGGCTGGGTTCGGTGCCACCGCCGTCGGGTGTGGGCCGGTCGGCGACCGGGACGGGTCCGCCTGCTCTGCGCCCGTCCGCGGTGACGGCGGTTGGCCGGTGGGCCAGGGTGTGGGGTCGGCCGGGGCTTGGCCTGCCGGCCAAGGTGTCGGGTCGGCCGGGGCTTGGCCTACCGGCCAGGGTGTCGGGTTGGCCGCGTGAGGGCTCGCCGGCAGGGACGGCGGGTCCGCCGGGTGCAGGTCGAGCCGGGTCGCCGCCGGCCGCGGCACGGTCGGCTCGCGCAGCCGTTCGGCGGCCTGCGCCATGGTCGGCCGGGTGGCCGGGTCGATGCGCAGCAGGTCCAGCAGCACCTCGGTCAGCGGCCCGGCCTGCGTCGGCGGGGCGAAGTGACCCGCCGCGACCGCGTGCAGCAGCGCGATGGCGTTGTCCCCGTCACCGAACGGCGGACGTCCTTCCACCGCCGCGTACAGCGTCGCTCCCAGGGCGAACACGTCCGAGGCAGGTCCGGGCTCACCGCCACGCGCCACCTCGGGCGAGAGGAACGCGGGCGTCCCCGCGAGCAGCCCCGTCCTGGTGACCGTGACGTCCCCGACCGCGCGGGCGATGCCGAAGTCGGTGATCTTCGCGGTGCCGTCCTCGGTCAGCAGGACGTTGCCCGGCTTGACGTCCCGGTGCACGATGCCCGCCGCGTGCGCCGCCGCCAGCGCACCGGCGATCTGCGCCCCGATCCGCAGCACCCGCTCGGCGGGCAACGGGCCCTGCGCGATCAGGTCGGCCAGCGTCCGCGCGGGCAAGTACTCCATGACCAGCACCGGCTTGCCGTCGTCCTCCACGACGTCGTGCACGGTCACCGCGTTCGGGTGCTGCAACCGGGCCGCGATACGCGCCTCCCGCGCCGCACGCCCCACCGCCGCCACCGGGTCGGATCCCTCCGGCACCACGAGCTGCTTGAGCGCGACCACGCGGTCCAAGCGCTCGTCCAACGCCTGCCACACCACGCCCATCGCCCCGGCACCCACGCGCCCGCGCAGCCGGTACCGCCCGGCCACCAAGCGCCCCACGTCCATCACCAGCGAACCCCGTCCTACCCGGTACCAACCGGTCAACCTTACGTACCCGGAAGGCCGTCGCGGGTCACCGGTCAGCCGCATCCACCGGCGACCAGGCCGTTGTCGCACGCCGGCACCACGGCCCGCACGCGGTCGCGGAACCCGAGCTTTCCCCGGCGCGAGGTGCGGCAGGCCGAGGAACGGCGGCGGAACCACTCGTCCGCCGGGGGTGAGCCGGGTCAGCGCCGGCCGCGTCCCGACCCCGCCGCGTCACGCGGGTTGGGCCACACCAGCCATTCGCTCTCCTCTCGTCGTCACGGGCCTGTCGCCCTACGGCTGTCGCTGCGCCCCGTCTTCAGCTGCGGGCAGGTGGTCGCGGACCCAGTGCAGCAGGCCGGGGACGGTGGCCTCGATGATGTCCAGGACTTCCCGGAACGCCTCCGGGCCGCGGTGGTAGGGGTCCGGCACGTCGAGGTCGTCACCGGCGGTCGGGTCGAAGCAGCGCAGGGGTCGGACGCGGTCGGCCGACCCGATGAGTCTCAGCAGCGCCGGTGGCGGGGTGGCGTCGAGCAGCAGCACCAGGTCGGCGGACGACTGCGGTAGCCCGATCCGGGTCGCGAGGTGGCCGGTCGGGTAGCCGTGCTCGGCGAGCACCCGCACCGCGCGCCGGTCCGCCGGTTGCCCCACCCGCCACGGTTCGGTGCCGGCGGTGCTCACCCGCACCCGGTCGGCCAGGGCGTTGCGGCGCAACTGCTCGCGCATCACCAGCGCGGCCATCGGCGAGCGGCACACGTTGTCGCGGCCCACGAAGCTCAGGTGCAACGCGGTCATCGCAACAGCCCTTCGCACGCCGACAACACGATCGCCTCGGTGCTGTCCGGTGTGGCCGGGTCGGCGCCGACCGGTGAACCGCGCAGCGGCGCCGGCCAGCCGTAGGCCACCATGTTGCTGCCGGCGCCGGTGATGTGCGGATCACCCGCACCCCAACCTGCCTCGTACCCACCGCGCCACGACGTCTCGTCGGCCGGCACGTACCCCTGGGTCTCGTTGGCGTAGGCCATGATCCACAGAGGCCCGGTGCCCAACCGCCCCGCCAGCCCTTTGAGCAGCACGTGGTAGCTGCTGAGCACTTCGTGCGCCAACGCGAGCACGGTCAACCCGCCGAACTTCCAGCACTGCAAGGGCATCGGAAAGCTCCGGGGAAAGCTGCCGTCGCCCAGCCGTCTCAGCACGACCTCGGCGTGCCGCACCTCCGCCTGCCCGAGGTGGCCGTCCAACCGCGACCGGTACTTGCGCTCCAACTCGGCCACCGCGCCGGGATCACCCAGATCGACCGAGAACGGCAGCTGCACCTCGATCAGCTCGCCGCGCACCGGCCCCGTCACCGGGGTGAACCGGTCGCGCCGCACCACCTCCAACACGGCATCGGCCAGGACCCGCCCCAGCTCGGCCGGTCGGTGCGGGCCTTGGCCGCCGACCGGATCGTGGTCGCCCGCGGTGCCCTGGAAGAACAACGCCATCACGCCGAGCTCCCGTTCGACCGCCTCCGCCGCGGCGCCCACGAAGTCGCTGTCGAAGACGTCGTCACGGCCGCGGCACACCGGGTGGCAGGTCGCACCGAACAGCACGGCCAGCGGCGCGCCGTCGTCGGTGTCGCGGACCAGTAGCACCGGCACGTCGGTGATGACGTGGTCGAGCCCCGCCCGGTTGAAGCCGATCTCCGCCGAGCCCTCGGCGTAGTGCAGGGTCGCCGGGATCGGCTGCTCACCGACGGTCCGCCGGACCAGTTCGACCACCAGGTCGACGAACAGCGCCGTGGAACCGTTGACCGCGTCGATGTCCGCCGGTTCCAGGCCCATCAGCACGTACGGGTCCGGGTGCGTGTCGCCGAGGAACGGGCCGCTGTGCGTGTGGCTGGCGACGATGAGGAAGTCCGGCGAGGCGACCAGCCGCTCCTGGTCGCACACCCTCCGCCGGATCTCCTGGTGCACGTCACGCGGGATGCCGACCACGTCGACCCGCACCAGCACCCGGACGCCGCGGTCGCCGTCGCGCAAGGTCAGGCAGTGGGCGTGCAGGTCACGGGCCACCGCGCCCTGGCTGCCGCGTTTCGTCCAGCCGTAACCGCCCATCCACAGGCTCGGCCACGGCGGCGCGTGGGGCGTGATGACGAGGTCGTTGTAGGCCACCGCGAACCCGTCCCGGTGCGGCTCGGCGGCGGCGGTGCCCCCGAGCCGGGTGGTGATGACGCCGGTGGCGGCGAGCAGCCCACCCCTCAGCAGGGTACGTCTGGTGATCGTGGTCATGGCTGGTCCTCGGGTGGTGTGCTGGTGCGGGTCAGATCGGGTCGGCGGCCAGTTCGGCGGCGATCCGGGCCGCGACCGGGTACGGCTCCCCGGTCGGCCGGGTGTCGTGCGGCTCACGGCCCCGGCTCCAAGCGGCCCCGCGCTCGGCCCAGTCGTCGAACACCGGTGGCTCACCCGACGCCGTGGTGGCGGGCAGCGCGTCGAGGAACCGCGTCCACCGCGACCGGTAGTAGCCGCCGAGCAGGCCGTGCCAGTCGCGGTGGGCGTACTCATGCAAGGTCGGCGCGGCGTGGACGCTCCACGTGGTGATGATCGTGCGTGCGTTCCACTCCAGCGACGCGCGTTCCTCCTCGTCGTCGGCCCAGCTCCGGGCCTGCGCCAGCCACCGGCCCAGCAGCCAGTCCTCGTGCGTGCCCAGCACCTCCTCGCAGAGGTCCAAGGCACGCAGGAACCGCGCACCGTGCCGCACGACCGCCTCGCGATCACGCGCCTCGTACGCGGCGCGCAACCGGTCGAGCAGCAGCCGACCGCGGTTGGCCAGCACCTGCCTGGTCACGTCGACCAGGTCGTACCGGTAGGTCTCGGTCACCCGCAGCTCCGGCGCCACGGCCAGGAGTTCGGTCAGGCAGGGCGCGAACTCGGCCGGGTCGTAGCGCCACTGCGCCGGACCCCACTGCGACACCGACCCCACCGTGAGCGCCGGTTCGGCCGCGAAAGGAGTCTCGTGCGGTCCTTCACCGCTGGTGTGGCCGGTGGAGGCGTAGGAGTAGGCGGTGCGGAGCAGGATGGCCCACGCCCTGGCCGCGTGCGGGTCGTCACCCCCGTACCGACGGCGGGCGTAGCCGCGCACCCAGACCGCCAGGTCGACCGGTTCCCGCCGCCACGGCGTCTCGCCGAGCAGGTCGAACACGACCGGGTTGTGGCGGATGCCCTCCGGCACGACCGCGGTGCCGACGAGCCGACGGCGCGCCGGGTCGACCCGCACCTCGGGCAGCGTACGACCGGGTTCGACCAGGGTGCCGAACATGCCCAGCCTGCCGCCGAAGTTCCCGATGGTGCCCCAGCACCACGGCGCACCCCAGTAGGCGTCGGTCTCCTGCCACTTGCGCGAGTCGTCGGAGTCGAGGTCGAGCACCACGACCCGGCTCTCGTCGACGGCGTCGAGCAGGTCGCGGCGCGGGTTGGCCTGCCAGCCCTGCACCAGCCACCGCGCTCCCGGCACCGCCCGCGCCAACGCCTCCTGCACGGCGACCGCCGCCGCGCCCAGGTCGGCACCGTCCAGCAGGGACGGCAGCTCCTCGTCGCCCACCTCGTGGAACAGGTCGTTGGAGTAGTGCGTGGTGGTGCCGAAGTGCTCGGCCTGCGCGCGGTAGAACCGGTCCGCCACGGCCGCGTAGAGCGGTTCGGTGCAGTCCAGCCAGTACGGCCGCGGGTGGCCCGCGTAATCGGCCTGCGCGACGACGTGGACGCCCGGGTTCCGCTCGGCGAACACCCGGTCGGGCACGTGGCCGACGAAGGCAGGGAACACCGGCGTGATTTCCAACTCGCGCATCCGGTCCGCGATCCGCCTGCCCAGGTCGCGCCGTCGGTGCAGCAGCCCGGCGCTCACCGGTCCGCTGTGGGCCGACGCGCCCTCGTCGTACCCGGTGATCTCGCCGTACCACTGCCACGGCTGGTGGGCGGGCTGCGCGATCCACTGCCGGACCTCCGACTCCGACAGCCCGAAGTCCTGGAACGTCTCGTACCAGACCACCTCCTGGCCGGTCAGCGCCAGCGCGCGGTTGACGCCGGCCGCGGCGAGGAGGTCCAGCTCCCGCTCCCACTCCGACCAGCCCCAGAACGGTGTGGTGTAGCCGAAAACGGTGAAGTTGTAGGCATAGCGCTCGGCCAGCTCGGTGGACTGCCGGATCGGTCCGTCCGGCGCGGGCACTTCCGCGGGCAGCACGACGCGGTCGCCGTTGCCCGACAGGTGACCGCCCGCCACGTGCTTGAGCCACCAGTGCACGCCCGAGAGCAGGGCGACCGGGCTGCTGCCGGCGACCCGGACCGCCCCGGGCCGACCGCCGATCTCGAACGCGTCGGCCTCGCCGGGCGCCGGTTCGAGCCCTTCGAGGACGAACCCGGCGGCGGCCCTCTCGCCGAGCAGCCTGCCGATCGCCGCACGCACGGGCTCGAGTTCGCGCGCGGTCGCGCCGAACGCGGGGGCGGGCGAACGACCCGCGGCGGCGCCGAGGCCGGTGAGCGCCACGGCGGCCAGCGAGCCGCGCACGAACGTGCGCCGGGGAAAGCCTGGCATGGCGCGGTCCTCTCGTCAGGGTGCGGTCTGCTGCACACCTTCCGAGAGGTCGATGACTTCCGGTTGACGCCATGATGACTTCACCCGGTGCAGCAGCAAGGCCATCTCCGTGATCTCCGCCGCGCCGATCCGCTGGAACAGCGCGAGGGCGGCCTGCCACAGCTCCTCGGCCTCCTCCGGCCGCCGGGCCAGCGAGCCGAGCAGGCGCAGCGCCTGCGCCTGGCCGAACGGGTCGCCGATCTCCCGGTGCAGCCGCAGCGCCTTCCCTGCCAGGTCGCGCGCGGCATCGTGGTGACGCAGGTCCAGTTCCATGCGCGCGGCCTCCACCAGCGCCTGCGCCTCACGCAGCCGGAACCCGGAGTTACGGGCGAGCCTCAGCGCCGCCTGCACCTCGATCAGCCCTTCGCCGGCCCGCCCGGCGGCACGCAGCTCCCGGCCCGCGCCGAGCCAGGCGGTGATCTGCCCCTGCGTGTACCCGGCGTGCGCGCTCAACACCAAAGCCTCGCGGTGCCTGCGCCGGGCGGTGGCCCGGTCGCCGGAACGCAACGCCGTCGAGCCGAGCGTGTTCAACGCGTCCGCCTCGTAACGCATGTTGCCGGTCCGCCTGGCCAGCTCCAACGCCTGCGTGCCGCACTCGACCGCCTCCTCGTAACGCCCGGCCTCGCGGTGCGTGGCGGCGAGGTTCTGCAGCACCTCCGCTTCGTCGTGCCGCGCGTGCAGGCGTCGGTAGGTCTCCAGGGCGGCCTTGTGGTGCGACAGCGACTCGTTCAACCGGCCCTGCCGCAGCCGGACACCGCCGAGGTTGTTGCGCGCGGTCGCACCCGTGTGCGTCAAGCCCAACTTCTCGCACAAGGTAAGCGCGACCTGGAGGTGCTCCTCGGCGCGGTCCAGCTCACCGCGTTCCAGGTGCATGAAGCCGAGGTTCACCAGCGTGGCGGCCTCCGTGCGGCGGTCGCCCAGCTCCCGGCACAACACCAGGGCACGTGACGTGTGCTCCACCGCCGTGTCGACCTCACCCAACTCCAAGTGCACGATGCCGAGGTTGCTCAGCACCACGGCCTCACCCGTCCGTGACCCGGCGGCCCGGTGACCCTCCAGCGCGACGTCCAGGTCGCGCATCGCCGAGTCGTAGTCACCGCGGCTCCAGTGCAGCATCCCGCGGCTGTTGTGCAGGAACGGCACCACGTCCCGCTGGCCGTGCGCCCGTGCGGCGGCCAGTGCCGTGTCGGTGGCGGCGAGCAGGTCCGCGTCCAGCCGGCGCGAGTACAGGTAGCCGCGCACCGCGTCGGCCAGGTGCCAGCACAACTCGGGGGCGGCCGTCGCGGCGTGCTCGATGGCGGCGACGAGGTTCACGTGTTCGGCGGCGAACCAGGCCGCGGCCTCGGCGCCGTTGCCCAGGTAGGGCACCACCGGTTCGCTGCTCGGCGTGGGCCGCGGCAGCCTGCTCAACGTCGGGTTGAGCAGTTCGGCCGCCGCGTCCGCGGTGTGCAGGCAGTGTTCGAGCCAGCGGCGCAGCGCGGCCGTCCGCTCCGGCTCGGGATCCTCCTCCGCGGCTTGCGTGCGCGCGTACAGCCGCAGCAGGTCGTGGAACTGGTAGCGGCGGGGCGCGTGCTGCTGCACCAAGCTCGCCGCGGCCAGGGCTTCGAGCAGCCGCGTGGCCGTGCCGAACGGCACCCCGAGGAGCGCGGCGGCGGCCGGTGCGGTGAAGTCCGTGCCCGGCAGCAGCCCCAGCCGCCGGAACAGCACCTGTGCCTGCGGCGTCAGGGCCGCGTAGGACGCGCTGAACGTGCTGCGCACGGCGGCGCTGTCGTCACCCTCCACGGCCAGGGCCGCCAAGCGGTCGTCCTGCTGCAGTTCGGCCACGTAGTCGGCGATGTCGGGCTGGGGACGGGCGGACAGGTTGGCCGCGGCGATCCGCAGCGCCAACGGCAGCCGCGCGCACAGACCGGCCAGCAGCCCGCTCGCCGCGGGCTCCGCCTCGACCGCGTCGGCGCCGAGGATCGCGGCCAACAACTCCCGCGCCTCGGTCTCCGTGAGCACGTCGAGGGACAACCGGCGGGCGCCCTGCAACGCGGTGAGGCCGCGCAGCTCGCTGCGGCTGGTCACCAAAGCCGCGCAGGCGGCGTCGGCGGGCAGCAGGGGCCGCACCTGGTCGGCGTCGGCCGCGTTGTCCAGCACCACGAGCATCCGCCGCCCGCTCAGCATCGCCCGGTAGTGCGACTCCTGCTCGTCCTGCGCCAGCGGCACCTGCTCGGCGGGCATGCCCAGCACCCGCAGGAAGTAGCCGAGCGCCTGCGTCAGCGACGTCGGCCGCGTGTTCGAGTAACCGTGCAGGTTGACGTGCAGGACACCGTCGGGGAACTCCGCGTTCAACCGGTGCGCCAGGTGGACCGCCAGCGCCGACTTGCCGACACCGGGCGGACCGGACAGGACCACGATCGGGGCGGCCGCCCCGCCGGTGGCGCGCAGCCGTTCCTCGGCCTCGCGGATCAGCTCGTCGCGGCCGACGAAGTCGCCGATGTCGGGTGGCACGGCGGGCCGCACGCGCACCACCCGTGCCGTCGGGGCGGCCAGCGCCGGGTCCTCCCGCAGGATCGCCTCCTGCAGCGCGCGCACCTCCTCGCCCGGCCGCAACCCCAGCTCCTCCACCAGCGTGCGGTCGAGCTCCTGGTAGACGTGCAGCGCGTCGGCCTGCCGGTTGCACCGGTGCAGCGCCAGCATCAGCTGCGCCCAGAACCTCTCCTGGAACGGGTGTTCGGCGGTCAGCGCGGTCAGCTCGCCGACCAGCTCCTCGTGCCTGCCTAGCGCGAGGTCGGCGTCGACCCGCTGTGCCAGCGCCCGCAACCGCTGCTCGGTCAGGGCGGGCACCACGTCCCGGTGCAGCGACTCCGACGGCACGTCGACCAGCGCCGGTCCCCGCCAGAGCGTCAACGCGCGGTGCAGCAGCTCGGCGCGTTCCTCCGGTCGGGTGGCGACGCCTGCCTCTTTGGTCAGGGCGGCGAACCGGCCCACGTCGACCTGCTCGGGGGTGACGTCGACCAGGTACCCGCCGGGGCAGGTGCGCACCACGGCGCCGTCGCCGAGGGCCTGTCGCAGCCGCATCACGTACGCCTGGCACGTGCTGCGGGCCCGGTCCGGCGGTTCGTCGCCCCACAACGCCGTGACCAGCGTGTCGACCGGCACGACCGCACCCGGCTGCTGCAGCAGCGCGGCCAGCACCACGCGGTGCTTGGCCGCCGACAGGGTAACCGCGACCCCGTCCCGTCGCGCGGTCAACGGCCCCAGCACACCGAACTCCCACATCGCCGCCGCCCCACCTGATACGCCATTCGGAGTACTTGAATGGTACGGGTGCCGTCGATCGGTCTTCCGTCGCGCGTCAACGAGCCGTCACTGAACGTCAACAAGCCGTCATCACCCCCTGCCACGGTTCACCCCACATCGCGGAACAGGGGGAGGAACCATGTCGTGCACTTCGCGCGGTCGAACGGGGATGTCGCTGGTCTTGGCGGCACTGGCGCTGGTGGGGCCCGTCGTGCCGCCGTCCGCCGCGGCGGAGCGGGACCGGCCGACGGGCGGGCGGATAGCCGTGCTGCAGGGGGACCGGCTGTACGCCAACGAGGGGGACATAGCGGCGCCGTGGGTGCTCCAGGAGGAGGGTGTGTCCGACTACGACCTCTTCGGTGACCGGATCGGGGTGGTCAGGGCCGGTGCCTTGCTGGTAAAGGAGGGTGATCTGGAGCCGGGTTGGCACACGGTCAACCCCGATTCGGTCACCGGGTTCCAGTTGGAGGACGACCGGATCGGCTACCTCGACCACGGTGAGCTGTGGGTGGTGGAGGGTGCGCTGGACGCCGAGCCGGTGCTCCAGGAGCGGGACGTGCGGGCGTTCCAGCTGCACGGCGACCGGATCGGCGTGCTGAAGAACGATGGCTCGCTGCTGGTGAAGGAGGGTGATCTCGGGCCGGGGTGGGAGGTGATCAACCCCGATTCGGTGACGGATTTCCAACTTTCGGGTGACCGCATCGCCTTCGCGGAAGGCTCCGAGCTGTGGGTCAAGGAGGGTGACCTGAGCGCGGACCCGGTGTTCCAGGAGCGGGACGTGCGGAAGTTCCAGCTCTCCGGTGACCGGATCGGGGTGCTGAAGGCCGACGGCTCGCTGCTGGTGAAGGGCGGCGACCTGGAGCCCGGTTGGTTCACCGTGAACGCCGACTCGGTGACCGACTTCCAACTCGACTACGACCGCATCGCGTTCACCGAGGGCAGTTCGCTGTGGGCGAAGGAAGGGCCGCTGGACGCCGAGCTCGTGCACCAGGAGGACGGCGTGTCCGCGTTCCTGCTCGCCGGCGACCGGGTCGCGGCCGTCAAGGACGGTGCCCTGCTCGTCAAGGCGGGTGACCTCGGGCCGGGCTGGCACACCGCCGCGCCGGCCGACGTCACCGGCTTCCGGCTCGTGCTGCCGCCGCGCGCCTCCGGCCTGGTGTCGTTGGCGGACCTGAAGGCGATCTTCGGCTACCTCGGCGACGAGCGCCTGATCGAGGAGGGCCTGCCCAAGCTGAACGAGGAGATGCGCGAGGGCCGGATCGACAACCCCGCGCGCATCGCCGCGTTCGTCGCGACCCTGCGCCGGGAGAGCGGGTTCCGCTACAACGCCCAGGAGGCGGGCAACCCGAGCAACTACCGCGGTCGCGGCTACATCCAGCTCACCGGCGTCGCCAACTACCGCGGCGCGGGGGAGCACCTGGGCCACGACTTCGTCACCACACCAAACGACGTGGCCACGCTCGAGTGGAGCGCACCTGTCGCCCGCTACTACTGGACCGTCGCCCGACCGAACACCAACGACTACGCCGACGCCCTCGACATGGGCGGCGTCAGCAAGAACATCGGCTACGCGAACCCGGCGCAAGAGGACCCGCGCCGCTGCGCCGACTTCAAGGAAGCCTTGCGCCACTTCAACGGCGGCGAACTCCCACCGGGCCACATCAACTGCAACCGGCGCTGACCCGGCCAGCCGCAACGCCGCGCCCCTCGCATCCCAAACCCGCGGCGACCAGCCACTCACCGCCGGCCAATCCGCGAGGCGCCGGCAATGCCGCCGGATGGTGGGGCCCGGCAACGCGGCCCGTGGGCATCGCCGCGCGGATCTCGATGAGCGGTGCAAGACCAAGTAAATCGATGGCGGCGCTGCGCCGGCAGTGACCCCTCGAGCGGGACCGGACCCATCAGTCACAGCTGGCCCTTGTCGGGGCGCGGAAACTTCAAGGAGGACAACATGACGACCACGTTGGTGAGGCTGCTCCTCGCTGCGGTCATCGCGTTCGGGATCGTGCCGGCGGCACACGCCGGCCAGGTCGCTCGAGCGGCGCCGGACTGCGGTGTGCTCGGCGGTGGTGCGGCGGTCGAGGCGGAGCGTGCGGTCGCGGAGGCCTGCGGGTTGGTCGGTACGCCGTACTCGTGGGGTGGTGGGCACGGCAAGGAGCCGGGGATCACCTACGGCATATGCGATCCGGCGCACGGTGCGCCCAACGACTGCCACGTGCGAGGCCTGGACTGCTCCGGATTCGTCCGGTACGCCTACGCGTTGGCCGTGGGCGAGGACATCATCGACGGGACCACCCGCATCCAGTGGCAGAGTTCGCGGGCGGTCGGCCGGTTCTCGCGGGACGAGGGCTTGGCCCCGCTGGTCCCGGGCGACCTGCTGTTCTACGGCGCCACGGCGGGCAAGATCCACCACGTCGCGATGTACCTCGGTGACGGGTGGATCGTGGAGGCGCCGCAGTCCGGCCAGCTGGTGAAGGTGTCCGACCACTCCCGCCACCGCGACTACTTCGGCGCGCTGCGGCTGTTTCCCGGCGGCACGGGGAGCGGTCCGGCGCCGGGTGCCGATCGGGTCGGGTACGTGGACCACGGTGAGCTGTGGGTCGCCGAGGGCGAGTTGGGTTCCGACCCGGTGTTGCAAGAAGGCGGTGTCCGGCGGTTCGGGATGTCGGGCAAGCGGATCGCCGTGCTCAACGACCAGGGTGCGTTGCTGGCGAAGGAAGGCGACCTCGGTCCGGGCTGGCAGGTGGTGAACCCGGACTCGGTGACGGACTTCCAGCTGTGGGGCGACCGGATCGGCTACCTCGACCACGGCGAGCTGTGGGTCAAGGAAGGCGGTCTGGACGCCGATCCGGTGTTCCAGGAGGCGGATGTGCGGAAGTTCCAGCTTCACGGCGACCGCGTCGGCGTGCTCAAGCAGGATGGCACGCTCCTGGTGAAGGAAGGTGATCTCGGACCGGGGTGGATCACCGCCGAGACCGGTGTGGCGGACTTCCAGCTCTTCGGTGCGCGGATCGGCGTGCTGAAGAACGGCGAGCTGCTGGTGAAGGACGAGGAGCTGACCGCGCCGTGGGTGTCGCAGGAGCACGGCGTGAGCCGGTTCCAACTGTCCGGCGACCGCATCGCCGCCCTGGTGGGCGAGGCGCTGCTGGTGAAGGAGGGCGACCTCGGCCCCGGTTGGGAAACCGTGGCCGCCGATTCGGTGGCCGACTTCCAGCTCGACACCGACCGGATCGCCGTGCTGGAGGGGTCCGGTGAGCTGTTCGCCAAGGAAGGCGACTTGACCGCGCCGTGGGTTTCCCAGGAACAAGCGGTCGATGCTTTCCAACTCGACGGTGTGCGCGTCGCGGTCGTGCGGAATGGTGCCCTGATGGTCAAGCACGGCGACCTCGGTCCGGGATGGCTGACGGTCAACCCCGACTCGGTCACGGCATTCCAGATCGGTGCCGACCTCAACATCCCGACCCGTCTCTGACGGTCTCGCTTTTCCACACTCTCCGGCCTTCCCGGTAATTGCCAAGGGAGGTCGGAGAGTGGTGTGCGGTGCAAATGGGCAAACGGGATGGGGCAGTGCGTCGAAAGGGTGGGGATCAGGCGCGAAGGGTGGTGTGCTGGAAGGCTCGGCATTGTCGCGTGGAGATGCGGTCATACGGAGATGTCATCGCATGGAGGCCCGGCGACCTGGAGATGCGGTCACATGAAGCCGCCCCCGACCGCGGTTGCGGTCGGGGGCAGCCCCTGAGTGTGCTCAGCAGATGCGGACCGGCGGGGTCTGGAAGCGGCGTTGGCCGCGGACGTCCATCCAGCCGACGATGTCCTGGCCGCACTGCAGGTTCTGCTCGAGCCAGGCCGTGCCCTTCGTCTCGTCGGGGTAGATCTCGACCTCCTCCGGGGACGCGTGGCTGCCACCGGCGTGGTCATAGCCGAAACGCACCCAGACAGGGTTGCCGGAACCCTTGGCGTACACGACTCCGACATTGCGGGCCTCGACGGCCAGGCACAGCATGCCGCTGTCCAGCGAATTGCACCCGTAGCCGGACTCCAGAGGTGCGGCGGAGGCCGGTGTCACCACCACTCCGACGCTCAGCGCGGCGGCGATCAACAAAGCTGACAGAGACTTCCTCACGGTGAACCCCCAGATTCGATTGCGTTGGATCGTCCGTTTTTCGATCCGGTTACCACGGTATGCAGGGTCTTGGTTGCTGTCGATTACCCGATGGTGTGAACGCGGAGCCGGAAATTATTTCGGGCACTTCGGTCGGTCCGGGTGGGAAGTGGGCCTTGACGGCTGTTCGATAATGGGGTGAACCTGGGAGGTCTGGATGACGCAGCCCACGTTCCTGCTCGGTACCGGCAGGCCGTCGCTCGCCCTGGACGACCTCCCGGAGCCGGAAGAGGTCTTCCGCGTCCGCCGTCTCGGCCCGCGCCAGGTGGTGCAGTTCGTGGTCGGCCCGAGCCTGATCGCGTTGGGCATCTCCATCGGCAGCGGCGAGTGGCTGTTGGGGCCGCAGGCCGTCGGCCAGTACGGGTTCATCGGCGTCGGCTGGGTCATCCTCGTCTCCGCCGTGCTCCAGACCTGCTACAACGTCGAGATCTCCCGGTACGTCGTGGCGACCGGCGAGGTGCCGGTGGTCGGCTGGGGCCGGGTGCCGCCGGGCTGGAAGTTCTGGGTGCCGTTCTCCTTGCTGCTGTTCTACTTCGCGTTCATCTTCGGCGGTTGGGCGGCGGGCGCGGGGCAGGGTTTGTTCGCGCTGATCACCGGGCGGGTGCACCAGCCGAACGAGGTCGAGTGGGTGCGGCTGCTCGCGATCGGGCTGCTCGTCGTGGTCTTCCTGATCACGCTGACGGCACGCTTCGAGGCGCTGGTCCGCAACTTCACCGATGCCGTGCACGCCACCAGCCCGCGGCTGCGCAAGCTGGTCGAAGGCGACCCGCGGCGGTTCTGCTACCCGTTCATGCTGCTGGTGCTGGCCGTCATCGCGGGCGCGCTGCACCTGGCGCTGCCGGTGGAACTGGTGCAGATCTCGGCCAACATGTCGAACCTCGGCGCGCTGATCTTCCCGTTCGCGTTGATGTACCTGAACTCGAAGCTGCCGCGACCGGCCCGGCCGAGGCCGTGGCACTACGTCCTGTTGGTGCTGAACGTGCTGTTCTTCGGGTTCTTCTTCGTCAACTTCGCCTACGAGTTCATCACCGGCACCGCGCTGGTCCGCTTCTGACGACGGCGCGGTCGGCCGGAGTCCGGACGGACGCCGCCAGGTCAGGCGGGGGTCGTGCCCAGGTAGACCGTGGCCGTCGCCTCACGTTGTTGCAGCGGGTTGTGGAAGCGGACGACCTCGGCGCGGGCCCGGTCGAACCGGTCGGCGAGCGCCGCGGTGCAGGCGTCGTCGGGAGGTTCGTTGGACCAGAGGGCGAACACGCCGCCGGGGTCCAGGCGGGCGGCCACGCGGCGCAGGCCTTCGGGTTGGTAGAAGTCGGCGTTGTCCGGGTGGAGCAGGTGCCGGGGCGAGTGGTCGATGTCGACGATGATGGCGTGGAAGCGCCGTTCGGGGTCCGCCGGGTCCAGACCCTGGTCGGAGCGCGAGAGCGCGAAGAAGTCCGCGTGGACCAGCCGGCAACGCGGAT
Organism: Saccharothrix sp. CB00851; assembly: GCF_001905065.1. Taxonomy (NCBI): domain Bacteria; kingdom Bacillati; phylum Actinomycetota; class Actinomycetes; order Pseudonocardiales; family Pseudonocardiaceae; genus Saccharothrix; species Saccharothrix sp. CB00851. The sequence goes on from NZ_LWLC01000030.1 coordinate 94,373, forward strand.
CGGACGCCAGCGCCTGCCCACCGGGCAGCAAGCCGCGCTGGTGCCACTCGATGACCTCGCCGAGCGCGTCGATGACGATCATCGACCGCACGTCCGGGTTCTCCAGCACGGTCCGCGCGGTGTAGCCCAAGCCCAGTCCGCCCACGACGACGTCCAGCGGCCCGTGCAGGTCCGCGAGCGCCAAGTGCGCCAGTTCCACCTCGGACACGGTGAACAGGCTGGACATCAGGAACTCGTCGTTGAGCTTGATCTCGTGGACCTCGCGGTCGAAGACGGGGTCCCACCGGCGGCGCAGCACCAGTTCGCCCAGCGGCGTCCGACGCCAGTCCAGTTCCTGGAAACGCGCACTCATCGGGTTACCTCCGGGTCGGTCCTCGACGGTGTGGTCGAGGACCACAGTGGACCGCGGGCACGCGCCGAGCGCGCGGCGGGACCATCGTCGCAGCACGGTCCCGACCGGGTGTAGGCAGGTCCCGGCCGGAGTGGGGGCGGCTCCGGCCGGGACCCGGTGACTCGACGGTCAGGCGGGTCCGTCGAGGAGTTCGGCGAGCAGGCCGCGCACGCGGCGGTCGATGTCGTCGCGGATCGGGCGGACGGCGTCGACGCCCTGGCCGGCCGGGTCTTCGAGGTCCCAGTCGAGGTAGCGCTTGCCCGGGAAGACGGGGCAGGTGTCGCCGCAGCCCATGGTGATGACGACGTCGGAGGCCTCGACGTCCTCGGTGGTCAGCTTGGACGGCACTTCGGAGGTGATGTCCAGGCCGAGTTCGGCCAGCGCCTCGGCGGCGGCGGGGTTGACCTGGTCGGCGGGCGCGGAGCCGGCCGAACGGACCGTGACGCGACCGAGGGCGTAGTGCTGGAGCAGGGCGGCGGCCATCTGCGAGCGACCGGCGTTGTGGACGCAGACGAACAGGACTTCGGGCTTGGTGCGGCTCAACGGACGTGTCCTTCGGTGACGGTGGTGACGGTCGGTTCGGCCGGGTGGAGAGTGCGCAGGAGCGGCACGGCCACCACGACGGCGACGAGCTGCGCCAGCACGAACACCGGTACGGACGACGGCGCGATCCCGGCGAACGAGTCGCTGAACACGCGGCCGACGGTGATGGCGGGATTGGCGAAGCTGGTGGAGCTGGTGAAGAAGTACGCGGCGCCGATGTACGCGCCCACGGCGGCCGGTGCGAGCGCGGCCCGGCCCGTGCGGACCAGCGAGAAGACGACCAGCAGCAGGCCGGTGGTGGCGACGACCTCGGACAGCCCGTGCGCGAGCGTGGCCCGTTCGGTGGTGCTGATGCTGACCGGCGCCGCCTCGAACATCGTGTTGGCCAGCACCGCGCCGGTGACGCAACCGAGCACCTGGACCAGCGCGTACGGCGGCACGTCACGCCAGGGCAGACCGCGGAACGCGGCGTCCACGACGGACACGACCGGGTTGAAGTGACCGCCGCTGACCGGCCCGAAGACCAGGATGATGGCGTACAGGCCCACGGCGGTGGCCGCGGCGTTCTCCAGCAGTTGCAGGCCGACGTCGCCGGGTGAGAGGCGTTGCGCGGCGATGCCGGAGCCGATCACCAGGGCGGCGAGCAGCAGGCTGCCGAGGTACTCGGCCAGGAGCCGGTGGGGGAGCGGGCGGGGCATTCAGGATCCCTCGACGGCGGGGCGGACGGCGGGCACGAGGCGTTCGACGCGATCGGAGAGGTCGTGGAAGGCGGCGTCGAACGCGTCCGGCGTCCCGACCGCGGCCGGATCGGGCACGGACCAGTGCAACCGGTCGGCGTCGTCGGTGAGTTCCTCGTGGGCGTTGTCGCACACCGCGACCACGAGGTCGTCGGGACGCAGCACGTCGTCGAGGCGCTGAGGGCGGGCACGGGTCAGCGACAGCCCGTGCGTGCGGGCCGTGGCGACGGCCAGCGGGTGCACGCGTTGTGCCGGTCGGGTGCCCGCGCTGGCGGCCGGGACGCTGCTGCGCCGCTTCCACAGCGCGGCGGCCAGCTGCGAGCGGGCCGAGTTGTGGCTGCACACGAACACCACGCGTGGCGCCTGCCGGAGGCCGCTCGGCACGAGGTCGCCGAGCGCGGCGGTGCGCAGCCGCAGGTAGGTGCGCCGGTGGTCGCCCTCCGACCGGGACCGCTCCACGATCCCCGCCTGTTCGAGCAGCTTCACGTGGTGGGCGAGCAGGTTGCTGGGCAACCCGAGCTCGCGACCGACCTCGCCGGGTGAGGCGTCGCCGAGCACGAGCAGGTCCACCACGGCCAGCCGGGCGGGCTCGCCCAACGCCGCGTGCACGCGTGCGCGCGCCACCGTGCCCGAAGGCCAGTCAGTACCCATTGACTCAATGATGCTTGAGCAGTTCGCCGCCGTCAACAGCGGCGGGCGTCACCGCGCGCGTTGCGCCGGGTCGGGCACCTGAGCGACCAGCTCCTCGGGCGCGGACAGCCGCCAGGCCTCGAAGACCAGCTCGGACAGCTCGTCGGCCTCGATCCCGGCCAGGTAGACGACCACCCAGCCGAAACCGCCGGAGGTGAACTGCTCCTCGAACACGTCCGGCCGATCGGCCACCAGCGCCTGCTGCTCGGACAGCAGTTGCTTCAGCCCGACGGTCTGCGTGCGCGGCCAGTAGTAGCCGAACCGCTTGCCGTGCACGCTGAAGGAGCTGTAGTCGCTGCCTTCAGCGCGCTTGACGTCGACGAGCGCGTTCACAATGCGGATGAACTCGTCACTACTCACTGTCACCGGGTCCCCCCACCGAAGTCAGGCGCACAGTGTAGGTCGGCCCGGACGGGAGCGAGGCGGCCGCCGCAACCACGCTCAGCACCGCCCACGATCGTGGCCGCCGATGTGCGGCCACCGGCGGCGCGGGTGACACTGGGCGGGCCGTGGTCCGTCTACAAGGGACGGTCGCATGCTGTTGCGCACCGAGTCCGGGTTCCCCGAGTTGATCAGGCCCATGCTGGCGTCGTCGGGGCAACTGCCGACGGGGGCCGGGTGGGCGTTCGAGTTCAAGTGGGACGGTGTCCGAGCGGTCACCTACGTGCGCGGTGATCGGGTGCGGGCGATGACCCGCAACGACCTGGAGGTCTCCGCGACTTACCCGGAGGTGCGGGCGCTGTCGTCACTTCTGGGTGAACGTGAGGCTGTGTTGGACGGCGAGATCGTCGCTCTCGGTGCCGGGAAGCAGCCCGACTTCGGCCGGTTGCAGGCCCGGATGCACGTCGTCCGGCCAGGTGACGACCTGGTGGCTCGCGTGCCGGTCGTGTACTACGTGTTCGACCTGCTCCACGTGGACGGCCGGTCGCTGCTCGGCGCACCGTACGCGCAACGGCGGCAGGAGCTCGCGGACCTGGGGCTGGGCGGGCGTGCGGAGGTGCGCGTGCCGCCGACGTTCATCGAGGCGCACGGCGAGGACGTGCTCTCGGTGGCCGAGGACTACGGGCTCGAAGGCGTGGTGGCCAAACGGGTGACGTCGCGCTACGAGCCGGGGCGGCGGTCGACGGCTTGGGTGAAGGTGCCGTTGGTGCGCACGCAGGAGGTGCTGATCGGCGGCTGGCGGCCCGGTGACGGACGTCGTGCGGGCACGATCGGGTCGTTGTTGTTGGGGGTGAGGTCCGACGACGGGCTGCGGTACGTGGGCAAGGTCGGCACCGGGTTCACCCACTCGGCGTTGCTGGACCTGCAGGAGCGGCTGCGGCCGTTGGCACGGCAGGGTTCGCCGTTCGTCGACCCCGTGCCCGCCGACCACGCCCGCCGCGCGCACTGGGTGCGGCCGGAGCTGGTCGGCGAGGTCGAGTACCGCACGTGGACGACCGACGGACGGTTGCGGCACTCGTCGTGGCGGGGGCTGCGGCCGGACAAGGACCCCGACGAGGTCCGGCTGCCGACGCCGTGACCCGGAATTGTCGGTGCCGCCTGTTAACGTCCGCCGTGATCCGATCAACAGGGGGCGGACCGGTGGAGGACGAGGAAAAGGCGGCGCTGTCGCTGTTCCTGAACGCTCAGCGCGGTGCCGTGTTGGCGATCCTCGAAGGACTCGACGAGGACGCTGTGCGGACGGCGGTCCTGCCGTCGGGTTGGACGCCGCTGGGCATGGTCGAGCACCTCGGTTACGCCGAGCGGCACTGGTTCCAGGAGATCCTCCGCGGCCACGCCGACCCCTTACCGTGGCCGGACGACCCGACACTCCTCACCACGCCACGCGGACCGGCGGAGGTCTTCGCCTTCTACCGGGAGCAGTGCGAGCGGTCGAACGCCGTCCTCGCCACCACGCCGCTGGACACCCGCCCGGTGGGCCGGTTCCCCGACCCGTTGGGGGCCGAGACCACCGACCTGCGCCGGATCGTGCTGCACATGATCGAGGAGACCGCCCGCCACGCCGGCCACCTCGACGCGGTGCGGGAACTGCTGGACGGCAAGACCGGCCTCGGACCACGCTGACCGGGCCAAGCCACCGCCCGGCCAAGCCGCCGCCCGAACCACCCGGCCAACCGCGTCCGCCGCGGGGCTGCCGCATCCGCCAGGTCGGGCGACCGCATCGGGAGGGTGGGGCGACGGCATCAGCCAAGCGGTGCTGCCGTGTCCGCGCCTTGGGCAGCAGCATCCGCCAGGGTCGGGCGGCGGCGTCCGTCGGCTGGGGCTGCGGTGGCCGTCCGAGCATGGAAGTCAGCGAGCGTTACCCCAGCCACCTCCTGACCTGCACTTTCGCCGATGGCCGTGTGCACGATCGGGTGATCATGCTGCCGGCATCAAAGAACACGGTGTTATTATTCGTCTGAAACGTCGGGAGAAACAACAAGGCCCGCCTCGACCGGCCACATGCCCCCAGCGGCCCACTGCCCTCTCGGCCACCGCCCGCCGGACGGTGCCGCCGCAACAGCGGCATCGCCGGGTCGGGGACCGCGTCCGCCGGGTTGGGCGGCGGCATCCGTCAGGTCGGCGACGGTGTCCGCCGGGTGGGGCGACCGCATCCGTCGCGCTGGGCCGCCGTCGCGCGGGGCCGCCGTGTCCGCGCCTTGGGCAGCGGCATCCGCCAGGGTCGGGCGGCCGCGGTGGCACACCGGCTGGCCGCTGCCACCGTGCCGGCCGGCCGGGACGACTGCGTGGCGGTTGGGACACCACGAGGCGGTCGGGGGCTAGCGTGGGGTGGTCGCGTTGGCGGCTGGTCGGGGGTGTTGTGGTGGGCACCAGCGGCCGGGGCGGGGGACCGTGACCGTCGGTGCGAACGGGGTCAGCAGGCGCAGCACGGTGGCCAGGCGGGGTAGGTGGTCGGTGGGCTCGTGGATCCAGCGCACCGGGCCGTCCGCGGTGACGCTGGGTGGCAGCGGCAGGTGGTGACCGTTGTCCAGCAGCCTCATCCGTGGTGGCAGGGGTGATCGGGCGGCGTCGGTGGTGTCGACCAGGAATGCCCAGAGGTCGGTCGACAGGGCCAGGGCCGGTAATGCCGCCTCGACTCGCTCGCCGAGCCGGGCGTCCACCAGCAGGCCGCCGATGCCGCGTCCGGTGGGCAGCAGCACGTTGCCGTCCGCCAGCACGAGCGGCCAGCGCTTGGCGATGGCCAGGCGTTCCACGGTGGCGTGCACCTGGTTGGCGTAACGGGTGGCCGCGCAGGCCGCTGAGTCGTCCATGGATCCCCCATCCCTCGGTGGAAGCACTCGACAGGGGTTCGGTGCGGCGGCCAAGTCGGTTCGACCACTCGATCAGGTGACTGGCGGGCGGGTGGTGGAGGCACGGCTTAGCGTGGCCGCCGTGTCGGTGCGGCTGAGCGAGTCGATCATCACGCTGGTGCTGTTCGCCCTGCTGGTGCCGGTGGCGGTGCTGCCGTGGGTGCACTGGCAGTACCGGCGTCACGGTCGGCTGCGCGGGTGGACGGCGGTCGTGGCGGCGGCGGGCGCGCTGTACGGGTGCGGTCTGCTGGCGTTCACGCTGTTCCCGCTGCCGGACGTGACCGGCGGGTTCTGCACGGGCCGGACGGCGCACGACTACTGGCAGCCCCGGCCGTTCGCGTCGCTGGACGACATCGCCGCCGCCGGGTTCTCGCCGACCAGCCCCGCGTTCCTCCAAGTGGCGCTGAACGTGGTGCTGTTCGCCCCACTGGGTTTCCTGCTGTGCTACCGGTTCCGGCGCGGTGTCGTGGTCGCGACCGCGATCGGGCTGCTGGTGTCGCTCGCGGTGGAGACGATTCAGGGCACGGCGGTGTTCGGCCTCTACCCGTGCCCGTACCGCATCGCCGACGTGGACGACCTGATGACCAACACGGCGGGCACGGTCGTCGGGTGGCTGCTCGCGCGGTGGGTCGGCCGGTGGCTGCCCGCGGCCGTGCCGGAGCCCGTGGCCGACACCGGGCCGCCCGGCCTGGTGCGCCGGGGGCTGGCGTTCGCGGGCGACCTGCTCACCATGGCCCTGGTGCAGATCGCGTGCCGGGTGGTGCTCGTGCTGGTAGGTGAGGGCACCGGGACGCATCGGCTGACGGACCTCGCGGTGTCCGACTGGTTCGGGGCCGTGCTCGGCGTTCTGGTGCCGGTGGTCTCCACGGTCGTCGTGCCGCTGCTGCGCGCCGACCGGGCCACGCCGGGGCAGGTGGCGTTCAACCTCGCCCTGACCGACGCGCGCTCGGGCGGCATGGCGCCGGCGCGGGCGGTGGTGCTGCGGTTCGTGGTGTGGTGGCTGCCGGTCCTGCTGCTGATCTCGACCGGGCACGGCGGTGTCGTGCTGTTCGCGGCCGTCGTGGTCGGCCTCGCCGCCCGCTCCCGCACCGACCGCCGCGGCCTGCTCGGCCTGATCTCCGCCACCGACACCACCACCGCGAGAGTCCTGCGTTCAGCGCGCGAGAGTCCAACGCCCAGCACCCCTGAGTTCAACATTCGGCATAAGTACGAGCCCTAAACTTGCCGTTTAAGGTCCCGGTCGGTGACGTGCACCCCGGTTGATCATGG
>NZ_LWLC01000031.1:0-100346 GCF_001905065.1 Saccharothrix sp. CB00851
GTTAAAGATCAAGGTAAGGGGCCCCATGTCAAATCGAGCCGGACTTGAGTGGCGTGCTGGTAGTTCTTAAGTGCAACAACCAAAAGCAAAAGCATGTCCTCGCCGGACGGGCAGATCAACAGGATGACATCCCCTGGTCCCGCCTCGCTCTTGTTGCATCGGGAACTCCCGACCCAGCGTGGTCCCGGACTCCGTGTCATCCCACCGACCTCCCTCCGGGTTACCACACGTGTCAAGGGCGGCGCGAGGTCCCAGTGAAGTAGCGGGCAAAGCCGCACGCGCCGCCCTTGACACGTGCGGTAAGGCTGCGCCAGGTCGGCGGGATGACACGAAGCCCTCCTATATGCGGAAGGGCGTGCCAGTGGAGGTGGAGGTGGGGTGGTGGGGTGGAGTTAGAGGAGGCCGATTGGGCCGTGGGCGGTGGAGCGGCCGTGGGTCAGGTCGCCGGGGTGGCTGGCGGTGTAGCCCTGGAGAAGGGTGGAGAGGCCGACCAGGAGTGGGACGTTGGCGTCGCATTGGGCTTTGCCGTAGGCGTTGGTGGTGGCGGTGCAGAGGGGGTGGCCTTTGATGGTGCGGAAGGCGATTTGTTTGCCTGCTACCGGTTTGCCGGTGTGGGATTCGGTGAGGGTGGCGTCCAGGCCTCGGGCGGTGAAGCCGAGGAGGCGCAGTTGTAGTTGGGCGTGACCCGCGGTGAGCTTGGTCGGTGCCGGCGGGACGGCGTGGATGGCGATGCCGACCGGGTTCTTGCCGACGGGGACGGTGTTAATCACGGCGAGGGTTGTGGTGTCCACAATGGACAGCGTGCCGCTGTTGTAGTTGGTCACGTAGGCCTTGTGGCCGTCGGGGGTGAGGGCGACGTTGATCGGCCTGCTGCCCACTGGGACCTGGGCGATCGAGGTCAGGGCGTCGAGGTCCACGACGGAGAGGCTGTGGCCTTCGCTGTTGGTCACGTAGGCGCGGTGGCCGTTCGGGGAGATGGCGATGCCGTGCGGGATGAAGCTCACCGGGATCGTGCCGGTCACGGTGTTGGAGGTGGTGTCGACGATGGCCACGTTGTTCGAGAACTTGTTGACCACGACCAGTTTGGTGCCGTCGGGTGTCACGGCGACGGCGGTCGGAGTGTTGCCGGTCGGGAGGTCGGCGAGCTCCGTGTTGGTGGTCGTGTCCACGACGGAGACGGTGCCGGCGCCGACGACGTCGTGTGCCACGTAGAGCCGCTTGCCGTCCGGGGTGATGGCGATTCCGTCGGCGTTCGCGCCGACCGGGATGGTTTCGGTGGTGGTCAGGGTTGCCGCGTCCACCACGGACACCGTGCCCGCCGCGTAGTTGGACACGTACACGTGGCCGCCGGATGGTGAGACGACGACACCGGCGGGGCCGTCGCCGACCGGTACGGCCGCGTCCACGGTGTTGGTCGGTGTGTCGATGACGGTCAGCGTGTCGTCACGGACGTTGGTCACGTAGGCGCGGGTGCCGTCGAAGGCGACGCCGACGCCGTAGGGCGAGTCACCGGTGGAGTCGACGAGGGTGGTGGTGACGGCGTTCGTCGCGGTGTCCAGGACGGACACCCCGCCGCCGTTGTTGGCGACGTAGCCGAGCACGCGCACCGGGTCCTGGGCGACGGCCGTTCCGGGCAGCAGTGCCGCGCCCAGCGCGACCGCGCCACCGACGGCGAGCACCTTGCGGATCTGTCTGCGCACCTTGGCCTCCGTGGGGTCGCCGGTCGCGGTGGGGTTCCGCACTGCTCCCATCGCCGGGTACGGGTGGGTCGTTAGCGTGCCGGTGGCCTGAACAGGTCACGGGTCTCCGCCAGGGGTGGTGCCGGTCGACACTGACGCCATGGACACCGCTCATGACCGGCTGGTCGAGGACTTGCGCGCGGCGCACCGGGAGATCACCGACGTCCGGGCCGATGGGGTTTCGCCGGACGGCCTGGTCGCCGCGACGGTGAACGGGATCGGGGACCTGGTCGCGCTGGAGGTGAACCCGCGGGTCTACCGGGAGCACGACAGTCGGGCGCTCGCCGCGCGCGTCGTGGCGGCGGTCGCGCAGGCCAATGCCGAGGCGCGGCGGCAGGTGACCGCGGCGGTGGAGCGGTTGGTGCCGAGCGGGCCGCGCTGAGGCTCGAGAGGAGTTCGACCCGTGGCGATCCCGGAGCCCGAGGGTGTGCTGTGGCAGTTGGTCAAGCCGTTGAGCGGTTGGCCGCAGACCGACGAAGTGGCCGCGGGTGGTCTCGCCGACGGCTGGCGGGTGGGTGGTGAGGCGCTGCACGCCGCGAGCCGGTTCGACTCGACGCCGCTGGCGACCGCGTGGCCGGATGACGCCGGAAAGGCGTACGGTGCGCGCCTCGGCGAGCACCTGGGGTGGGTCGACCGGACTTCGGTCGGGATGGGCGGGCTGTCCCGGCAAGCCGGCCGGTTGGCCGAGGTGGTCGGGCAGGCGAAGACGTCGATCCGCACGCTCATGTCGGCGGGCGAACAGCTGGTGTTCGGCAGACCGCCATCGCCGCTGGACCCCCTGGTCATGGCGAGGATCGTGGTCCACCTAGCCGGTGAGGTGAACGACATCCTCGCCCGGGCCGCGTCGACCGTGGGCGCGCCGCCCGACCTGCCACCGCCGCCACCACCGCCCGCACCCGATGCCGGCGCGGGTGAGTTCGGCTCCGACGCCTCCTGGCTCGACCAGTGGTTGCTGGAACAGGGCTACACCGAGGGTGCCAAGGGCTCGCACGTGCTCCTGCCGGACGGCGCCAATCACCTCGCGCACTACTTCGACGGCACCGGGACGCCGATGGACATCAACCCGGACAACCTGTTCGACGCCGTGCCGCGGTTGCGCGGCGCTGTCGAGCTGCAGCTCGGCAACGCGGCGCTGCCGCACATCAACCAGGCCATCGAGAACGGCGACTACGGCCGGCCGATCCCCTTCCAGTCCGGCTGGCAGACGTTCAACGTCACCCCCGGCGACAACGTGAACTGGCACCTGGGCGTCGGCGCGGGCGACCACTCGGTCACCGGTCTGGTGACCGTGCACCCGCCGGACGTGCCCGGCGGCGCGCACCGGGTCGAGGTGACCTACCAGTCGCACGTCTTCGACCACTACAACTGGACGGCGGGCGACTACGACAAGGGCGTGAAGTTAGGCCCGCTCAAGGTTCCCGGCACCAGTGACGGCTTCATCAGCGAGTTCCACCGAGCAGGTGTGGCGCAGGAGTACCAGACCAGGGGCAGCTCCGTGGTGCACACCGAGACCTGGGAGGTGCGATGAGCTTCGTCGAGATGGACACCACGGTGGCGGAAGGGGTGTTCGACGCGCTCGAGACAGCCGGCGCCACGCTGGAGACCGACTGGACGCGGGCCCGGCAGGCGGTCTCGGCCGGTGAGGCCGGCATCGGCGACGACGAGATCGCCCGCGCCTTCCGCACCCACTACGACCCGGCCCGCGACCTGGCCCTGCGCTCCGCCGACAACGCGCCCAGGATGTTCACCGCCCTGGTGGTCAACGGCCGGGCCATCGCCGCGGACTACCTCGCGGCCGACGCGCGCGGCGCGGCGGAGGTCCGCCGCGGCCTGCCACCGATCCAAGGACCGCGGTGACCGCTCAGAACCGGTAGACGTGGACCTGGTAGGGGCCGAAGTCGTCCACGATCCGGCCGTCCACGATCGGCACGGTCCGGTTCTCGTCGACGACGGTGGCCGTGCCCGAGGAGACCGGGACGGTGAGCGTGACGCGGGCGGAGCGGCTGCGGGGATGGTCCTTGGTGCCGTCGGTCTGGGCCAGCAGCCAGCCTTGCTTGTGCAGGACCGATACCGGGATACCGTTGTCGCTCGTGGCGGTCACGCCGGGGAGGTTGGGTGAGTTGAGGACCGGGGCGAGGGACTTCAGGAGCGCGTTGACGGCGGTGACGCGGTCCTTGATGTCGGGGCGGGTCAGGACGCTGGAGTACTCGCCGGTGCCGTCGGTGTGGAAGCTGTGCGCGAAGTAGTTGATGCCCGTCGCGCCGTGCAGGATGGTGTTCCAGACCGCCGACTCCAGCTGGTCCGGGGTGATCGTCTCACCGCGGTCGTGCGGGTGGCCGGTCTCCACGAACCCGTACAGCGGCTTGTCCGGACCGCACCACTTGCGCATGGTGTCGATGACCTGCCCGTAGCTGTACGCGCCGACCGTGTGGTTGCGGTCGGGGTGGGTCCAGCCGTAGTAGTCGGCCGAGGCGATGTCGGCGGCCGAGCAGTAGGTCCGCATGTCCTCTTCGTAGGACTGCTCGATGTAGCCGTAACCGACCTCGCCGGTGGGGGTGCCCATCCACGGGCTGAAGTTGAGGTAGGTCGGCCGGGTGGGGTCCTTGGCGCGCACCGCGTCGGCGGCCTTGAGGATCGCCGACGGCTGCATGTCGGGGTGGAACTCGTCGCCGTAGGCCTTGTTCATGTCCGGTTCGTCGGCGATCAGGTAACCGACGTAGTTGCGGGCGTGCGCGGTGTCGGCCAGGACCGTGTCGACGCGCGTGCCGTCGACGTAGACGCGCCAGTCGGTCTCGTGCAGGCCTTCCTGGCGGAGGTACCACCACTCGTCCTCCCACAGCCCGATGCCGGTGTCGATGCCGATCTTCGGGAAGGCCCGGCCGAGCTTCTCGCCGTGCTCGACGCCCGAAGGGTCCTGCATCCACACGGTGATCGGGAACACGGTCGGGTCGCCGGTGGGGTTCGGTCCGTTGGCCCACCGCTTGTAGTAGTCGACGGACGGGCCGGGAGGGGTGGGTGCGGGCTCCGGTCGCTTCGGCTCGGCCGTGCACGCGGTCAGCGCGAGGACGAGGGCGGCGAGCGCGGCCGTCCTGGTCACTTCGGCGTCCGGACCCGCCCGCGGGCGGCCAGCACCCGCTTCGCCTTCTCGAAGCCGCCCGGCCCGAGCAGCCGCTGGGCCGTGGTCTTGGCCAGGTACCGGGCGCCGTCACGGGCCGTGCGCAGCGGGTGGCCGACGAACCGGTCACGGGCCAGCAAGCCGCCCGCGGGTTCCGGCACGTCGTCCAGCGCGGCGCCGAACAGCGGCCGGTACGGCGCGGGCGAGACCAGCCTGCCGCGCGTGCGGTTGCTCACGTTCCCGCCGTGCACGACCTGCAGCCAGCCGGGTGGGCCGCCCAGCGACACCACCTCGGCGTGCCGGTGCAGCCGGTTGTGCCAGTCGGCCCAGCACGTCACCGGCGCGTCCCAGCTCTCCCGCATCGACGCGAATGCGTTGTCGCGGTCGTGGTGGGCGAACAGCCCGGTCGGGCTCTTGACCAGACCGTTCGCCAGGTAGAGGGCGGTGCGGCGACCGGTGGGGCGATCGGCCTGGAGCCGGGCCACGAAATCGGCGGCGAGGCCGTCGTCGTTGTCGAGGTTGGTGGTGATCAGCGCGTCGCCCTTGACCGGGAAGAGCTCCGAGATGTCCTCGACCAGCTCGTCGCGGCTGACCTGCGTGCGGAACACCGGCGTGTACGCGTCGCCGTGCGCCTTGATGCGGTCCTTGAGCCACTGGGGGCTCTCGGGGTCGAAGTAGATGAGCCACCGGAAGTTCGCCGAGGTCTGCGCCGCCACCGAGGGCAGGCAGTACCGCTCGAACAGCCCGACGCGTTCGGTCAACCACCCCTCCCGCGCCCGCACGACGCTTTCCGCGCCCACGGACGGCAGGTTGAAACGCGTCAGCACGACGTGGTCCATGGAACCCCTTCCCGTATGACCTTCTACATCGGGATCCGGGGCGCGCCGTTAACGATCCGCGGTCGAACACGATGAGTAGGGCGTGACCGATCCCCCGACACGTCCGACGGTCGACGTCGTCATCCCCTGTTACAACTACGCGCGGTTCCTGCGGGCCTGCGTGAACAGCGTGCTCGACCAGCCCGGTGTCGACGTGCGGGTGCTGATCATCGACGACACGTCGACCGACGAGACGCCCGAGGTCGTGGCCGAGCTGACGCGGGACCCCCGGGTCGAGGGCCGCAGGCACGAGGTCAACCAGGGGCACATCGCGACGTACAACGAGGGCCTGCTGGAGTGGGCCAAGGCCGACTACACCGTGCTGCTGTCCGCCGACGACCTGCTGGCGCCGGGTGCCCTGGCCCGTGCCGCCGAGGTGTTCGAGGCTCACCCGAACGTCGGCATGGTCTACGGACGTGTCGTTTATTACAGCGATCATGATGATCTGCCGTCGGTGATCGCCCCGCCGGGCGGCCGCACCGTTTGGTCCGGTGTGGACTGGATCGAGGCGCGCTGCCGCACGGGGCAGAACGTGCTGTCGTCACCGGAGGCCGTGGTGCGCACGTCGGTGCAGCAGCGGGTCGGCGGCTACCGGCCGGACCTGCCGCACGCGGGCGACCTGGAGATGTGGCTGCGCATCGCCGCCGTGTCGGACATCGGCTACGTGCGCGGCAAGCCCGCCGCCTACTACCGCGTGCACCAGCAGAGCATGATGCGCACGCAGTTCTCTTCGCTGTTCGCCGACCTGGAGCAGCGACAGGCGGTGTTCGAGCGGTTCTTCGCCGAGCACCCCGACCTGCCGCCGCGACTGCGGTCGCTGGCCGACCGGTCGATCGCCAAGGACGCGTTGTGGCGGGCGGTGCGCGCGTACGACCGGGACAAGCTGGCCGAGATCCCGGTGGACGAGCTGGAAGCGTTCGCGCGGCGGGTGTTCCCGGACGCCGGGCGACTGCCCGAGTACCGGGCGTTGCGGCGACGGCGGGCGTTCGGGCCGAAGGTGTGCAGCCGAACGCAGCTGTTCGTGGGCAGCCACCTGGCCAAGCGGGGCGCCGGCCTGGTGGGCAGGCAGGTCTGGAAGTGGCGCGGCCAGTGACCGCCGAGGTGGAGCCGACCGGGGTGGAGCCGACTCCGACCGAGCGGCCGGAGCTGCGGCGCAAGGTCGGTTCGGCGATCCGGTGGAGCGCTGTCAACAGCCTGGTGCAGCGGTTCGGCCAGGTGGGTGTCGGTGTCCTGCTGGCCCGGCTGATCGCGCCCGAGCAGTTCGGCGTGTTCGCCGTCGCGCTGGTGGTGCTCAACATCGTGATGAGCGTCAGCGAGATGGGTGTGAGCGTCGCCCTGGTGCGCACCGAGCGGCCGGTCGAGGAGCTCGCGCCCACGGTCACGACGCTGTCGATCGCGTCCGGTGCTCTGTTGGCGCTGCTGTGTGTGCTCGGTGCGCCGTGGTTCGCCCAGGCGATGGACACACCGCAGGCGACGGGCGTGATCCAGTTGATGTCGCTGTCGCTGGTGATCGCGGGCGCGTCGGCGGTGCCGGGTGCGTTGCTGCAACGGGAGTTCCGGCAGGACCACAAGTTCGTCGCGGACACGTCGGCGTTCGTCGTCGGCACGACCGTGGTGGTGGTGCTGGCGGTCCTCGGCTTCGGCGCGTGGAGCCTGGCGTGGTCGCGGATCGCCACGAACCTGGTCGCCGCCGTGGTGATGTTCGCCTACACGCCGAAGCGCTACCGGCCGGGGTTCGCCGCGGGTGAGGCGCGCGGGCTGCTGGCGTTCGGGCTGCCGCTGGCGGGCGCGAGCCTGCTGGTGTTCGGGGTGCTCAACGTCGACTACATCATCGTCGGCGGCGTGCTCGGAACCGTGCCGCTCGGCTTCTACCTGCTGGCGTTCAACCTGGCGAACTGGCCGGTCGGCGCGTTCTCGCAGCCGGTCCGCAGCGTGTCGCTGGCAGCGTTCTCGCAGGTCAGGGACGATCCGGAGCTGTTCACGCGGACGTTCGCGCGTGCGTTGCGGCTGCTCGCGCTGGTGACGGTGCCGGCGTGCGTGCTGCTCGCGGCGTTGGCGGACCCGCTCGTGCGCACGGTCTACGGTGACCGGTGGGCGCCGTCCGCGCAGGCGCTGGCGCTGCTGGTGCTGCTGGGCGCGCTGCGGGTGGCGTTGGAGCTCGGGTACGACTACCTGGCCAGCGCCGGGCGGTCGCGCGCGATCCTGGTCATCCACCTGGTGTGGCTGGTGGCGCTCGTGCCGCTGCTCGCGCTGGGCGCGCACCTGGACGGCATCCGGGGTGTGGCGCTGGCGCAGAGCGTGGTCGTGCTGGTGGTGATCGTGCCCGCTTACCTGATCGCGTTCCGGCCTTACGGGCTGCGGGCACGTGCGCTCGGTGCGGCGGTCGCGCGGCCGGTGGTCGGCGGTGTGGTCATGGTCTTGGTGGCGACGGGCGCGCAGTGGCTGGTCGACGGCGCCCTGTGGCGGCTGCTGGTGGGTGGCGCGGCGGCGTCGCTGGCGTACGCGGCCGTGGTGTTCCCCCTGCGCCACGAGGTGCTGGGTCTGTTGCGGAGGAGTGGCGCGTGAAGGTCGTCCAGCAGTTGCGGCGTCGGGCGCACCAGGTCACGCGCATCGTGCGCGACCAGGGTGTGCGTCAGGTGGGCGCGCGTGCGCTCGGCCGTGCGGCACGGAGGTTCGGCGCCGACGCCGAGGTGTTCCCGGTGCGCATGGAAGACGTGCGGGCGGCGGACATCGGCGCGCCGCGGCCGGTCGTCGTGCCGCCCCTGCCCGCGGACGGGCGGATGACCGTGAACTGGGTCAGCACGCCGCCGTCACCCGGGTCGGGCGGGCACACCACGATGTTCCGGCTGATCGAGCACCTGGAGTCGTTGGGGCACACGTGCCGGCTGTACTTGTACGACGTGTACGGCAGCCGTGCGGCGGACCACGAGCCGGTGATCAGGTCGGCGTTCCCGCGGTTCCGCGGTCCGGTGCACGACGTGGCGGACGGGATGGCCGACGCGCACGCCGTGTTCGCCACCGCGTGGATGACCGCCTACCCGGTGTTCAACGACCCGTGCGCGGGCAGGCGGTTCTACCTCGTGCAGGACTACGAGCCGTGGTTCTTCCCGGTGGGCGGGCTGTCGGCGCTGGCGGAGAACACCTACCGGATGGGGTTCCACGGTTTCACCGCCGGCCGGTTCCTGGCCGAGAAGCTGCGTGCCGAGACGGGGATGGCGGCGGACTCCTTCGACTTCGGCTGCGACGCCGACCGCTACCACCTGCGCGACGGTGTGGCGCGCGACGGCGTGGTGTTCTACGCGCGGCGGCTGGCGCCCCGGCGGGCGATCGAGATCGGGTTGCCGGCGCTGGAGATCTTCGCCGAACGGCACCCGGAGATCACCATCCACACGTACGGCGAGAAGATCGGGTCGCTGGGGCCCCGGCACGTCGACCACGGCCTCGTCACGCCCGACCGGCTCAACGAGATCTACAACCGGTGCTACGCGGGCCTCACGCTGTCGATGACGAACGTCTCGCTGGTACCGCACGAGATGCTGGCCGCGGGCTGCCTGCCGGTCGTCAACGACGCCGAGCACAACCGGGTCGTGCTGGACAACGACCACGTCCGCTACGCGCCCGCGACACCGCACGACCTGGCCCGCGCACTGTCCGATGTGGTCACCACGCCCGATTTCGGCGCGGTGGCGCTGGCCGCGTCCGCCAGCGTGTCCGGGCGGTCGTGGGACGCGGCCGGGCACGAGTTGGAGAAGGTGCTCAGGCGGGAGCTCTCGGCCTGAGCGGCAGGTGATCAGACCGGGGACGGTGAGGCGGCGTCCGGGATGATCGGCACGGCGGAGGAGGAGCCGTCGGCGGGGACGACGTGGATCGACGCGAGCTTGGCGTCCTTCGGCACGGCGGCGAACGCGAGCCGGCCGTCATCCAGCCAGGTGGCCTGGTCGTCCACGCCCGCCGTGCCCGGCAGCCTGCGCTCCTCGCCGGTCTTCAGGTCCAGCACGGCCAACTCCCACGGCCCCAGCCGACCGATGCGCTTCTTGTACGCCACCTTCGTGCCGTCCGGCGACAGGGACGGGCACTCCGCGTCACGGCGCAGCGACTCCAGGCGACGCGCCACCAAGTCGCCCTTCACCAGCCACGTGTACCCGCCCGAGGCCAGGGTCGCGTAGAACGTGCGGTCGTCGGCGGCCACGGTCAAGCCCCAGTAGTTCACGTCCTGCGCGGTGTGCGGCTTCCCCTCGACCACGGCGGCGAACCCCTCCAGCGACTCCACCGCCGCGCCGGTCCGCAGGTCGAGGTACCCGGTCCGGGTGGAGAAACCACCGGGCACCGCGTACGAGTCACCGGTCACGAACGACGTCCACGTGACCACTTGCCCCGACGCCGACACCTTCGCCCGGCTCGGCACGCCGGGCAGCGGCACGCGGTGCGCGACCGCGCCGTCCCGCGACACCTCGGCCGCGTACGTCGGACCCGGACCGGCCAGCTTCAGGCACACCGTCGTGCCACCGGCCCGGTACACCCGCTGGCACGTCATCGGCGTGGTGCCGCGGGCACCGGGATCGGCCAGGCTGACCTGCTCGACCCGGGCGCGACCGTCGGCCAGCGCCACGAACATCAGGTCACCGCCGACCGAGGTCACCGCCACGGGTGAGGTGTCCCGCACGACGGACGTCACATACGCCGCCGAGGCACCCACGACCAGTACGATGGCCGTGACGGCGAGCAGCACGCGCCGGTGGCCCAAGTCCATCACCACCTGTAACGACTAGGCGCGAGTCAGCCGATTTCAGAGTAGCAACACCCCGCGCGCACACCCGCGGGGTAAACGTGGATCGGGGAGCGGATGGACTTCTGGGGCGCCGTGCGAACGCTGCGCAGGCGGTGGTACATCGCCCTGCCGGCGGCGATCACGGCTGTCGCCGTGGCCGCCGGTGTGTTCCTGTCCATCCCGACGCGCTACCAGTCCTCCGGCGTCATGGTGCTCACGTCGCCCGCGGCCGGTGGCACGTTCTCGGAGAAGCTCTCGCCCGAGGACGCGGTCCAGGTCAACCCGCTGCTCGCGTTCGACGGCAGCCTCACCACCACCGCGCAGATCCTGGCGCAGATCCTGGCCGACCCGAAGACCCGCAAGGAGTCGCTGGGCCTGGACAAGGACTCGACGGAGAACTTCACCGCGGCCGGTGGCGGGATGAGCGGCCCGTTCCTGTTCGTGACCGCGGACGGCAGCACGCCCGAGTCGGCCGAGCGGCTGGTCACCACGGTGATGGAGTTCGCCACCCAGGAGCTGGACAAGCAGCAGACCGAGCTGAAGGCGCCGGCGTCGACGTTCATCACCTCGCAGGTGATCGTGAACCCGACCACGGCGGAGGCGCAGATCGGCGGCAAGGTCCGGTACGCGGGCGCGGCGTTCGTGCTGCTGATGCTGTTGACGACGGCGGCCACGTTCGGCGGTGACAGCGTGCTCAACCACCTGCGGCGCCGTCGTGAGGCGCGGGAGGGCACGGCCGGTGCCGTGGAGCCGGAGAGCGCCGCGCCCCAGGCCGCTCCCGCACCGAAAGCGGCCGCCGGTGCCCCGCAGACCGCTCCTCCGCAGTCCGTTGGCCCGCAGACCGCTCCCCCGCAGACCGCTCCCCCGCAGTCCGTTGGCCCGCAGTCCGTTGGCCCGCAGGCCGCGCCGCCGCGAGCGACCCCGCCGACGCAGACGCACACGCCGCCCAACGGGGTACCGCGCCGTCCGCCGGGCCCACCGGTCCGCCGACCGCAGCCCACGGCCAGCGAGCAGACGGTGAAGATCGCCGCGCCCGGCGCGCGCGACGCGGACGGCAGGCCCGGCCCGGCGTGGCCGACCAACGACGACAGACCCTGACCGTGACCGAGCCGTTCCTGCGGGAGAAGCCCGTGCGGCAGCGGGCGGACGGCGCCACGCTGGTCAGCCTGTTCCTGTTGGCACTGCTGATCATCCCGGCGCGGCTGGTGCTGTCGTTCGTGCCGATGACGCTGCCGCCCGCGCTGGTGGTGGCGTTGCTGCTGGGCGTGCTGTGGGTGTCGGGGCAGATGGTGGACAACGTCGGCATGGGCAAGGGGCGCAACGTCGTGCGCACCGCCGTGGCGCTGTACCTGGCGTCACAGCTGGCGACCTACGGCGTGGCGACCCGGCGGTGGCTGCCCACCGACGAGTTGACGGTGGCCGACAGCAGCATCATCCGGATCACGTCGATGATCGCGGTCGCGGTGTTCGTGTGCGACGCCGTGCGCACCAAGGAGCGGCTGGACCGGGTGCTCAGGCTGCTGCTGAGCTGCGCGGCGGTGATCGCGTTCGTGGGGCTGGTGCAGTTCGGGCTGGGGGTCGACCTGGCGTCGTACGTGTCGCTGCCGGGGCTGCGGGTGCAGGACAACGGGTACTCGGCGATGGAGTCGCGGTCGATCTTCCGGCGGCCGACCGGGACCACAAACCACCCGATCGAATACGGGCTGGTGTGCGCGATGGCCGTGCCGCTGGGCGTGCACTACGTGTTCAAGGCGCGGGACGACGGGACGCCGTACAAGCGGTGGGCAGTGTGCCTGGCGCTGGTGGGGCTGGGTGCGCTGACGTCGTTGTCGCGGACGGCGCTGCTGGGCATGGCGGTGGGCGCGGTGATCATGATCATCACGTTGCCGCGGCGGCGGAGGATCGCCACGGCGGTGGTGGGCGGTGGGTCGTTCCTCGGGGCGAGCCTGGTGGTGCCGGGGCTGTTCGGGACGTTGCGGGGGATGTTCTCCAACATCGAGGACGACCCGAGCGTGAAGGCGCGTACGGCCGACTACGAGGCGGCTTGGGAGCAGATCGACCTGAACCCGTTGCTGGGGCGGGGGTTCGGCACGTACCTGCCGACGAAGTACACGATCCTGGACAACCAGTTCCTGCTGACGTTGATCGAGAACGGCTACCTGGGGCTGTTCGCGTTGATCGGGATGTTCCTGGCGGCGGCGTTCGCGGCGATCCGGGTGCGGATGATCAGCCGGGACGAGCAGTTGCGGAGCTTGGCCAGCGCGCTGGTGGCGGGTGTGGTGGCGGGCGGGATCGCGTCGGTGACGTTCGACCTGCTGGGCTTCGGCGTGGCCACCGGCCTGGTGTTCACCATGATCGGCGTGACGGGGGCGTTGTTGCGGGTGGCCAAGGAGGAGCGTCGTCGTGAGGCGGCGGTGGCGGCGGTGGCGCCAAGGGCTTGAAAGCCTTGAAAGCTTGAAAGATCAAAAGCGTCCTCGCCGGACGGGCAGATCAGCAGGATGACATCCCCCGGTCCCGTCTCCCTCGTGTTCCGTTGGGAACTGCTGACCCAGCGTGGTCCCGGACTCCGTGTCATCCCACCGACCTCCCTCCGGGTTACCACACGTGTCAAGGGCGGCGCGAGGTCCCAGTGAAGTGGCAGGCAAAGGTGGACGCGCCGCCCTTGACACGTGCGGTAAGGCTGCGCCAGGTCGGCGGGATGACACGAAGCCCTCCTATTGGGGAGAAGGACGTGCCCGTTGCACAGCGCGCGGGTGTCGCCGACGAGCGCGGGGACGAACGGGCCCGGGGCGGGGGGCAGCCGCTTTGCAGAGGTAGGGGTTCGTGTCATCCCGCCGACCTGGCGTAGCCCTACCGCACGGGTCAAGGGGGCCTCGTGCCAGCGTTGCCTGATACTCCAACTTCGGGGCCCCCTTGACGCGTGTGGTAGCCCGGAGGGAGGTCGGTGGGATGACACGTACCCCGGGACCACCAACCCAACCGGCGTTCCCAACGGGACAAGAGGGAGACGGGACCGGGGGATGTCATCCTGCTGATCTGCCCGTCCGGCGAGGACGCTTTTCGGGGCTTTCAGGGCTTTCAAGGCCTTCCAAGCTTTTGATCGTTCGGCCGCGTGATCAGTCGGTGGTGAAGAGGACGTCGACCCAGTAGTTGCTGCCGGCGTAGGACGACTCCGGGAAGCCGGGACCGGAGCGGTAGACGCCGTTGCGGGCGCCCTCGGCGGTGGCTGGGGCGCTCAGTGGTGGACTGGTCACGGAGTTGCCCATGAAGTACCCGGTGTCCACGGAGTACCGGCCGTTCGGCGCGGTGTAGGAGGCCACGTAGGTCGTGCCGGCGCTGACGGTCACCGGCGAGGTGAACGTGAGAGTCTGCCAACCGGTGGCGGTCTCGTTGACGAACGTACCGGTGGCCAGTGGGTTGCCTGCCGCGTCCCACAGGGTGCCGGTGTGCGTACCGGTGTTGCCCGCGCCCTTGTAGAACTTCACCCCGGTGACGGACCCGGCGACCGACGGCACGAACCGGACGCCCAGCTCGTACGAGCCGGTGTCGTCGGCCGATGCCACAGTCGGCACGGTCGCCGTGCTGAAGAGCGAGCACGGGCACCCGCCTTCGGTGGTCGTGGTGAACGACCACGTGGTGGGCGCGGTCATCACGTTGCCGTAAACGTCGGCGACGCGCACGCTCGCGGTGTAGGTCATGCCGCCGCCCAGCGGCGCGGCCGGGGTCCAGGTCACCTGCTGCTGGTTCGCCGACAACGACAGCGTGCCCGCGACCTTCGCGCCGCCGGAGTCGGCGAGCGCGAACTGGGCCGTGCTCAGGTCGACCGGCTCGTCGAAGCTCGCGGTCAGCGGCGACGTGCGGGACACCTCGCCCGCGCCGTCGAGCGGCGTCCGCCCGTTGACGACCGGTGGCACGTTGTCGTCGTTGGGCAGGAAGACGACGTCGACCCAGTAGTTGCCGCCCGCGTAGGAGTTCGTCGGGTGGCCCGCCCCCGACCGGTAGACGCCGTTGCCGCCGTCCAAGCCCGATGGCGCGGTCAACGGCCCGCTGGTCACCGCGTAACCGTTGAAGTACCCGGCATCGACGGCGTAGTGGCCGGTGGTCGTGGTGTACGACGCGGTGTAGGTCTGGCCCGCCGACACGAAGACCGGCGTGGCGAACGTCAACGTCTGCCAGCCGCTCGCGGTCTCACCGGTGAACGTGCCGGTGGCCAACCGCTGGCCGCTCGGCGACCACAGCGAGCCGGTGTGCGTGCCGGTGTTGCCCGCGCCCTTGTAGAACTTCACGCCGGTGATCCGGCCGCCTGCCGTCGGGGTGAACCGCACGCCCAGCTCGTACGCACCGGCGTCGTCCGCCGAGGTGACCGTGGGCACGGTCGCCGCGCTGAACAGCGAGCACGGGCAGATGACCTCGGCGGAGGTGGTGAACGACCACGTCACCGGGTCCGGCATCGGGTTGCCGTTGACGTCGGCGATCAGCACGCTCGCGGTGTACCGGGTGTTCGGCGCGAGCTTGCCCGACGGCGTCCAGGTGACGGTCCGCTGGTCGGCGGACAGCGACACCGAGCCCGTCAGCTGCGCGCCGCGCGGGTCGGTCAGCCAGATCTGCGCGCTGGCCGGGTCGACCGGCTCGCTGAACGTCGCGGTCACCGGCGTGGTGGCGACGACGTCGGTGGCGTCGACCGCCGGGGTGCGGTCGGTCAGCGTCGGCGGGGTGGTGTCGCCGTTGAGGCCGTTGCGGTAGACGACGTCGACCCAGTAGTTCGTGGCGTTGTACGTCGAGGTCGGGGCGAAGCCGCCGCTGCCGTACCGGTACACGCCGTTGGGTCCGTCGACGCCGTCGGCGAGCGCGCGCAGCCCGGCGTAGCTCGCGCCCTGCCCCGCGAAGTGGCCGCTGCTGACCGAGTAACGCCCGTTGGGCGCGTGGTAGGACACGATGTAGGTGGTGTTCGCCTGCACGACCACCGGTGAGGCGAAGGTCAGCTTCTGCCAGCCGCTCGCGGTCTCGTTGGTGAACGTGCCGGTGGCCAGCAGCAGGCCGGTGGACGACCACAGCGAGCCGGTGTGCGTGCCGGTGTTGCCGGTGCCCTTGAAGAACCGGACGCCGAGCACCTCGCCCTTGCCGTTGAAGCGGACCTTGGTGCCGACCTCGGTCGGCGTGGTGTCGTCCGCCGCGTACACGGCGGGCCGGGCGAAGTCGTCCCAGATCGTGCACGGGCACGTCGCGGGCCGGGTCGCGCCGGTGGTGAACGACCACGTCGACTGCGGCGTCTGGTTGCCCGCCGCGTCCGACACGCGCAGCGCCACCGTGTACCCCGTGTTCGGGGTCAACGCCTGGCTCGGCGTGAACCTCACGGTCTTGTTCTCGTTCGACAGCGCCGTCGAGCCGGACACCGCGCCGTTCGGCCCGGTCAGCGTGAACTGGGCGGAGCCGGGCGCGATCGCCTCGTCGTAAGTGGCGGAGACGACGGGGTCGAGCGCGACCGTACCCTCGCCGTCGACCGGCGTGGTGGACACGAGCAGCGGGGCGCGCTGGTCGGGGCCGGGGTCCGGCGCCCACACCACGTCCACCCAGTAGTTGCTGCCCCAGTGGGACTGGGTCGGGAAGCCGGGGCCGCCGAACCGGAACAGGCCGTTCGGTCCGTCCTCGCCGTTCTTCAGGCCGGTGAGCGGTTCGAGGTAGCGGGGCTGCTGGAAGAAGTACTCCAGGTCGTACGAGTAGTGCCCGTTGGGCGCGAAGTACGACACGACGTAGGTGGTGCCCGCGGACACCGGCACGGGTTGCGCGAAGGTCAGCGTCTGCCAGCCGCCCGCGGTCTCGTCGGTGAACGTGCCGGTGGCCAGCGGTGTGCCGTCGCGGTCCCACAACGTGCCGGTGTGCGTGCCGGTGTTACCCGGTCCTTTGTAGAACTTCACGCCGCGCACGTAGCCGTCGCCGTTCGCGCGCCACTTCACGCCCAGCTCCAGCGGCGAGGCGTCACCGCTGTCGGGCACCTCGGGGCTGTCAGCGCCGGTCCACAGGCCGCACGGGCAGGTGCGCGGGCCCACGCCGGGCGTGGCCACCACGGGGGTGGACAGGTTCGCCGAGTCGTCCACCGCGCGCACGCGCAGGCTCGCCGGACCGGACTGGCTCGGGGTGTAGGTGTAGCTCCACCCGGTCTGCCCGGCCTGCCACACCGCCGGGTGCCAGCGGTCGCCGCCGTCGGTGGACACCTCGACGCCGCCGACCTGGCCGCCCACGTCGGTCACCGTGCCGCCGAACGTGTAAGCCGCGCCCACGGTCGAGATCGGCGGCACGTTGGTGAACGCCACCGTCGGCGCCAGGGTGTCGGTGCTCTTGGTCGCCTGCACCAGACCGGCCTGCAACGTCGACGCCTGCACGCCCATGTCGGCCAGGAAGTTGACCGTGGCCTGCTTCATCCGCACGTCGGAGGTCGGCGTGTTGGTGAGGAACGCGTGCTCGTCGTCCACGCCCCACGCCCACTGCACCGTGCCGGCGCCGAACACCAGCGACCCGCTCGGGTGCTTGTAGTAGGTGATGGCGTGGGTCTTGGTGTCCGGGGTGTAGAGGTCACCGTGGTTCTGCAGCACGTACGGGCCGTCGGGCATGGTCACGGTGGTGCGGGACAGCTGGGCGACGCCGGCCGGCTGGAAGCCGTTGTCCTCCACCGAGTTCCACTCGTAGCCGAGCGTGCCCGGCTGGAACGTGTACGTGGCGTCGGCGGCCATGCTCTGCAACGACGTGTGCCGCCACAGCCGCATCCTGCCGTAGGCGGCCGGGACCTGCAGCGAGTCCTCGCGGCGGCCGTTGACCGTGAAGATGTTGCCCAGTAGCGCGTTCTCCGGCTTGCCGCCGTCCTGGTCGGGGTAGCGCGGGTCGCGCCAGGTGCCGGTCCAGTCGGCCAGGCCGTCGTTCTGGGTGCCCTTGGTCTCCTTGTAGCAGGCGATGGTGCGCCAGTCGGTCTGGGAGGAGTCGATGCTCTTCTCCCACCGGTGCTTCCAGAAGATCTCGTTGCCGGTCAGGAACGCCAGGTGCACGCCGGCGTCCCGGGCGGCTTCCACGTTGGCGCGCTGCTCCTCGGACCAGTACTCGTCGTGGCCCACGGCCATGAACACCTGGTGGTTCTTGATGAGGTGACCGCGCCGGGCCGAGTCGGCGTCGGTGGTGTAGCTCACGTCGTACCCGTTGGCTTCCAGGAAGCGCAGCATCGGGTACTCGGCGTTGAAGATGAAGTTGTCGTCGCCGTCGCCGCCGGTGTACGGGCGGTTGTAGCTGACCTTGTAGGCCTGCCCGCCCTGGCCGGGGCCGTCGCCGAAGTACAGGCTGTTGCCGCCGTAGCGGTTGTAGGCCACCCAGGTCGAGTCGGAGGTCTGGAACAGGATCTTCGAGGTGCTGGTGTCGTCGCGGACGACGAACACGATCTCGTTTTCCGCGCCGTTGTCGTTGCGGTGCGTGCGCGCGTAGTACAGGCCCGAGACCGCGGTGGTCGGCACGTTCCAGCTCAGCGACACCGCCCAGTTACCGCAGTCGATCAACGCGCTGCCGTCCGTGCCGCGCAGGCACGGCGGCTGGTTCTGCGGCGTGGTGCGGGTGATCCGCTCCTGGAACCGGGCACCGACGCCGCCGTACCAGCCGAGTCGGTAGATGTCGATGTAGTACGACGACGCGCTGGTGAGCATCTTGAAGTCGACCCGGCCGCCGGGGGTGGCGCTGATGTCCGTGGTGAAGCCGAGGATGCCGTCGTCCCGGTAGGACACCTGCCAGTCGGGCGTGCCCGGCTTGGTGTTCTCGCACGCGACCTTGTTGACCACGGGCACGTCGCACGGTGCGGCGACCGCCTCCGGCGCGCGCAGCAGACCGACCACCGCGATCGTGGACGCCACGAGGGCGGCGACGATCACGAGGCGCGTCAGCGTTGTCGCGAGAGCAGGCCTGACCCGCGTCCGGTCGGCGGTCATGGGGTTTCACCTTTCGAGCACAAGCTGTCGTGACGGGTGGTGATCGCGTGAGCACTGCATCGACCAGCGGAGCCTTGTTGCTCCGATCGTCGCTGGGAACGAGCTTCGCGTTACACCACAACGGAAGGATCCGTACCGCCGAACGCAGGCTGTGCCCGGGCCGCCCCTAGCGGGTGATCCTGTCCGGTGTGGACGATCGCGCCAGGCCGACGGCGGTGCGGAGACGGGTGACCCTTCGGTCGGTCGTCGGTGAGCCGAAAATCGGTGAGCCGGTCATCAGTAGGCCCCCTGGCCGCCGAACACGGCGCGGAAGGTCTTCCACAGGATCAGCGCGTCCAGGGCGAGCGACCACTCCTCCACGTACCGCAGGTCCAGCCGCACGGACTCCTCCCACGACAGGTCGCTGCGCCCGGAGACCTGCCACAACCCGGTCAGGCCCGGCTTCACCAGCAGCCTGCGGCGCATGTCCGGGCCGTACTTCGCGCTCTCCTCCGGCAGCGGCGGCCGCGGGCCGACCAGCGACATCGGGCCGCCGAGGACGTTGAACAGCTGCGGCAGCTCGTCCAGCGAATAGCGCCGCAGGAACCGGCCCACGGTGGTGACGCGGGGGTCGCGGCGCATCTTGAACAGCACGCCCGCGCCCTCGTTCACCGCTTGCAGCTTGGCGCGCAGCGCATCCGCGTTGGTGACCATGGTGCGGAACTTCAGGATGGTGAACGGCACGCCGTCCTTGCCGACGCGGCGCTGCCGGTAGAGCACCGGTCCCCTGGTGTCGACCATGATCGCCACCGCGACGGCCAGCAGCACCGGGCTGAGCAACGTGACCAGCAGCGCCGCGCCGACCTTGTCCACGGCGGTCTTGACCACGCGGCGGAAGCCGGTGAACGACGGCTCGCTCACCCGCAGCAGCGGCATCCCGAGCACGCCGGTGACGTGCAGCCGCGGTCCGGCGAAGTCCATGAGGGCGGGCGCGACGACCATCTCGGTGCCGGTGCCCTCCAGGTCCCAGGCGAGTTGCTGCAACCGGCGCGGCGTCCAGTAGGCGTCGGCGGTGACCGCGACGATCCGGTAGCCGCCGCGGCGGACCTGCTCGCCGAGGTCGCCGAACCGGCCGACGACCGGCACGCCCTCCAGTTCCAGGCCGATCTCGGCGCGGCCGTCGACCGTGCACACCGCGTCCACGCGCCAGCCCAGGTGCGGCGCGCGGCGGGTGCGGCCGATCAGGTCGGCGACGGTGTCGAGGTTGCCCGCCGCGAGCACCGGCAGCAGGCAGCGGCCCTCGCCGCGGGCGCGGTGCAGCGGGCGGCGCAGCAGGTAGCGGACCGGGAAGGCGACCAGCGCGATGGCCGGTCCGACCACGAACACCCACAGCCGGGCACCGGGCAGCCCGGCCGCGAGCGCGGCCAGGCCCAGCGCGACGACGGAGCCGAACAGGCCGCGGCCCAGCCGGCGGAACTCCTCCGCGCCCTGGCCCAGCACCATCGGGTTCCACACCCGGTTGAGGAACAGCGATCCCACGACCACCGCGACGGTGACCGCTTCCAGTCCCAGCAGGGGCAGCGGGCCGAAGGACTCGTGGCGGGCGGACAGCACGACGCCCGCGAGGACGACGACCAGGACCGTGCAGAAGACGTCGGCGGCGATCACGCCGTAGCGGTAGGCGGGTTCCCAGCTGCCGACGGTGGGGCTCGTGGTGCGCTGGGTGGTGCGGTAGGTGGTGCCGACCCCCGCGACCGGTCTGTGTCGCGTGGGCTGGACCTGCTCGCTCATCGTGGTACTCCCCGGGTTGGGCCGGTTCGGACGTGCACGTTCGCAGGCATCCCCGACGGACCCGCGTGGTGTACGGCAAATGTTCGGCCGGCGATTTCTCGCCTCGCCAAACCGTCATTCGTCGGCTCGGGGGCGCGCGTTACACGGTCGGCGGACTTCCACCGGGCGACATTCCCCGGTGCGCCGGTCGGCGCACACCGACCCGTCTCGCCAGGTGACTTCGGGTTACCGACAACGTTCCCGGAAAAGGCTTGCCCGGCTCCCGGGGCGTACGGTCCACAGTGGCCGGTGCCCGGTCGCGCAGGCACGCGGACACGTCCATCGAATCTGGGACGGCTTCCGTTACAGCGAGTTTTCGACGTCGGTCGAAGCTGCCCCGGAATGCGCCCGAAAAAGGACTTGTGACCCTATCGGCGAGACCGCACCGTGGCGGGTTGCGATCACCCATTCACAGGGCGGCAGCAGCTATTCGGCGCAACGGCGCGGACACTTCGGGTGAGGAGTGGCGGACATTTCCCACCCCTTGGCCGATCGGGAGTGACCGTCGCCACTTTTCCGGTCACAATGGTCCGGTGGTCGTCCTGTCGGTGATCGGCGGGCTGCTGGGCGCGTTCCACGGGGCGTGGGCGTGGCGGACCCGGCTGTACCCGCGCGGCCGCCGCGGCGTCACGCTGGCTGTGGTGGACGCCACGTGGAGCCTGCCGAACACCCTGGCGGGCGCGGTGTTCCTGGCCTACGCGCTGGCGCGCGGCAACGAGGTCGACCCGGAGTTCAGCCGGCACCGGGGCACCCTCGGCCTGCGCAACGGCGTGATCAAGGGCTTCGCGACCACGGTCGGGCCCGTGCAGGCCGGGATCGCGAAGGACGTGGACGATCACGAGGCCGTGCACGTGTTCCAGGCCCGCCTCTTCGGCCCCTGCTACCTGCCGCTGGTGGTGCTGAACTGGGTCGTGGCCACCGTCCTGCCCTACTGGCTGCTCTACCACGACCGCGCGGCGGCCCCGATCGACGGCGTGGGCGCCTACTTCCGGCGCGGCGTCTACCCGCACTGCTGGCACGAGGAGTGGGCCTACCGCCGCCAAGGCTCGCCACCACTGTGAGGACTTCTCACGTGAGGGACGCTAACGTCCGGTAACCAGCCGCGCCTTCTCCTGGCCCACGGCGACCACGTCACCGTGGTGCAGCTGGGCGCCACGGCGGGTCTCCAGCCGGCCGTTGACCGTGACCTCCTCGGATTCGACCAGGTCACGGGCGTGCGCGCCGTTGTCCGCCAAGCCCGCCAGCTTGAGGAACTGACCCAACCTGATCATGTCGTCGGAGATCTCGACCTCGCGGATGCGCATCGTCCCATCATCCTCCAAGCCGCCCGAAGCCGCGCATGTGCGGTGATTAACGAGGATTGCACGCACTCGAAACACGCCCGACATCCGCCGAACGCGGTTCGGTCTACGGTTCCCGGAATGTGAGCACAGGCAGCTCTGACCCGGAGCCGACCGGCGGCGAGCGCAGACGCCGCCGGTCCCTGCGCGGAGACGTCGGCACGACCGGCGCCCGGTTCGGCTCCCCCTCGCTTCGGCGCAGTCTGGAAGAACAGCCTACGGAACAGCCCAAGCCGCCCCGACGGCGGAGGTCGTTGCGGGGCGAGGTCGGCGCCACGGGCGCCCGGTTCGGCTCGGCGGCGCTGCGGCGCAGCCTGGAGGAGGAGCCGCTGGAGGAGACCGCCCCGTTCGACCGAGACCTCTCCTTCGACGCACCGCCCATGCCGACCGTCCGCGAGCCCGAGCCGCCGCCGGCGGTGGAGGAGTTCTCCGGTCCCCTGGTCCGCCCCTACGCGTGGACGGGTGGCCGCACGTCCTCCGGCTACGACCTGAGGCTGGAGACGCTGGTCTCGCTGGAGGAGGACGGCATCGCGATCGCCATGCGCGAGAGCACCGCAGAGCAGCGGTCGATCGTGGAGCTGTGCGCCAACTACCCGAGGTCGGTCGCCGAGGTCTCCGCGCTGCTGTCCGTGCCGCTGGGCGTGGCGCGGGTGCTGCTCGGCGACCTGATCTCGATGGGCGTGGTCGCCGTGCACGACAACGCCACCGCGCCCAGCGGCCCTGATTTCACGCTGCTGGAACGGGTGCTAGTCGGCCTGCGCAATCTCTGAGCTGTGTTGGATTGCCGCTGCTCCGCAGACGGCGGGCGCTAGGACTGCGCAATCTCCGACCGCAGGCGGCCGAAGACCTCGGCCAGGGCGGGCAACTGGTAGTGCGCGTTGAGCCCGCTGGGGTTGGGCAGCACCCACAGCCGCGACGACGCGATCGTCTCCTCCTGCGGGCCGATCGCCGCCGCCTTGCGCCCGAACGCGGCCCGGTACGCCGTCACGCCCACGACCGCCACCACCTTCGGCCGGTACCGCCGCGCCAACGCCGTCAACCGCACACCGCCCGCCAGCAGCTCCTCCGCCGTCAGCTCGTCGGCCCGCGCGGTCGGCCGGGCGACCAGGTTCGTGATTCCCAGCCCGTACCGGAGCAGCTCGTCCTGCTCGGTGGGCGTCAGCAGCCGCGGCGTGAAGCCGGACCGGTGCAGCGCGGGCCAGAACCGGTTGCCCGGCCGGGCGAAGTGCTGCCCCTTGGCCGCCGACAGCAGACCGGGGTTGATACCGCAGAACAGCACGTCCAACCCCGGCCCGACGACGTCCGGGACGGGAAGTCGCGTCGATCGCTCGTGACTCATGCTCAGCCGACCGCGGCCGTCGGCTACTCGGCCGGCGTCGCGGCGTCGTCGCCCTTCGCCCGCCGGTTCAGCCCGACGCCGACCGCGATGCCGATCACCGACAGCACGGCCGCGATCAGGATCCACACCCACAGCGGCACGCCGCCGTCGTCACCCGAACCGGAGGTGGCCGCCGGGGTCGACGTGCCGGTGGCCACGGCGGTGATCGTGGCGACCGAACCGGTCGCGGCGGCGGAGGACGAGGTGGGTGCCGCGTCCGCCGACGTCACGGCGGGCGGTGCGGCGGGCGTGGTGGCCGGCGGCTGGGCCACCGGCGCGGTCAGCGTGAAGGCGAACGTGCCGTCGACGAAGTCGCCGTCCAGCGACTCGACCGTCCACGACACCGTGTACGGCCCGGCCGGTGCCGCGTTCTCCAGCACCGGCACGGTCAGCGTCGCGCCGTCGGCGGTGATCTCGCCCGTCGGCCACGCGGTGCCGTCGGCGCCGGTGACGGTCACCGTGGCGCTCTCGGCGGGCACCGGCTCGGTGAACGTCAGCGTGAGCCGGGTGGGCCGCTGCGGCACCGAGGCGCCGTTCGCCGGGTCGCTGGACACCAGGTCGGTGTGGGCGAGCGCCTGGGGCGCCGCCCCGAACAGGGCCAGTGCTGCCAACAGTGCCGAGAGCGCCAGTCTGGTCATACCGGATAGTTCTACCGGGTCGGCGGGGTACCCCGCTGGTCGGTCGAGTCCTGGTCGACCGGCGGTCGGCCGTCGCCCTGCTTCTGCCGCGGCCCGCCGCGCTGCACGTCGCCATCCATGATGGTGTCCACGGTGGCTTCGCCGTCGGCGCCCTCGGCCGCGATGACGGTCACGACGTCGCCCTTCGCGATGTCGTCGAGGTCGCCTTGGCCGCCGTTGACCCGCGTGTCGTCGTCGATCCGGTAAGTCCGGCTGAACCCGTCCGGGCTCTTCACCGTGATGGACGTGTCGCCGACCTCGGTGACCTCGCCGTTCTGGAACTCGCCGTGCTGGGTGTCGCCGAACGGCCCGCCCATGATCACGAGCCCGCCGCCGGCCCGGCCGTAGCCGCCGGGCCCGCGCATGCCCTGTGCCGCGTCGGAGTTGCTCGCGGCGTAGATGACACCACCGCCGACGGCGGCGATGCCGACGGCGATCGCGACCGCGGCGAGGGTCTTGCGGCCGTTCCAGCCGGTTCCCGCAGCGGCGGGCCGCGGCGGCGGCTCGTCACCCCACGTCGGTTGCTGCTCGGTTTCGGTAGTCATGGCGACCACCGTCACGGGCGAGCCTGTGAGCGGGCTGTGCGGCCCTTGGGCGGCGGCTGTGCGTGCGGTCGCGGCGGCTGTGCGTGCGGTCGCGGCGGCTGTGCGTGCGGTCGCGGCGGCTGTGCGTGCGTTCACGGCAGGTCGTGCGGCTTCACAGGTGGTACACAGGATCGGCACAGGTCCGGCTCATGGGCCGCGGCCAGGATGGGAGCATGCGACCGGTGTCCGCTTCGGGGAACCCCCCTGAGCTCCGCCGCCCGGACGGCAGTCCGGTGCGGGTCCTTGTGGTGGACGACGAGTCCACGTTGGCCGAGCTGATGTCCATGGCGTTGCGGATGGAGCGCTGGGAGGTCCGCACCGCGCTGGACGGCACGTCCGCCGTGCGCACCGCGCGCGAGTTCCGGCCCGACGTGGTGGTGCTGGACGTGATGCTGCCCGACTTCGACGGGCTGGAGGTGCTGCGCAGGCTGCGCGCGGACCTGCCCGGCCTGCCGGTGCTGTTCCTCACCGCGAAGGACGCGGTGGAGGACCGGATCGCCGGGCTCACCGCGGGTGGCGACGACTACGTGACCAAGCCGTTCAGCCTGGAGGAGGTCGTGCTGCGGCTGCGCGCCCTGCTGCGCCGCACCGGCGTCACCGAGGCGGGCGCGGGCACCGAACTGGTGGTCGGCGACCTGGTGCTGGACGAGGAGACGCGCGAGGTGCGCCGCGGCGGCACGTCCGTCGACCTCACCGCGACCGAGTTCGAGCTGCTGCGGTTCCTGATGCGCAACCCCAGGCGGGTGCTGTCGAAGGCGCAGATCCTGGACCGGGTGTGGAGCTACGACTTCGGCGGGCAGGCCAACATCGTCGAGCTGTACATCTCCTACCTGCGCAAGAAGATCGACGCGGGCCGGGCGCCCATGATCCACACGATGCGGGGCGCGGGCTATGTCCTCAAACCCGCGCCCTGACCGCCGGCGCCTGCCGCTGCGCACGCGGCTGGTCGTCGCGCAGGTCGTCATGCTGGCGGTGGTGTGCGCGATCACCGGGGTGGCGACGGGGTTCGCGCTGCGGGACTCCCTGATCCGCCAGGTGGACGGCCAGCTCGTCGAGTCGGCGGCCAGGGCGAGGCGGGAGGCGCCGCCGCCGATGTCCGACGCCCTGCCCGGCCCGCTGGACGGCCCGGGGTTCCGGCCCGGCACGCTGCTGCTGATCAAGAGGTACGACGGCGGCACCAACGCCGGGCGGCTCAAGTCGGACACCGGCGACCCGACCGCGCTGTCGACCGACGTGATGGCGCGGGCCGAGGACGTGCCCGCGGACGGCAAGCCGCGCACCGTCTGGCTGGGTGAGGAGCTGGGCGACCACCGGATGATCGCGACCACCACGCGGTTCGGGGACAAGCTGGTGACCGGCCTGCCGCTGGACGAGGTGGACAGCACGGTGTGGCGGATGGGGTGGATCGTCGGTGGGGTGGCGCTGGCCGGGTTGATCGCGGTGAGCCTGGCGGGCGCGCTGATCGTGCGCCGCACGCTGCTCCCGCTGGAACGGGTGGCCGCGACCGCGAGCCGGGTGGCCGAGCTGCCGCTGCACGAGGGCGAGGTGGCGCTGGCCGAACGCGTGCCCGACGAGTACGCCGACCCCGACACCGAGGTCGGCCAGGTGGGCCTCGCGCTGAACCGGATGCTCGGGCACGTCGGCAGCGCGTTGGAGGCACGGCACGCCAGCGAGACCAGGGTCCGGCAGTTCGTCGCCGACGCCAGCCACGAGCTGCGCACTCCCCTGGCCGCCATCCGCGGCTACGCCGAGCTGACCCGCCGCACGTCCGACGAGGTGCCACCGCGGATCGGGCACGCCATGCGGCGGGTCGAGTCCGAGGCGGTGCGGATGACGTCGCTGGTCGAGGACCTGCTGCTGCTGGCCCGCCTGGACGCCGGGCGCCCGCTGGCCCGTGCCCCGGTCGACGTGTCGCGGCTGGTGGTCGACACGGTCAGCGACGCGCGGATCGCCGGGCCCGACCACGAGTGGCGGTTGGAGCTGCCTCCCGACGCGGTGCAGGTGACCGGTGACGCGGACAAGCTGCACCAGGTGCTGGCCAACCTGCTGTCCAACGCGCGCACGCACACGCCGCCGGGCACCACCGTCACCACCTCGCTGTCCACTGTGGAGGGAGGGGTGCGGGTGTCGGTGAGCGACGACGGCCCCGGCATCCCGGCCGGTCAGCAGGCCGAGGTGTTCGAGCGGTTCAGCCGGGGCGAGGTGTCCCGGTCCCGCGCCGCCGGGAGCACGGGCCTGGGCCTGTCGATCGTGGCCGCCGTCGTGGCCTCGCACCACGGGTCCGTGCGGCTGGCGAGCAGGCCGGGCCGGACCACGTTCACCGTGCACCTGCCCCGCTAGATCACGCGCACAGCGGGCTCACAGGCAAGGCACAAGGACCGCCCAGGGTCCGCCGACACGCTCGGGTCCATGCGAGTGAGACTCCCCCTGTTGCTGCTGTTGGCCGGGACGGCGGTGCTGTACCTGTGGCGGTTGGGCGACTCCGGTTGGGCCAACGCCTACTACTCCGCCGCCGCGCAGGCCGGTGCCGAGAGCTGGCACGCGTGGTTCTTCGGCGCGACCGACCCGGCGGGCGGGATCACCGTCGACAAGACACCCGCGGCGACCTGGGTCATGGGGTTGTCGGCCCGGCTGTTCGGCGTCAACGCCTGGAGCATCCTGGTGCCGCAGGCGTTGATGGGCGTGGCGAGCGTGTGGCTGTTGTACGCCACGGTGAAGCGCACGGCCGGTGCAGCCGCCGGGTTGGTCGCGGGCGCGGTGCTGGCGTTGACGCCGGTGGCGGTGCTGATGTTCCGGTTCAACAACCCGGACGCGCTGATGCTGCTGCTGTTGGTGGCGGGCGCGTACTGCACGGTCCGCGCCACGGAGAAGGCGTCGGTGCGGTGGCTGGTGTTGGCCGGTGTCGCGGTCGGTTTCGCGTTCCTGGCCAAGATGCTCCAGGCGTTCCTGGTGCTGCCCGCGTTCGGGTTGGTGTACCTGGCGTTCGCGCCCGCCCCGGTGCCGCGCAAGGTGTGGCACCTCGGCGCGGCGCTGGCCGCGGTGGTCGTGGCCGGTGGCTGGTGGGTGCTGGTGGTGGAGCTGGTGCCCGCCGCGTCACGGCCCTACATCGGGGGTTCGCAGTCCAACAGCGTCCTGGAGTTGGCGTTGGGCTACAACGGGCTCGGCCGGTTGACCGGTGAGGAGACCGGCAGCGTCGGCGGTGGCGGGTGGGGCTCGGGAGGGTGGGCCAGGCTGCTCGGCGACGAGATGGGCGGTCAGATCGCCTGGCTGCTGCCGACCGCGCTGGTCCTGCTCGCCGCCGGGTGGTGGGCGGGTCGGGCCGCCGAACGGGTCGGGCTCGCCCTGTGGGGCGGCTGGCTGGTCGTCACCGCCGCGGTCTTCAGCTACATGAACGGCATCATCCACGCCTACTACACGGTGGCGCTGGCACCGGCGATCGGCGCGCTGATCGGTATCGGCGCGGTCGCGTTGTGGCGCAGGCGGCACGAACCCGTCGCGGCGGCGGCGCTGTCCGGCGCCCTGGCCGTGACCGCGCTCCAGTGCTACCTGCTGCTGCTGGACTGGTCGACCGCGCTGGCAGCGGTCGTGCTGGTCCTCGGCCTGATCGCCGCGGTGGGGTTGTTCCTCGCCTCGACCGTGCCCTCGGCCGTCGTCGTGCCGGTCGCCGTGGTCGCCGCGCTGCTCGGACCGGGCGCCTACTCGGTGGCCACCGCCGCGACACCGCACTCGGGCGCGATCCCCAGCGCCGGACCGGCGTTGACGAACCGACCCGGCGGGCTGGTCCTCATGGGACCCGGTGGCGCCACGAAATTCGGGCGCGGTGGCGGGATGGGCGGCCTGCTCGACGCGCCGACGCCGGGTCCCGGCCTGGTGGAACTGCTGCGCGACAGCGAGGGGTTCACCTGGGCGGCGGCGGCCGTCGGCTCGAACAACGCCGCCGGGTACCAGCTCGACAGCGGCGCGCCGGTGCTGGCCGTCGGCGGGTTCAACGGGACCGATCCCGCGCCCACGCTGGAGCAGTTCCAGGAGCTGGTCCGAAGTGGACGGATCCACTACTTCCTCGGCGGTGCCCTGATGCCCGCGGAGACCGGCAGTGACGCGTCCCAGCGGATCGCCGAGTGGGTGGCGGACACGTTCACCCCCACGACCGTGGACGGCGTGGACGTCTACGACCTCACAGCGGGTGCACAGCGATGACACACGAGCCGCCCAGCCGAGCGCTCGAAGGTGAGCTCATGACCACGCTCACGACGACCACCGTGCTCGACGTGGTGGTGCCCGTGCACAACGAGGAGCGCGACCTCGCGCCCTGCGTGCGCAAGCTGCACGCCGACCTCACGCAGACGTTCCCCTACACGTTCCGGATCACCATCGCGAACAACGCGAGCACGGACGGCACGCGGGCCGTCGCCGACGAGCTGGCCCGCGAGCTGCCCGGGGTGGCCGCGGTGCACCTGGCGGAGAAGGGCCGCGGCCGGGCGCTGAAAACGGTGTGGACCGCGTCGGACGCCGCCGTGCTGGCGTACATGGACGTGGACCTGTCCACCGACCTGGCCGCCCTCGCACCGCTGGTCGCGTCACTGATCTCCGGGCACTCCGACCTGGCGATCGGCAGCCGGCTGGCGCGCGGCGCGCGGGTGGTGCGCGGGCCGAAGCGGGAGTTCGTCTCCCGCTGCTACAACCTGATCCTGCGCGGCACGCTCGCGACCCGGTTCACCGACGCGCAGTGCGGGTTCAAGGCGATCCGGGCCGACGTCGCCCGGCGGCTGCTGCCGCACGTCGAGGACACCGGGTGGTTCTTCGACACCGAACTGCTGGTGCTCGCCGAACGCGCGGGCGCGCGCATCCACGAGGTGCCGGTGGACTGGGTCGACGACCCGGACAGCCGGGTGGACCTCGTGTCGACCGCCGTGGCCGACCTCAAGGGCGTCGCCCGGGTGGCCCGCGGCCTGGTGACCGGGCGGATCCCCATGGGCGAGCTCCGCGCCCAGCTGGGCCGGGAACCGCTGGAGCCGCGGACACCGGGCGTGCCCGCCGGGTTGTTCAGGCAGCTGGTCCGGTTCGCCGCGGTCGGCGTGCTCAGCACGCTGGCCTACCTGCTGCTGTTCGTGTCGCTGCGCGGCGGGCTCGGCGCCCAGGGCGCGAACCTGGTGGCGCTGCTGGTCACCGCCATCGCCAACACCGCCGCCAACCGCCGGTTCACCTTCGGCGTGCGAGGTCGGCGCGGCGCGGGCCGCCACCAGTTCGAGGGCCTGCTCGTGTTCGGCCTCGGCCTCGCGCTGACCAGCGGCTCGCTGGCCCTGCTGCACGTGTTCGCCGCACCGGGCGGCCCGGCCGAGCTGGTCGCGGTCGTCGGCGCCAACCTCCTCGCCACCGTGCTGCGCTTCCTGTTGCTGCGCAACTGGGTCTTCCGGCCCAAGCGCACCGCGGAGGCCACCCCATGACCACACCCTCGACCCTAGGGACCCCTTCCATGACCACCGCAACCCTGACGGTACCCGCACCAGGCACGGCCGCGCCGCCGTCGGGCCGGAACTGGACCACGCCCGCGCTGGTCGTGCTGCTCGTCGGCGCGGCGGTGCTGTACCTGTGGGACGTCACCGCGTCCGGCTGGGGCAACGCCTACTACGCCGCCGCCACCCAGGCCGGTGCGCGGAGCTGGACCGCGTGGCTGTTCGGCGGCCTCGACGCCGGTGGTGTGATCACGGTCGACAAGCCGCCCGCCGCGCTGTGGGTGAGCGGGCTGTTCGCGCGGGTCTTCGGGTTCTCCAGCTGGACCGTGCTGGCGCCGCAGGCCATCGAGGGCGTGCTGGCCGTGTGGTTGCTGTACGCCACGGTGAAGCGCACGTCCGGTGCGGTGGCCGGGTTGATGGCGGGCGCGGCGCTCGCGGTGACGCCGGTGGCCGTGCTGATGTTCCGGTTCAACCTGCCCGACGCGTTGCTGGTGCTGCTGATGGTCGCGGGCGCCTACTGCACCGTGCGGGCGCTGGAGAAGGGTTCCGGGTGGTGGCTGGCGCTGGCGGGCGTGGCGGTCGGGTTCGCGTTCCTGGCCAAGATGGGGCAGGCGCTGCTGGTGCTGCCCGCGTTCACCGCCGCCTACCTGCTGGCCGCGCCCGTGACGCCGGTCAAGCGGTTGCTGCACCTGCTCGGCGCGGGCCTGGCCCTTCTCGTGTCCGCCGGGTGGTTCATCGCGCTGGTCGAGCTGTGGCCGAAACAGTCACGGCCGTACATCGGCGGGTCGTCGAACGACTCGCTGTGGGAGCTGGCCATGGGCTACAACGGCCTCGGCCGGATCTTCGGCGGTGGCCGCGGCGTCGTCGCGGGCGGCGGCAACGCCAACCTCGGTTTCGGTGGCGAGACCGGCATCGGCCGGCTGTTCGGGGCCAGCATGGGCGGCGAGATCTCCTGGCTGCTACCGGCCGCCCTCATCGGGATGGTGGCGGGACTGTGGTTCACGCGCCGACTGCCGCGCACCGACCGCACCCGGTCCGCCCTGGTCCTGTGGGGCCTGTGGGTGCTGGGCAACGGGATCGTGTTCAGCTTCATGAGCGGCATCACCCACCCCTACTACACCGTCGCCGTGGCACCGGGCGTCGCCGCGCTCGTCGCCATCGCCGGCCGTGAGCTGTGGCGCGGACGCGGGCACCTGCCGGTGCGCGTCGCGTTGGCGATGATGGTGGCCGGCGCCGGGTTCTGGGGTTTCGCGCTGCTCCAGCGGTTCGGCGAGTGGGTGCCCGCGCTGCGATGGGTCGTGGCCGCGCTGACCGTGCTGGTGGCCACGGCGATCGTGATGGGCGTGCGGCGGGTGGCCGCGCTCGCGCTGGTCACGTCGGCGCTGTCCACCGCGGCCTTCGGCGTGGCCACCGCCGCCACCCCGCACGCCGGGTCCATCCCGATGTCCGGTCCCCCGTCCTACGCGGGCGACGGCGGCATGGGCGGCCCGATGGGCGCGACGTCCGACGAGCTGACCGACCTGCTCAAGGCCACCACCGGGACGTGGGCCGCGGCGACGGTGAGCGCGCAGAGCGCGGCGAACCTGGCGCTCGACTCGGGCAAGGCGGTGATCGGCATCGGCGGCTGGAGCGGCGGTGACCCCGCGCCCACGCTGGAGGAGTTCCGGCAGTACGTCGCGGACGGCCGGATCGGGTACTTCGTCACCGGCGGCATGGGCGGTGGCATGCGCGGCGGCGGCAGCGAGATCGCCGAGTGGGTCGAGGCCAACTACGAGGCCATGACCATCGGCGAGAACACCGTCTACCGGCTCGGCTGAGGCGTCACCCGGTGGAGGCGGTGGTCGACGTGGCCACCGCCTCTTCGGCTTTCACGACGTACCGGGGTGGTTCCGGCAGGCCCGCCCACGAGCGGTACACGATCGCGGCCGCGTACGGGACCAGGTCGCGGCCACGCCGCCAGAGCCACGGGATCCCCTTCACCACCAGCCACCCCACGTGGTGCAGCGGCGTCACCTTCAGCCCACCCGTGCACACCAGCGACACCCGGCCGGGCACGTCACAGCCCGCCCGCGCCAACCGCTCCGCGAACGCCGCCGCCAGCCGCCGGTGCCCCGACTCCGACGGGTGCAGCCGGTCCACCGCCCAGGTGGCCGGTGCGTACGCGCCTTCCATCAGGTCGAGGTCGACGCACTCGATCCCGTGCCGCCGCACCACCGCGTCGATGATCCCGTTCAGCTCCGCGATCCGCCCCCGCAACGCCCGCCGCAACGCGCCCGGCAGCCGGAACACCCGGCTGTGGTCGTGGAACCGCACCGTGACGACGGCGGCGCCGGCCGACACCAACGCGCCCACGATCGCGTCCAGGTCCCTGTGCAGTCGGCGCCCGTCGAAATCGGACCGCAGCGTGTCGTTCATGCCGACCAGCAGCACCGCCGCGTCCGGCCGCGCGGCCAGCGCCTCCGACAACTGCTCGTGCCGCACCGACGTCACCCTGGCACCGGTGACCGAGAAGTTCAGGTACCGCGCGTGCGGCAGCGCCGCCGCGAGCAGCGGGCCGACGCCACGCCACCCACCGGGCACGGGATCGCCCACGCCCACCGTCGTCGAGTCACCCAGGACCACCAGGCTGCGCACCGTCTTGGCCACACCGGAACGATCGCGCAGCGACGTGACGTGCCGAGAACGAACAGCCCAACGCTAACGGAATGCCGGGTACAGCGGCAGTTCCGCGGCCCGCGCACCGTACCTGGCCACCAGCGCCGCGATCACGTCGTCGGCGTGCTCGGCGACGTGCTTCACGCCCGCCGCCATCGCGTCGGCCCGCAGCCGCACCCACCGCGAGGTCAGCACGACCACCCGTGGCGGCGAGTCCAGCGGCCGGTGGCCGGACGGCAGCGCCGAGTCCAGCCCCGGCAGGCCGCGCCACGTGCCGAGCCACACCCACAGCAGCTGCGCCTCCAGCAGCCGGGGCAGGAACACCGCGTCGTCGTCCAGGTCCGGCCACACCGACGACACCTCGGCCCGCCACGCCGCCACCATCGCCTCCGACATCCCGGCGGGCAGCCCGTAAGCGCACCAGCACGACGGGAACGGCACCCGCAGGCACGCCGCGTCGAACACGATGTCGCGCACGCACCCGCCCTCGAAGTCGAGGAACCGCACGCCCTTGCTGGTCACGAGGTGGTTGTCCGGGCACGACGTGGACGGGCTGAACGCACGCCGGCGGGACGTGACGAACCCGCGCACCGCCTGCTCGGCGAACGTGCGCACGGAGTCGGGCGTGTCGACTTCCAACGATTCAAGCAGCAGCTCGGGCAGCCCGGCCAACGCCGTGTGCACGTCCACCACGATCGGGTCGGCGCAGCACTGCGAGCCCTGCCGGCGCATCAACGCGTCGAAGTCCGCGTCACGCCCGGCGGTCGTCGCGTGCAGCCTGCCCATGGCGTGCGCCCACGACAGCAGCCCCCGTTCGGCGGCCCGCGCGTCGGAGCCCAGCAGCTTCTCCGCCAGCCGCGGCGCCTTGCCCAGGTCCTCCAGCACGACCAGCCGCTTGGCGTTGTCCTGCGCGACCAGCTCGGGGGTGAGGCGTTCCTCGGACGGCAGCGCGGTGAGCAGCTTGTGGCTCACCACCTCGTGCGCGAACGGGTCGCGGTCGGCCACCGGCGACGGGTAGCGCTTGACCACCAGCGTGCGGGGCAGGGAGAACGGCGTGTGCGCCACCCGGACGCGCGCGACCACGGACCGGCCGGCACCCCCGAGGTCTTCGGGGTCGGCCAGTCGGACCGGTGCGCCGAACCTGCCGCTCAACACCGATTCGGCCGCTGCCACCGCGTCGTCGAGCTCGGAGGGGGCAGCGTCGTCGATGTCCTGCGGGCCGGCGGTGATCTCCACGCTCATCCCCTCCGACCCTACTCCCGGTGCCCACCGTCCTGACAGAACCCGTCCGGGCACCGTGACGGTAGTGCTCACGCAACGCCCGGCTCCACCTTTTGCGGAAATCCGCCGCCGGTCAACCGTTGGCGAGAGGTCGGCCCAGGTCACGGACCTTGCTCCGCCGGTTGCGCAACGCCAGGACCAGCGACGCGGCCATCACGATGCCCACGAGATTCACCGCGAGCTGTGCAACCGACTGGAGGCATATGTCCCACTCGGCGAGAACGGCGGCGACCGCGGCGTAGCCGGCGGCGGGCACCGTGGTGACCGAAATGAACACCCCGACGAGCGCCGCGGACTTGGCCGACGTCATCGACAGCATCCCGGCCGCGCCCGCGAGCAGCGCCACGATCAAGGAGAACGGCCCCACCTGGAACACGAAGTCGACCTCGTGCGCGGCCAGCACCATGTCCCGGTCGAACAGGTCGGTGTACGAGCCCGCGAACGCCGCCACCGCCGTGATCGCCATGGCCACCGGGAACCCGGCCGCCAACGCCAGGGCGGCCCGCCGCACCAGGTCCCAGCGCCGCAGCACCAGCCCGACCGCGATCGCCGCGAGCGGGCCGAACTCCGGCCCGACGACCATCGCGCCGACGATGGTGATCGGCGAGTTGGTCACCACGCCGACCGCCGCGAGCAGGCACGCGATGGTCAGGAACGACAGGAACGTGGCGTTGAGCCGCGACTCCTCGCCGGTGCGGGACAGCAGCTCCTCCCACACCACGGCGTCGGCCGCCTCACCCGGTGCGGCCTCCTCGGCGCGGTCGGCCGCGTCGGACAGCGCGGTGTCGACCTGCTCCAGCGTGACGCCGCCGTCGCGGTCGACGCCGAGGTCGCACAGGGAGGCCACCACCTGGTCGGTGGCCTCCCGCGCGACGTCCGCCTCCACCACGTCGCCCACCGGGTCGACGGCCGCGCCGCGCAGCAGCACGACGTGCGTGACGCCGGGTTGGGCCTTCAGCGCGGCCAGCACCACGTCGGTGCGCTCAGCCGGGCAGATGGCCCGCAGGTGCAGCACGGTGCTACTTGGTCTCGGGCGCCGGCTTGAAGTCGACGCCCGCCTCCTTGCGCTGCTGCGGGGTGATCGGCGCGGGCGCGGCGGTCAGCGGGTCGTAGCCGCCGCCGCTCTTGGGGAACGCGATGACCTCGCGGATCGAGTCGTACCCGCCGAGCAGCATGGCGATCCGGTCCCAGCCGAACGCGATGCCGCCGTGCGGCGGCGCGCCGTAGGAGAACGCGTCGAGCAGGAAGCCGAACTTCTCCCGCGCCTCCTCGGGCGTGATGCCCATGACCTGGAACGCGCGCTGCTGCACGTCGGCGCGGTGGATACGGATCGACCCGCCGCCGATCTCGTTGCCGTTGCAGACGATGTCGTAGGCGTAGGCCAGGGCGTTGCCCGGGTCTTCCTCGAACCGGTCGATCCACTCCGGGGTGGGCGAGGTGAACGCGTGGTGCAGCGCGGTCCACTTGCCGCTGCCGACCGCCACGTCGTCGCCGATCTTGTCGACCGCCTCGAACATCGGGAAGTCCACGACCCACACGAACGACCAGGCGTTGGGGTCGATCAGGCCGACCCGGTGGGCGATCTCCACGCGGGCCGCGCCGAGCAGGGCACGTGCGCCGTCCGGGTCGCCCGCGCCGAAGAACACGCAGTCGCCGGGGTTCGCGCCCACGGCCTTGGCCAGCCCGTCGCGCTCGGCGTCGGAGAGGTTCTTGGCGACCGGGCCGCCGAGCGTGCCGTCCTCCTGCACCAGCACGTACGCCAGGCCCTTGGCCCCGCGCTGCTTGGCCCACTCCTGCCAGGCGTCGAGCGTGCGACGGGGCTGCGACGCGCCGCCGGGCATGACGACCGCGCCCACGTACGCCGCCTGGAACACCCGGAACGGGGTGTCCTCGAAGTACTCGGTCAGCTCGGTCAGCTCGAGGTCGAAGCGCAGGTCCGGCTTGTCGGTGCCGTACTTGGCCATCGCCTCGGCGTAGGAGATGCGGCGGAACGGCCGGGGGATCTCGTGGTCCGCCAGGTCCTTCCACAGCGCCGAGATGATCTTCTCGCCGAGCGCGATCACGTCGTCCTGCTCGACGAAGCTCATCTCGATGTCGAGCTGGGTGAACTCGGGCTGCCGGTCGGCGCGGAAGTCCTCGTCGCGGTAGCAGCGGGCGATCTGGTAGTACCGCTCCAGGCCGCCGACCATCAGCAACTGCTTGAACAGCTGCGGCGACTGCGGCAGCGCGTACCAGGAGCCGGGGCGCAGCCGCGCGGGCACCAGGAAGTCGCGGGCGCCCTCGGGGGTGGAGCGGGTCAGGGTCGGGGTCTCGACCTCGACGAAGTCCTCCGCGTGCAGCACCTCGCGGGCGATCCGGTTGGCCTCGCTGCGCAGCCGCATGGCCTTGGCCGGGCCGCTGCGGCGCAGGTCGAGGTAGCGGTGCCGCAGGCGGGCCTCCTCGCCGACCTCCAGGTGCTCGTCCAGCTGGAACGGCAGCGGCGCGGCCTCGTTGAGCACCTCCAGCTCGGAGGCGTAGACCTCGATGTCACCGGTGAGCAGGTCGGGGTTCTCGCTGCCCTCGGGGCGGCGGGTCACCTCGCCGACGACCTTGATGACGAACTCGGAGCGCAGCTTGTGCGCACGCTCGGCCATCTCACCCTCGCGGAAGACGACCTGCGCCACGCCGGAGGCGTCCCGGAAGTCGATGAAGATCACGCCACCGTGATCGCGCCTGCGGGCCACCCACCC
Organism: Saccharothrix sp. CB00851; assembly: GCF_001905065.1. Taxonomy (NCBI): domain Bacteria; kingdom Bacillati; phylum Actinomycetota; class Actinomycetes; order Pseudonocardiales; family Pseudonocardiaceae; genus Saccharothrix; species Saccharothrix sp. CB00851. The sequence goes on from NZ_LWLC01000031.1 coordinate 36,365, forward strand.
GGTCAGGGTGACGGACTGCCCGGCGAGCTCGGCGCGGAGCTTCCCGGCCTCGTGCGTGCGCATCACGGGAACTGCTCTCCTCGGTGTTCGCTTCTTCTGGGGTCGGGTCGACCGACGACTGGTCGTCAAGGCTAACCAACGACCCGGTGCCCGACGCCACCAGGTTTCCCCTCGTGGAAGACGACCGCGCGCAGGCCGGCGAAGTTGACCGCCGTGGCGACGCCCTGGGCCACCAGCCAGGCCACCGCGAATTCCACTCGAAAGGGTGGCAACAGGTGCAATGCGAGCGCGTTGACCAATACGTTGGCGGCGAATGTGCTGAGGTACAGCAGGGCGAACCCCGCGACCTGCCGCACCCCACCCGCCGAGACGCCGAACGTGAACCGTCGATTGAGGAAGAACGCCGCCGTGGTGCCGAGCGTGAAACTGGCCGCCTTGGCGGCGTGCACCCACACCCCGAATGCGAGCAAGGCACTGTAACTACCGTAGTCGAGAAGCGCGCAGAGGGCTCCCACCAGCACGAACCGCGCCATCTGGCGGGTCACGCCGCCGTTGTGCACCACCGTTTGACACCTCGCGAATGGAAATGACCGTGCCCGTCAGTGTGTGCCGATGCTAGTCAGTCTCTCCGGGTGGGGACGCACCGCGCCGACGGTCGCGCAGCTCGTTTCGCCGCGCGATTTCGAGACCGTCGCGAATACCGTGAAGAAGTCCCGCGATCGGGGCGTGATCGCCCGGGGCCTCGGCCGCAGCTACGGCGATCCGGCGCAGAACGCGGGCGGTGTCGTGCTGGACATGACCCGATTCGACCGCATTCGCCGGGTCGACGTGGACGAGCACCTGGTCGACGTCGAGGCGGGGGTGTCGCTGGACGCCCTGATGCGGGCGCTGCTGCCGTTCGGGCTGTGGCCGCCGGTGCTGCCGGGGACGCGGCAGGTCACCGTGGGCGGCGCGATCGCCGCGGACGTGCACGGCAAGGGGCACCACGTCGTGGGCAGCTTCGGCGACCACGTGCGGTCGCTGGACCTGCTCACCGCGGACGGCTCGATCCGCGAGCTCACCCCGGACGGCGCGGGCTCGGCGTTGTTCTGGGCGACCGTCGGCGGCATGGGGCTGACCGGCGTGGTGCTGCGCGCGACGCTGCGCGTCGTCCCGGTGCAGACCTCGTACTTCGTGGTGGACACCGAGCGGGTGGACAACCTGGACGACCTGCTGGCCCGGCAGTCCGCCGACGACGACCGGTACGCCGAGTCGGTGTCCTGGTTCGACGCGACGGCCACCGGGCCGCGCCTCGGCCGCGGCGTGCTGACCAGGGCGAACCACGCCCGGCTCGACGACCTGCCCGCGAAGCTGCGGCGCGACCCGCTGGCGTTCGACGCGCCCCGGCTGCTCACCGTGCCGGACGTGCTGCCGTCCGGGCTGCTCAACCGGGCGACCGCCCGGGCGTTCAGCGAGCTCTGGTACCGCAAGTCGCCGACGAGGTCCGGTCAGGTGCAGAACATCACGCAGTTCCTGCACCCGCTCGACGTGATCGGCGAGTGGAACCGCGGCTACGGCCCGCGCGGGTTCCTGCAGTACCAGTTCGTCGTGCCGTTCGCCGCGGTCGACGTGCTCCGGCGGGTGGTGGAGCGGATCGCCTCGTCCGGCCACGTGTCGGCGCTGAACGTGCTCAAGCGGTTCGGGCCGGGCAACCGCGCGCCGCTGTCGTTCCCGATGCCGGGCTGGACGTTGTGCGTCGACCTGCCGGTGCGGCCGGGTCTCGGCGAGCTGTGCGACGAGCTGGACGAGCTGGTGCTCGGCGCGGGCGGGCGGCACTACCTGGCCAAGGAGTCGCGGACCACGGCCGAGGCCGTCCGCCGCGGCTACCCCCGATTCGCGCAGTGGCGCGCGGTGCGCGCCTCGGTCGACCCGGACGGCGTTTTCGCGTCCGACATGTCCAGGAGGTTGGAGCTGTGATCGACGCGGTGGGCAATCCGCAGAGCGTGCTCGTGCTGGGCGGCACGTCCGAGATCGCGCTGGCGGTGGTGCGGCGCTACACCGGCGCCCGCAAGCCACGGGTGGTCCTCGCCGCCCGGCCCTCGCGCCGCCGTGACGCGGCGGTGGCGGAGCTGACGGCGCGGGGCGTGCCGGTGACGGCGGTGGACTTCGACGCGCGTGACGTCGGCGGCCACCCGGCCGTGCTGGACAAGGCCTTCGCCGACGGCGGGATCGACGTGGCGCTGGTGGCGTTCGGGGTGCTGGGCGACGCCGAGCGCGCCTGGCAGGACCACGAGGCGGCGGTCGAGCTGGCCGAGGTCAACTACACCGGCGCGGTGTCGGTGGGCGTCGGGCTCGCCGAACGGCTGCGCGAGCAAGGCCACGGCGTGATCGTCGCGCTGTCGTCGGTGGCGGGCGAGCGGGTGCGCCGGTCGAACTTCGTCTACGGGTCGACCAAGGCCGGGATGGACGCGTTCTACCAGGGGCTCGGCGAGGCGCTGCGCCCGCACGGCGTCACCGTCACGGTGGTGCGGCCGGGGTTCGTGCGCACCCGGATGACCGACGGGCTGCCCCCGGCGCCGTTGTCGAGCACCGCGGACGAGGTCGCCGCGGTGGTCGTGAACGCGGTGCGCGACCGGCGTGAGCTGGTGTGGGCGCCCGCGCCGCTGCGCCTGGTGATGTCGGCGCTGCGGCACCTGCCGCGCGCGGTGTTCCGGCGGTTGCCGGTATGAGCGCGACGACCGCGCCCGAGCGCGTCACCGACCCGGCGCCCCCGTCCCGACGCGCGCGCCGGTCGTGGCCCGCGACGGTCGCCGCCGTGGCGGGCGGCACGGCGCTTATCGCCGTTCACGGCGCGCTGTACGGCAACTGGGTGGTGGACGACGCCGCCATCACCTTCGCGTACGCGCGCAACGTCGCGGACGGCGGGGGTTCGGTGCTGCAACCGGGCCAGATCCCCACCGAGGGGTACTCGAACCCGGCGTGGCTGGCGTTGCTGGTGCTCGGCAAGCTCGTCGGCCTGTTCGACCGGGGCACGTTGTTCGGCGTGCCGGACTACGTGGTGTTCCCCAAAGCGGTCGCGGTGCTGTGCTGCGCGGGCGTGCTGTCGGCGTGCCACACGGCCGCGCGGCGGGTGTTCCGCCGTCCTGGTCTGGTGACGGTGGCGTTCGGTGCGGTGCTGGCGGCGATCCCGTCGTTCGTGGTCTGGGTGTTCTCCGGGTTGGAGAACCCGCTGTACGCGCTGGTGATCTGCTGGTTGGCGGTGACGCTGTTCGTCGCGGTGCTGGACGACCGGCTGCTGTCCGGGCGCGTCGCGGTCACCGCCGGGCTGCTGGTCGCGCTGGCCGCGCTGACCCGGCCGGACGGGCTGGTCTACGCCGGGGCGTACCCGCTGCTGGTGCTGCTGGCACTGCGCCGGGCCGGGCTCGCGGCGGCCGTGCGGTCGACCGCGTTGTCCACGGCGGTGTTCCTCGTGCCGTTCGGCGCGTACGTGCTGTGGCGGCGGGTGGAGTTCGGCCGGTGGTTGGCGCTGCCGGCCGTGGCGAAGAGCCAGGGACCGCCCGAACCGGCGCAGTTCGCGCGGGTCGGCGAGGTGGTGCACTACACGGGGGCGTTGGCCGTGCTGGTGGTGGCGGTGTGCGTGGGGCTGGTGCTGGCCCGGGGCTCGCGCCTGGCCTCGGGGCTGGTCGCGCTGCTCGTGCCGCTGGGGTTGGCGCTGCTCGGGTTCGCGGTGCTGGCGCCGGACTGGATGGAACAGCTGCGGTTCGCCACGCCCGTGTGGGTGCTCGGCGCGCTGACCGCCGTCTTCGCCGTCGCGCGGGCACTGGGTCGGTGCGGGGCACGGCGACGCGCGGTGTTGTCGGTGGCCCTGGTCGTCGCGATCGTGCCCTCCGCCGCGCAGTTCGCGACGGCGGCACGGCAGTTCCGCGGCCAGCCCACCGTGCCGATGTGCCTGATCGCCGAGACGTTCGGGCGCGGGTTCAACGGCCCGGCGGACATCCTCGGCGTCGAGCGCGCCACCCTGCTCCTGCCGGACGTCGGCGGCACCGCGTTGACCTCCAGGCTCACCGTGGTCGACCTGGCGGGGCTGGCCGAACCCCGGCTCGCCGACCTGTGGGGCGCCCGCGACATGACGGGGGTCCGCGACTACGTGTTCGAGCGGGTGAAACCCACGTTCATCCACTCGCACGGGGCGTGGTCGCAGGCCACGGGCATCGCCGAGGACCCGCGCATGGCGGCGGACTACCACGTGATCTCGGCTGGGCCGGTGGCCGAGGACTGGGTGCGCCGGGACGCCGTGCCGGACGCGGCCCGGTTGACCGCGGTGCGCGACTACCAGCGCGAGCGCGTGACGCGTGCGCACAGCGAGCAGGTCAAGCGCCCGCTCGGCCGGTGCGGCCCGACGCTGCGCCCCGGCCAACTGCCGTGACGGCCTCCCGACACCCCCGAACCGCCGAGCACAGGAGGACCGCCGTGCCCGCCGAGATCACTGTTCTGAGCCGGTTGCAGGGCGTGCTGGGCCACCGGCTGGTGGTGGCGTCGGCGCGCGGGCTGTCGTGGTTCGGCGAGCACGGCGCCGGCTGGTTGGCGCTGGGGCTCGCGGGTGCGGCGGCGGACCGGGAGCGGCGGCGGGACTGGCTGGTCGCGACCGCCGGCGTGGCCGGGTCGCACGCCGTCGCCATCGCGGTCAAGCGGGTGGTCCGGCGGCAGCGCCCGGACGACGGGTCGGTGCGCGTGCTGGCCGGGACGCCCAGCCGGCTGAGCTTCCCGTCCGCGCACGCCGTGTCGACGACCGCCGCCGCGGTGGTGTTCTCGCGGCTCACCGGGCGGCGGCTCGAACCGGTGCTCGTGCCGCCGATGGTGTTGTCCAGGCTGGTGCTCGGCGTGCACTACCCGACCGACGTGGCGGCGGGCGCGGCGCTGGGCGCGGTGCTCGGCAGGCTGGTCCGCCGCGAGTTGGACGGAGGCGCGAGGTGAGCGACACGATCGCCACGCGCCCCGCCGGCGCGATCGCGGGCCTGGTCCGCGCCACCCGACCGCACCAGTGGGTGAAGAACCTCCTCGTGCTGGCCGCGCCGTTCGCCGCGAACCGGCTGGGTGAGCCGGCCGTGCTGCTGGACACCGGGCTGGCGCTGGTCGCGTTCTGCGCCGCCGCCTCGGCGGTGTACCTGGTCAACGACGCGATCGACGCGGACGCCGACCGCGCCCACCCGACCAAGCGGCACCGCCCGATCGCGGCGGGCGTGGTCTCCACGCGCACGGCGTACGTCACGGCGGCGGCCCTGTTCGCCGGGTCCGTCGGCGTCGCGCTGTGCTCCGGCCCGCCGCTGGTGGTGGTGATCGCCGTCTACTGCGCCGCGCAGCTGGGTTACTGCCTGGGGTGGAAGCACCAGCCGGTGATCGACCTGTGCATCGTGGCGTCGGGGTTCCTGCTGCGCGCCATCGCGGGCGGCATCGCGGCCGGCATCCCGTTGTCGCAGTGGTTCCTGCTGGTGACGGCGTTCGGCTCGCTGTTCATGGTGGCGGGCAAGCGGTACGCCGAGATCGTGCTGTACGAGCGGACGGGCGCGGAGATCCGCGCGTCGCTGCGCCGCTACTCGGCCAGCTACCTGCGGTTCGTGTGGGCCACCGCGGCCGCGATCATGATCCTGGCCTACGCGTTGTGGGCGTTCGAGATGCGCGAGGGCGCCGACTACAACGCGAACTGGGCGATGCTGTCGATCGTGCCGTTCGTGGTGGCCGTGCTGCGGTACGCGGTCGACGTGGACAGCGGTGGCGCGGGCGAGCCGGAGCGCATCGCCCGGCGCGACCACGTGCTCCAGGTGATCGGTGTCTGCTGGGTGGCGTCGCTGGCGTTGTCGCTCTACGTGTGAGGGCGGCGGGCCCACCCCGCCCATGGCGAGGGGCCGCCCCTCAGGTGAGGGACGGCCCCGGGTGCGGTGTTCCGATCAGGCGCTGGGCGACAGGTAGAGCAGGCGGTTCGGGGAACCGGAGCCCGGGCTGGTCACCACGCCGGTCGTGGCCTGGCCGACCAGGTAGCTCGCCACCTGCGCCGGCGTGGCCGAGCGGTTGTTCTGCAGGTAGCGGGCGGCGGCGCCGGCGACGTGCGGCGTCGCCATCGAGGTGCCGCTGATGGTGTTGGTGGCGGTGTCACCGGTGTGCCACGCCGAGGTGATCGACGAGCCCGGCGCGAAGATGTCCAGCACCGAGCCGTAGTTGGAGTAGCTGGCGCGGGCGTCGGTGCTGGTGGTGGCACCGACCGTGATGGCCTCGGTCACCCGGGCGGGCGAGTAGTTGGAGGCGTTGCGGTTGCTGTTGCCCGCCGCGATGGCGAACGTGACGCCCGCCGAGATCGCCCGGCGCACGGCCGCGTCGATCGTGGTGGACGCGCCGCCGCCGAGGCTCATGTTCGCCACGGCCGGCTTGACGTGGTTGCGGGCCACCCAGTCGATGCCCTCGACCACGTCGGCGGTGGTGCCGGAGCCGGAGTTGTTCAGCACGCGCACGCCGTAGACGGTCGCGCCCTTGGCCACGCCGTAGGTGCTGCCGGCGATGGTGCCCGCGACGTGCGTGCCGTGGCCGTTGCCGTCCTGCGAGGTGCTGTCGTTGTCGACCGCGTCGTAGCCGTTGCGGGCCCGGCCGCCGAACGTGGTGTGGGTGTTGCGCACGCCGGTGTCGATGACGTAGACGTTCACGCCCGAGCCGGTGGAGGTGTAGTTGTAGGTGGTGCTCAGCGGCCGGTTGCGCTGGTCGATGCGGTCGATGCCCCAGGTCGCGTTGCTCTGCGTGGCCTGGATGCTGAAGACCTGGTCCTGCTCGACGTACTCGACGGCCGGGTTGGCCGCGAGCCGCTTGGCCGCCTTCTCGGGCAGCGACACGGCGAAGCCCTTGAGGGCGCTGCCGTACACGGTGTCGACCTTGCCGCCGTACTGGCCCGCCAGGCTCTCGGCGGACGCGGTCGAGCCGTCCTTGAGCTTGACGATGAAGTGGTTCTGGACCTTGTTCGCGGCGTCGGCGGCGCGGATCTCGCCCTCGGCGGCCTGCGCCGGGGCGGCCAACAGGGAGGACGCGGTGACGGCGAGCGCCGTCGCCCCGACCCCGGCCAGGAACCGGACCTGTCGTGACTGTCGCATGCGGATTCCGTTCTTCGAACGGTGACCCCACCTCACCCCGAGGAGCTGTGCAGGGCTCGGGGGTGACGGTGGGCCACCTTGCCCTCGCTGACTGTCACAACGTAGGCAACCACAGCGTTAACTCGGAAGTGTGAACATTTGCCAGTTGCACGCACAGCGTTAATAAAGCGTCTGACCTGCGGGTTCTCATAATCCGGGCGCGGTGCCGTGACTGCGGCGCTACCGTCCCGGCATGCGCTTGGAACCGGTTACCGAGGACAACTACCGGGCCGTCATCGGCCTGGAGGTCCACGAGGAGCAGCGGGCGTTCGTCGCGACGAACCTCAAGTCGATCGCGGACGCCTGGATCCACCGCCCGAAGTTGCAACCCCTTGCGCTGTTCAGCGGAGAGGAGCTGGTCGGGTTCACCCTCCTCGAACGCGACCGGCCGCAGGCGCTGCACATCGCCCGGTTCATGATCGACCGGCGGGCACAGGGCCGCGGCCTGGGCCGCAAGGGCCTGGCCGCGATCGCCGACCTGGCGCGCTCCGAGGGCCGCACCGAGCTGGTGCTCAGCGTGGTGCCGGGCAACGCGGTGGCCCGCGGCCTGTACGCGGCGTTCGGCTTCACCGACACCGGCGAGGTGGACGGTGGCGAGCTCGTGATGCGCCACGAACTCGCCCCGTCCGACCCCGACCAGGTGCCGCCGGGTACCCAGCCTCACCTGGCCGAGCAGTAGCCGGTCAGCGGGCCGGCGACCAGTACAGCAGCCGGCCCCACGACAGCGGCGTGGCCTCGGAGACGACCGCCGAGTGCACCCGCGCGGGCGTGGCGCCGGGGTTGAACTGGAGGAACCGCAGCGTCACGCCGGTGACGTACGCGGTCGCCAGCGACGTGCCGCTGAGCGTGTTGGTGGCGGTGTCGCCGGTGTGCCAGGCGACGGTGATGTTCATGCCGTACGCGTAGACGTCGACCACCGGGCCGTAGTTGGAGAACGTGGCCCGGGTGTCGGTCCTGGTGGACGCGCCGGACGTGATCGCCTCCGTGACGCGGGCCGGTGAGTAGTTGCCGGCGTTGGAGTTGCTGCCACCCGCCGTGACCGACGCCGTGACGCCCGCCGCGATCAGCCGCCGCACCGCGTCGTCCATCGCGGTCGACGCGCCGCCGCCCAGGCTGAGGTTGGCCGAGGCCGGCTTGACGTGGTTGCGCGCCACCCAGTCGATCCCCGCGATCACGCCCGCGGTCGTGCCGCTGCCGGCGCCGTTGAGCACCCGGACGCCGCACACCAGCGCCTCCTTCGCGACGCCGTTCACGCGACCGGCGATGAGGGACGCGATGGCCGTGCCGTGCCCGTTGTCGTCCTGCGGCACGGTGTCGTTGTCGACCGCGTCGTAACCCGCGCACGTGCGGCCCGCGATCTCGGTGTGCGTGGTCCGCACGCCCGTGTCGATCACGTAGGCACGGGTGCGCAGCCCGGTCGACGTGTAGCTGTACCGGCCGTCGCCCGTCGCACCGCGCTGGTCGATCCGGTCGAGGCCGAACGGCGCGTTGAGCTGGGTGGTGTGCGCCCGCACGACCTGGTCCTGCTCGACGTACGCCACCGCCGGGTCGGCGGCGAGGCGTCGGGCCTGCCGCGGGGTGAGCGACGCGGCGAAGCCGTGCAGCGCCGGGAACGAGCGGGTGACGTGGCCGTCGAGCCGGGAGGTGACCGCGTCGGCGGCGGCGACGTCCTTGAGCTTGACGATGTAGCTGCCGGGCACGGCGGTGGCCGAGCCCGCGTGGAGCACCGCGCCTTCGGCGTGCGCCGGTGCGGTGAGGGTGACGGCGGCCAGGGCGGCGACGCCCAGGCCGGACAGCAGTGTGCGCATGGCGTGATCCTTTGCAGGGAAGGGGAACGGGACTTCTACCGCGTGGGCGACCAGTGCAGGAGCCGGCCGCCCCACGGCACCGGACCCGGCTTGGTGAGTTCGGTCTGCACCAGGGCCGGGGTGGCGGTGGGGTCGAACTGGAGGAACCGGACGGCGACACCGCTGACGAACCCGGTCGCCATCGACGTGCCGCTGAGGGTGTTGGTGGCCCGGTCGCCCGTGTGCCACGCCGACGTGATGCCGACGCCCGGCGCGTACAGGTCCACGCCCGGGCCGTAGTTCGAGAACGGCGCCCTGGCGTCGGACTGGGTGATGGCGCCCGAGGTGATCGCCTCGACGACCCGGGCGGGCGAGGTGTTCGCCACGCCGCCGTTGGCGCTGCCCGCGCTGACGGAGACCGTGACGCCGGAGGCGATCAGCCGCCGCACCGCGTCGTCCAGCGCGGTCGACGGGCCACCGCCGAGGCTGAGGTTCGCCACGGCGGGGCGGCGGGCGTTCAGGCGCACCCAGTCCAGGCCTTGGACGACACCGGCGATCGTGCCGCTGCCCTGGGCGTTGAGCACCCGCACGCCGACCACGCGCACACCTTTGGCCACGCCGTACGTGCTGCCGGCGATGAGGCCCGCGACGTGCGTGCCGTGCCCGTTGTCGTCCTGGGCGACGGAGTCGTCGTCCACGACGTCGTAGCCGTGCGCGGCCCGACCGCCGAACTCGACGTGCGTGGCGCGGAGGCCGGTGTCGATCACGTAGGCGGTGACGCCCGCACCGGTGGACGTGTAGCTGTAGGTCGTGTCCAGCGGCAGGGCGGGCTGGTCGATCCGGTCCAGGCCCCACGGCGCGCCGGGTTGCGTCGAGTCGGCGTGCACGACCTGGTCCTGCTCGACGTACTCCACCGCCGGGTCGGCGGCGAGCCGTCGTGCCTGCCGCGGGGTGAGCGACGCGGCGAAGCCGCCGAACGCGGCGAACCTGCGGGTCACCCGCCCGGCGAGTGCGTCCTCCACGGCCGCGGCCGGGTCCTTGAGCTTGACGATGTAGCTGCCGGGCACGGTGGTGGGTGAGCCCGCGTGCCGGACGGTGGCCTCGGCGTGGGCGGGCGTGGCGACCAGGGTGGCGGTCAGCGCGGCCACGACGAGGCCCGGTAAGAGCTTGCGCATACGGCTTTCCTTTGCGGGGTAAGGGATCCCCGGCGCGGATCACGCGCGGGGCTGCCAGTGTGCCCAACCACGCCCGACCGGAGGACGCACGGGCGCGGAGTCGGTTCGGGTAACCACCCGCCGGCACCGTGACCGCACTACGGCGGAGAGGCGCGAAGCGGACGCGGACAACGTGATTGAGAAGCGATTCAACGCTGTGGAGAAAATACGGCCGAGGACCCCGTCGAATCGAGAGTCGAACGCGTCCGCGACCATCGCGGAGAAGTTCTTCGGGGTGACTATGTAACCGTCGGACCCGCGCCCGGCGACCCGACCGGGGCGGATGACACCCCCGCCGCCCGCGGCGAGGCCCGCCACCAGCGAGAACACCGGTGCGACCGGCATTGCCCCGGCGGTCAACGTGAGCTTCGGCATAGGGGTTCCACCCTTCCCGGCGAACGGCCGCCCGCGCCGGATTGCGACAGGCGTCGAAGCCCACGACCGCGCGAGGTGTGCTGCGCATCACCCCACGTACCCGAGGCTATGGGCTGGTCCGCGTACCGGGAAGCGACCAGACGACCGAGCGCGATGCGGCGATCGCCGGTACCGGGCTCTTCACACCACTGCTGTTAATGAGAATTCAAACGTTTCGCGTCGGACCGGATTTTGCCCGCCGATTGGTTAAATTCACCACGGGGAAACCCGATCGGCTGTACCGCGCCGGCGATTTCGCACGATAACGTCGCTCGCCTTGTCCTTGGGAGAACGGAGCGAAGATGCCTACGCCAGTCGTCGGACCGGAATCGCGGACGCGCGATCCCCGACGGATCGACGCGGGGGCCGACCCCTTCGCGGACGCATTGCGTGCGGCGATCCGCGCCAAAGGGCTCAGCCTGGAACGCATCCAGCACAAGCTGCGGGCGCGGGGCGTGGCGGTGAGCATCGCCGCGCTGAGCTACTGGCAGTCCGGTCGCAGGCGGCCGGAACGACCGGACTCGCTGACCGCCGTCAGCCACCTGGAGGAGATCCTGGACGTCGGCGCGGGCGGGTTGAGCTCGCTGCTCGGACCGCCGCGGCCACGCGGCAAGGCCCGACCCCGGTCGCGGGTGTCCGGGCCCGAGGGGTGGGTCGGCGAGAACGACTACGCGACCATCGCGGAGCTGCTCGCCGACGTCGACACCAGCACCGACCAGGACCTCACCCGGCTCAGCCTGCGCGACCAGGTCGAGCTCGCGATGGACGGCAGCACCCGCCGGGTGCGCTCGCGGCAGGTGCTGCGGGCCGAGCGCTCGGGCGTGGACCGCGTGCTGCTGGGGTACGACACCCGGCTGCCCGGCGACCCGCTGCCGGTGATCGGCACGCTGCGCTCGTGCCGACTGGGGCGGGTTTCCGCCGACCCGCGCAACGGTTTGATGGTCGCCGAACTGCTCCTCGACCGCCCGTTGCGCCGGGGTGAGCGAACCGCCGTCGAGTACGAACTGATCCACGTCGCACCACACCACCCGACGTTCGACAACACGCACTCGCGGCGCTTCCGCCACCCGGTTCGCGAGTACGTCCTGGAGGTCCGGTACGACTCACGGTGCCGACCCGTGCGTTGTGAACAATTCACGACCGGTTTGACCGGTGGAGAACCAACCGACGTCCGCGAGACCCCGGTGGACACTTGGGGCTACGCGTACGCGGTCGCGCTCGACTTCGGACCCGGCGTGGTCGGCTTGCGCTGGGAATGGGCCTGACTCAATAGGAGCGCGGCAACTTCAACGTGTGCTGCGCCACGAAGTTCAGGATCATTTCCCGGCTGACCGGGGCGATGCGGGACAACCGGGACGCGGCCAGCATGGCGCCCAGTCCGTACTCGGACGACAGCCCGTTGCCGCCGTGGACCTGGATGGCCTGGTCCACCGCCCCCGCCACCGCCTCCCCCGCCGCGTACTTGGCCATGTTGGCCGCCTCACCAGCAGCCCGGTCCTCCCCAGCGTCGTAGAGAGCCGCGGCCTTCTGGGTCATCAGCCTCGCCAGCTCGACCTGGATCGCGCACTGCGCCAACGGGTGCGCGATGCCCTGGTGCGCGCCGATCGGCGTGTCCCAGACGGTCCTCGTGCGGGCGTACTCACTGGCCTGGTCGAGTGCGCGGCGGGCCATGCCGGTGGCGAAGGACGCCGCCATGATCCGCTCCGGGTTGAGCCCGGCGAACAGCTGGGCCAGCCCCGCGTCCTCGGCGCCCACCAGCGCGTCGGGCGGCAGGCGCACGTCGTCGAAGAAGCAGGTGAACTGCTTCTCCGGCGACAGCACCTCCATCGGGATGTGCTGGTAGGTGAAGCCGGGCGCGTCCGTCGGAACGATCACCAGCGAAGGGAGCAGCCGCTGACCCGTGGCGTCGACGTGCCGGGCCACCACCATGACCGCCTCGACCTCGTCCACGCCCGAGATGAACGTCTTGCCGCCGCCCAGGACCCACTCGTCGCCGTCGCGGCGCAGCGCGGTGGACAGCTTGTGCGAGTTGGAGCCCGCGTCCGACTCGGTGATGGCGAAGGCCATCTTGGTGGTGCCGTCGGCGAACCCGGGCAGCCACCGCCGCTTCTGCTCGGCGGTGCCGAAGCGGGCGATGACCGTGGCGCAGATGGCGGGCGAGACGACGGTCAGCAGCAGCGGGCAGCCGGCTCTCGCGAGTTCCTCGCACACGGCGGCCAGGTCGCCGATCCCACCGCCACCGCCGCCGTACTCCTCGGGCACGGCCACGCCGAGGTAGCCGAGCCTGCCCGCCTCGGCCCACAGCTCGTCGGTCTTCTCCCCCGCCTTGGCCTTGGCGGTGAAGTACTCCTGGCCGTACTTGCCGGCGAGGTCGGCGACGGCCTTGCGCAACGCCTGCCGCTCTTCGCTCTCGGTGAAGTTGATCATCACGACGCCTCCACAACCGCGAGCACGTCGCCCGCGTCGACCTGTTGACCCGCCCGCACCAGCACTTCCGCGACCGCGCCGCCGGTGGTGGCCAGCACGCGGTGCTCCATCTTCATCGCTTCCAGCACGAGCAGTTCCGCGCCCGCCTCGACCCGTTGCCCCGCCTCGACCGCGACCCGCACCACCGTGCCGGGCATCGGCGCGACGGTGGCGCCCTCGGCGACCGTTACCCCCGGCTCGGGGAACCGGGGCCGCAGCTTCAGCGACACGGCGCCCACCTCCACCCGGTCGCCGTACACCGCGACCGGGTGGGTCGTGCGCACCCCGTTCCGCTCGAACGTGACCGCGTCCGGCGTGGCGGCGACGACCGTCAGGTCCAGGCTCGTCTCCACGCCCGCGCGGGTGTGCCGGTAGTCGACCTCGACCGTGTCGTCACCGTGCTCGAACACGGCCCGCTGTGGTTGCGACGCGAGGTTGCGCCAGCCCAGTGGCAGTCCGGTGCGCCGCCGTTCGGCCAGCGCGAGGGCGGCGGCCAGCGCGGCGGGCCGCACGTCGACCGGTTCCGGCGTGGTGAGGCCGTGCTGGTCGAGGAAACCGGTGTGGGTGTGTCCCGCGCCGAACTCCGGGTGCCGCAGCGTGCGGACCAGCAGGTCGCGATTGGTGACCAGGCCGTGCAGCTCGGCGCGCTCCAGGGCGGCGGCCAGCTTGCGGATCGCGGCGTGCCGGGTGGGCGCCCACGCGATCACCTTGGCCAGCATGGGGTCGTAGTGCACGCCGACCTCGCTGCCGTCCTCCACACCGCTGTCCACCCGCACGCCGGCCGGCACGGCGAACCGGTGCAGGGTGCCGCTCGCGGGCCGCCAGTCGTGCGCCGGGTCCTCGGCGTACAGGCGGGCCTCGACGGCGTGGCCGTCGGGGGTCGGCGGCTCGGCCGGGAGGCGCGCGCCCTCGGCGATGGCCAGCTGCCAGGCCACCAGGTCGACGCCGAACACCTCCTCGGTGACCGGGTGCTCCACCTGCAGCCGGGTGTTGACCTCCAGGAAGTGGAACGAACCGTCGTCGGTGAACAGGAACTCCACCGTGCCCGCGCCGACGTACCCGATGGCCTCGGCGGCTTTGGTGGCGGCCTCGAAGAGGCGCTCGCGGGCCCGCGGCGTCACGGCGGGGCTGGGCGTCTCCTCGATGATCTTCTGGTGGCGGCGCTGGATGGAGCACTCCCGCTCGCCCAGCGCCCACACCGTGCCGTGCGCGTCGGCCAGCACCTGCACCTCGACGTGCCGCGCGTGCTCCAGCAGGGGTTCGCAGAACACCGTGCCGTCGCCGAACGCCGACTCGGCCTCCCGGCGCGCGGCGGCCACCTGACCGGCCAGCTCGGCGGCGGACCGCACCACCCGCATGCCCCGCCCACCGCCACCGGCGGAAGCCTTGACCAGCAGCGGGAACTCGTCGGCCGACTCCGGGTCGAGCTCCGGCAGCACCGGCACACCGGCCGCGGCCATCCTCTTCTTCGCCGCGACCTTCGACCCCATCGCGTCGATGACGTCCGGGTCCGGCCCCACCCAGGTGAGTCCGGCGGCCCGCACGGCACGCGCGAAGGCCGCGTTCTCGGACAAGAACCCGTAACCCGGGTGCACGGCGTCCGCGCCGGCGGCCAGCGCCGCGGCCACCAACGCGTCACCGCGCAGGTAGGTCTCCCCCGGCGTGGCCCCGGGCAGCCGGACCGCCGCGTCGGCCTCCCGCACGTGCGGCGAGCCCGCGTCCGGGTCGGAGAACACGGCCACCGGCGACACGCCGACCTCGCGGCACGTCCGGATCACCCGGCGGGCGATCTCGCCCCGGTTGGCGATCAGCAGCTTGCGGATCATCGCGCCCTCACATCCGGAAGACGCCGTAGCCCTCGGCGCCCTTGATCGGTCCACTGTGGATCGCCGACAGGCACAGGCCCAGCACGGTGCGGGTGTCGCGCGGGTCGATCACCCCGTCGTCGTAGAGCCGGCCGGACAGGAACGCGGCAAGCGACTGCTGCTCGATCTGGCCCTCCACCATCTCGCGCATGGCCGCGTCGTGCTCCTCGTTGTAGTCCTGGCCCTTCGCCGCGGCGGCCTGCCGCGCCACGATCGACAGCACACCGGCCAGCTGCTTCGGGCCCATCACGGCCGACTTGGCGTTGGGCCAGGTGAACAGGAACCTCGGGTCGTACGCCCGGCCGCACATGCCGTAGTTGCCCGCGCCGTACGACGCGCCCATCACGACGGTCAGGTGGGGCACCCGGCTGTTCGACACCGCGTTGATCATCATCGCGCCGTGCTTGATGATCCCGCCCTGCTCGTACTGGGCGCCGACCATGTACCCGGTCGTGTTCTGCAGGAACAGCAGCGGGGTGTCACTGGAGTTGGCCAGTTGGATGAACTGGGTGGCCTTCTGCGCCTCCTCGCTGAACAGCACGCCGCGCGCGTTGGCCAGCACCCCGACCGGGTAACCGTGCAGGTCGGCCCACCCGGTCACGAGACTGGTGCCGTAGTCGGGTTTGAACTCGTCGAACCGCGACCCGTCCACGATCCGGGCGATCACCTCGCGCGGGTCGAACGGCACGCGCAGGTCCGTCGGCACCAGCCCGAGCAGGTTCTCCTCGTCGTGCAGCGGCGGTTCCACGGCCTTCGGCGCGGGGCCGAGCTTGCGCCAGTTGAGCCGGGCCACCACGCGCCGGGTCAGCCGGATCGCGTCCACCTCGTCCTCGGCCACGAAATCGGCCAGCCCGGAGGTGGTGCCGTGCATCCGCGCGCCGCCGAGCGACTCGTCGTCGGACTCCTCGCCGGTGGCCATCTTCACCAGCGGCGGCCCGCCGAGGAACACCTTCGAGCGCTCCTTGATCATCACCACGTAGTCCGACATGCCCGGCACGTACGCCCCGCCGGCCGTCGCGTTGCCGAACACCGTGCTGATCGTGGGGATGCCGGCCGCCGAGAGCCTGGTCAGGTCGCGGAACGCCCGACCGCCCGGGATGAAGATCTCGCTCTGGCTCGGCAGGTCCGCACCGCCGGACTCGACCAGCCCGATCAGCGGCAACCGGTTCTGCAGCGCGATGTCGTTGGCCCGGAACGTCTTGCGCAACGTCCACGGGTTGCTCGCGCCGCCGCGCACGGTCGGGTCGTTGGCCACGATCACGCACTCGACGCCCTCGACCACCCCGATCCCGGTCACCACGCTCGCGCCGACCGGGTAGTCGGTGCCCCACGCGGCCAGCGGCGACAGCTCCAGGAACGGGCTGTCCGGGTCGACCAGCAGCTCGATCCGCTCCCGCGCCAACAACTTGCCGCGCTTGTGGTGCCGCTCGGTGTACTTCGGCCCACCGCCCGCGAGCGCCTTGGCCTGCTCGGCGTCCAGCTCCGTGAGCCTGGCCAGCAACGCCTCGCGGTTCGCGGCGTACTCGGGCGACCGGCTGTCGACCGCCGTGCGCAACGTAGTCATGCGGTGTACCCCAATCGCCGTGCCGCCAGCTCCGTCATCACCTCGGTCGCACCGCCCCCGATGCCGAGGATCCGCGCGTCTCTGTAGTGTCGTTCGACCTCCGTGACGCGGAGATAACCAGCGCCGCCGTGCAGTTGGACCGCCGCGTCCACGACGAACGAACACGCGTCCACGGCCGCGTTCTTCGCGAAGCACACCTGCGCCACGACTTCCTCGCCGGCCAGCACCTTCACCGCCACCTCGCGCGTGTACGTGCGGGCGAGGTCGATGCGCTGCGCCATCTCCACCAGCCGGTGGCGGACCACCTGACGCGCGATGAGCGGCTTGCCGAACGTCTCGCGCTGACGCACGTACGCCAGCGTCAGGTCGAGGCAGCGCTGAGCCGTCGCGTAAGCCTGCACCGCCAACGAGATCCGCTCCACCTGGAACTGCCGCATGATCAGCGCGAAACCGGCGTTCTCCGGCCCCACCAGGTTCGCCGCGGGCACCCGCGCGTCCACGAAGGACAGCTCGGCGGTGTCCGAGCAGTGCCAGCCCATCTTCTCCAGCCGCCGGTCCACGGCGAACCCGGGCGTGCCCTTCTCGACCACCAGCAGGCTCACGCCCTGGTAGCCCGGACCACCGGTCCGCACGGCCGTGGTCACGAAATCCGCCCGACCACCCGAAGTGATGAACGTCTTGGTCCCGTTCACCACGTACGAGTCACCGTCGCGACGGGCCGTGGTGCGCAACGCCGCCACATCCGAACCACCACCCGGTTCGGTGATCGCGAGCGACCCGATCAGCTCACCCGCGAGCGTCGGCCGCACGAACCGGTCGATCAGGTCCGGATCACCTGCGTCGACGATGTGCGGCAGCGCGATGCCGTGCGTGAGCAGCCCGGCGACCAGCCCGGACGACCCACCGGCCTGGATCAGCTCCTCGGTGGCCACGATCGTGTCGAGCAGGTCGCCCGCGCCACCCACGCCCTCCGGGAACCCCAGGCCCAGCAACCCGACCTCCGCCGCCTTGCGGTGCAGCGAACGGGGCAGCTCACCGGCGCGTTCCCAGTCGGACAGGTGCGGCACGACCTCCTGCTCGGTGAACTCGCGCACCATGGCCCGCAGGTCGCGGCGCTCCGGCGTGTCGAACAGCTCGGACGTGGTCACCGCAGCTCCTCCGGGATCTCGACGTGCCGGGAGCGCAGCCACTCGCCCAACGCCTTGGCCTGCGGGTCGAAGCGGGTGGAGGAGGACACGCCTTCGCCGAGCAGGCCGTGCAGCACGAAGTTCAGCGCCTTGAGGTTCGGCAGCTCGTACCGGTCGACCTCACCGGCCTCCGGCAGCAGCTCCTTGAGCCGCTCGACGGTCAGCTCCGCGCGCAGCCACTCGTACTGCGCGTCCGTCCGCACCCACACGCCGAGGTTGGCGTCACCGCCCTTGTCGCCGGAGCGCGCTCCGGCGATCGTTCCGAGTGGGACCCTCATACGTCGACCACCTCCCCGTCGGGCAGCACGGCCCGGTGCGGCACCGAAGAACGCGGCACGTACGCGGCCCGGTAGACCCCGTACGGCGTGCCGTCGCCGGGCGGTGCGGTGACGTGGAAACCCGGGTACGACGCCAGCGCCAGCTCGATACCGGCCCGCGAGAACGCCTTGGCGCGCTTCGGGTCCGAAGTCTTGATCGTCACGTGGAGCAGCGCGCTCGCCGTCTCCTCGGTGTCCGCATCGGGGTGGTCGGTGCGCGCCAACGTCCAGGTCAGGTCCTCCGCGCCGATGGCCGACTCCAGCTGCCGGCGGACCAGGTCCGCCTTCGCCTCGACGTCCAGCCCGGTCAGCACGAACGTGGTGGAGTCGCGGAAGCCGCCCAGCTGGTTGAGGCACACCTTGAGCGTGTCCGGCGGCGGCGAGCCCCGCACCCCGGAGATCCGCACGCCCCGTTCGTGCGGGTCGAGCCGGATGGTGTCGAAGTGGCTGACCACGTCCGGCCCAAGGTAGGCGGGTGGGCCGATCTCGTACAGCAGTTGCGCGGTGACGGTGTCGACGGTGACCGCGCCGCCCGTGCCGTCGTGCTTGGTGATGACCGACGAGCCGTCCGCTTCGATCTCCGCGATGGGGAAACCGGGCCTGGTCGCGTCGATCGACGTGAAGAACGAGTAGTTGCCGCCGGTGGCCTGGGTGCCGCACTCCAGCACGTGACCGGCGACCGTCGCGCCCGCCAGCGCGTCGAAGTCGTCCCGGCGCCAGCCGAAGTGCGCGGCGGCCGGTCCGACGACCAGCGACGCGTCCGTGACGCGGCCGGCGACCACGACGTCCGCCCCGGCGTCGAGGCACTCCGCGATGCCCCACGCGCCGAGGTAGGCGTTCGCGGTCAACGCCTCCGGGAACCGGTCGCGCACGTCGTCACCGGTCACGTAGGCGACTTTCGCGCCGAGCCCGAGCCGGTCGATCGCCTCGGCCAGCCCTTCCGGGTTCAGCCCGCCCGCGTTGGACGCGATCTTCACGCCGCGGGCCAGCGCGTCGGCCAGGTTCTGCTCCAGCTGGCGCAGGAACGTGCGGGCGTAGCCGAGGCTCGCGTCCTTCGCCCGGTCGCGGCCCAGGATGAGCATGGTCAGCTCGGCCAGGTAGTCGCCGGTGAGCACGTCGAGGTCGCCGCCGGTCAGCATCTCGCGCACGGCGGAGAACCGGTCGCCGTAGAAGCCGGAGGCGTTGCCGATGCGGATCACGGCCGCTCCCGCTGTTCGCGTCCCGTGCCGGGAGGACCAGCGAACGCCTGCGCGATCGGCAGCCAGGCGACGGCCGCCTCACCGACCGCCGTGACGGCCAGGTCGTCGCGGTGCCGCCGCTGGGTGGCCAGCAGGCAGAAGTCCAAGGCGGGGCCGGTGATCCGGTTCTCCGCGTCCTCCGGTCCCCACTCCCACCGCCCGCCGTCCGGCGCGACCAGCTCGACCCGGACCGGGACCTGCGGCACGGGCAGGCCGTTGACCAGGAACGACCAGCCGAACGTGCGCACGGCGATGTGCGCGACGTGCTTGAGCCGGTGCGTGGGCTCGCGGGTCACGCCGAGCGCGTCGGCGACGTCCTGGCCGTGCGCCCAGGTCTCCATCAGCCGGGCGGTGGCCATGGACGCGGCGCTCATCGGCGGCCCGAACCACGGCATCTTCACGCCCGGTGGCAGTGCCGCGAGCGCTTCGGCCAGCTCGGCGCGGGCCGCCCGCCACTCGTCCAGGGTGATCGGCTCTTGGGCACCTTCGTCGACCATGTCGGCCGTGGCCCGGGTCAACGCCTCGGTGAACGCCTCCGGGTCGCGGGCGGCGAGCGTGGCCACGCGGTCGGTCCAGCGCAGGTGGCTGATCTGGTGCGCGATCGTCCAGCCCTCGGCGGGCGTCGGGACGGTCCAGTCGGGCAGCGTCGCGACCAGGTCGTCCAGCACCTGGCTCTCGGCGCGCAGGTCGTCCAGGAGTTCGGAGATCACAGCGAGTCCTCCAGCATCCGCGCCCAGTGCCGGATGATCCGGCTCCGCCGCTTGCCGTCGTCGGTGAGCTGGTTGGCCAGCGCCAGGCCGCGCACCAGGTCCAGGGTGAGCTGCACGGTCTCGCGGACGCCCGGCTCGGTCTCGTCGGCGCCCAGCAGTTCGACGGCCAGGCGGTGCGTCTCGCGGCCGAGGCGGGCCTCCAAAGGCACCACCACGGTCTTCAGCTCGGGGTCGGTGCGTGCGGCGACCCACAGTTCGAGCGCGGCGGTGAACAGGTCGCTGGCGTAGAAGTCGGCGATCAGCTCGACCACGGCGACGACGCTGCCGTTGACCTGCCGCGCGCGCTCTTTCAGGTCGAGGACGCTCTCCGCGCCCAAGTGCTCGACCGCGGCGGCGACCAGTTCACCGCGGGTGCGGAAGTGGTGCAGTTGGGCGCCGCGCGACACGCCGGCGCGCTCGGCCACCACGGTCGTCGTCGTGCCCGCCCAGCCGCGCTCGACCAGGCACTCGACGGTGGCCTCCATCAGCTTGCGCCGGGTCTCGCGGCTGCGGTCGGCCTGGCGCCTGGTTTCCCGCTGCCCGGTGTCGGTGGCCATGACACGAGTGTTCCGCGCCAACTAACAAACAGTCAAGACTGATTGTTAGTTGGCGCGGACCCGCTACCAGCCGCCCTGGACCATCGTCTGGAACAGCCACTCGCCGTCGACCTTCACCAACAGGTCGCCGTACCGGACGGCCTGCGTGGACTCCCCCGCCGTGATGGTCGCGTCGGTCACCACGAACACCAGGTCGGCGTTGATGAACACCGGCGTCCGGACGGACTCCATGTGCACATCGCCGCCGTCACCCAGGGTCGCCGCCATGTCGTCGAGGAACCGGGCCCGGTCCCACGACTGCGCCGACCCGTCGGTCACCGCGTTGACCGGGAACAACGCCATCCCGGCCATCGCCTCGACATCCTTGGCCACGGTCAAGGCGTCCCACTGCTCGAACCAGGCGAGCACACCCGCCACGTCTTCGTCGGTCGGCACGAACGTCATGCCGTACAGTGTACCGTACGTCGTACGGTGGTGTGTCGAGCACGTCCGAACAGCGGTTCTGCTCCGATTCAGCGCCTTGTTGGATGGGCGGGTGGCGGTGTCGCGGCGGAACGTGTTGCGGTGGGCGGGTGTGGCGGTGGCCGCGGGTGGTGCGATCGCGGAGGCGCGGCCCGCGCGGTGGGCGCGGTTGCGTGCCCGGTTGGACGGTGAGCTCCTGCTTCCTGGTGACGCGGCGTACGAGACGGCGCGGCTGCCGTTCAACTCGCTGTTCGACCACCACCGACCGGCCGCGATCGCCCGCTGCACGAGAGCCGAGGACGTCCGGCACTGCCTGGAGGAGGCCCGCCGGTCGGGTCTCCGGGTGGCCGCCCGAGGTGGCGGGCACAGCTACGCCGCCTACTCCACCCCGCACGACGGCCTGGTGATCGACCTCGCGCCGCTGGACGGCGTCGAGGTGCGGCCCGACGGCACCGCCGTGGTCGGCGCGGGCGCCCGGCTCGGTGACGTCTACGCGGCGCTCGCCGCCGCGGGCCGGTGCCTGCCGCTGGGCAACTGCCCGTCGGTCGGCATCGCCGGCCTCACCCTGGGCGGCGGCCTCGGCTGGGTCGGCCGCGCGTACGGCCTGACGTGCGACTGGCTGCGTGCCGCCCGGGTGGTCACCGTGGACAGCCGCGAGGTGACGGCCTCGGAGGACCGCGAACCCGACCTGTTCTGGGCTCTGCGCGGCGGAGGCGGCGGCAACTTCGGCGTCGTCACGTCGTTCGAATTCGCCACCGCGCCCGCCCCGGAGGTGCTGACCGTGTTCCGCATCCGGTTCCCGGCCGGGTCCGCGGCGGACGTGCTCGGCGCCTGGCAGCCGTGGAGCGTAGCGGTGCCCGAGGGGATCTCCAGCACCTGCGTGGTCCTGCCGGACGGCTCGGTGGACCTCACCGGCTGCTCGATCGGCCCGGCGGCTCTCCTGCTCGGCGAACTGGCCCACCTCGGCGTCGACGGTCCGCTGGAGCACGCCGAAGTCGACTACCCGACCGCGACGGCGATCATGACCCAGGGCCACCCACCCCGCAACGCCTTCCGCGCGTCGTCACGTATCGCCGATGACGGCTGGGACGACCCGGCGGCGGTGGCGGACACGGTGCGCGGCAAGGACAGCGCGCTGCTCATCGTCGGCGCGCTCGGCGGCGCAATCGACCGGTTGGGCCCGACCGACACCGCCTACCCGCACCGCGGTGCGCCAACGTCCGTCGAGGTCTTCGGCACTGTCGGCAACCTGCCTGCTGAGCATGTGACGCGCGAGGTGGACGACGCGCAGTCGGCGTTGGCGGGCCTGATCGGCACCGGGACTTACATCAACTACCTCGACCCGGAGCAGGAGGACTGGGCGGAGACGAGCTACCGCCACAACCTCCGCCGGCTGCGCACCATCGCCCGTCGCTACGACCCGGACCGCGTGCTGCGGTTCCCGCAGTCGGTGTCCTGAAAGCAAGAGATTAAAAGCATGTCCTCGCCGGACGGGCAGATCAGCAGGATGACATCCCTCGGTTCCGGCTTCCTCCGGGCACGTCCTTTTCCCCAATAGGAGGGCTTCGTGTCATCCCGCCGACCTGGCGCAGCCTTACCGCACGTGTCAAGGGCGGCGCGTCCACCTTTGCCTGCTACTTCACTGGAGCCTCGCGCCGCCCTTGACACGTGTGGTAACCCGGAGGGAGGTCGGTGGGATGACACGGAGTCCGGGACCACGCTGGGACAGCAGTTCCCGACACAACGAAACCCCGAACGGGACCGGGGGATGTCATCCTGCTGATCTGCCCGTCCGGCGAGGACGCTTTTCAAGCTTTCAAGCTTTCAAGCCTTCAAGCCTTCAAGCTTTCAAGCCTTCAAGCTCTTGCAGCCCCCACCTACAGGAGCGTCAGTTGCTCTTGAACCACAGGGCCATTCGGGGCCGAAGACGGCAGGCTGCCCTCCGGCCACAATCCCTCGTCGTCCCCAGGCACGCCGGACACGCCGACCGCGTCACGCTTGCCCCGCACGTCCAACCCGTGCCGCACCAACAACGGCTGGATCCGCCCAGCCAACCACCGTCGGTACCGGGCGTCCACATAGGACCCGCGCGCGTACAGCCGTCGGTAGTCGTCGACCAGGTCCGGCCGTTCCCGCACCAGCCACCGGGCGAACCACTCCCGCGCACCCGGCCGCAGGTGCAGCGGCAGGACGGTCACGCCGGTCGCGCCCGCCTCCGCGATCGAGGCCAGCAGCGCGTCCAACCGCTCCTCCGAGTCGGTCAGCTTCGGCAGCACGGGAGCGACGAACACGCCGCACGGCAACCCGGCGTCACGCACCCGGCGCACCAGCTCCAACCTCGCCTGAGGGCTCGGTGTGCCCGGTTCCAACCCCGACTGCAGCTCACGGTCCAGCAGCGCCAACGACACCCCGATGCCCACCGGCACCGACGACGCCGCCCGCGACAGCAACGGGATGTCCCGCGACAGCACCGTTCCCTTCGTGAGGATCGAGAACGGCGTGCCGGAGTCGGCCAGCGCCCGGATGATGCCCGGCATCAGCGCGTACCGACCCTCGGCCCGCTGGTACGGGTCGGTGTTCGTACCCATCGCCACGTGCTCCCGCTGCCAGCGACGGGACCGCAGCTGGGCCTTCAGCACGTCCACCGCGTTGACCTTCACCACCACCTGGGTGTCGAAGTCGCGCCCGGCGTCCAGATCGAGATACGTGTGCGTGTTGCGGGCGAAGCAGTTGTGGCTGACCAAACCGTTGGCGACGAAGTCGCCGGTGCCGGTGGTGATGTCGTACAACGTCCGCGTCACGCCGAGCGACTCCACCGACACCACCGCGAGCCCGGCCGTCACGGGCACCGCCATGCCCTCCACCGCGTTGCCGCGCGGGATCGCCGGGCACACCAGGTGCAGGAACCGCAGCCGCTCGGCCAGCCCGCCGACGATCCGCACCCCGCGCACCTCGACCACGTGCGACACGCGCAGCCGCGTCAACGCCAGCACCACCGCTTCGAACACCGCGCTGTCCGAACTGGACATCACCAGCTCGCCGCCGGTCGAGCTGCCGCGCGCGTCGAACACACCAGCCAGGAAGCCCTTCGACCACTCCTCCCCCGGCGTGGTCGGCCACTCCACCAGCTCGTTCTCCCTCGGCACCCGACCACCGGAGAACTCGCGCACGCGCGCCAGCACGTCGGGGTGGCTGGGCAGGCCGCCGCGCACCACACCCCACAGGTACCCGGTCCGGTACTCCGCGCCCTGCGCCGGCGGCGCGGCGAACCGGCCCGTCCCGACCAGCTGCGCGCCCTTGACCAGGTACGGCCGCTCCTCGAAGTCGTCGCACCGGCCGGGCGTGACGTGCTTCCAGCCCTCGTCGGTGAGGAACCGGTGGTCACCGCCCGCCACCACCCGCGTGCCGTCGCTCAACGTCAGCCGGTAGGCGGGCTTGGACGTCGTCCAGTGCGCCCGCACACGCGTGACCACGTACCGGCCCTCGGACGTCCCGAACACCTCCTCACCCACGGCCAGCTCGGCGATCGGTTTGGTGCGGCCGTCGGCCAGCAGCACGGGCGTGTCACCCGTCAGGCAGTACGTGCAACCGTGCGTGCACCCACGGTAGGGGTTGACCGTCCAGTTGAACGGCAACCCGCCACCGGGCACCTTGTTCAGCACGGACTTGGCGTTCACCTCGTGGAACACGACGTCGGCGAAGTCGGGAGTTCGTACGCTGCGCACCAGCCCCGGCAAACCCGGCAGAGCCTGCTGTCGGTCCGCCCCGTCCTTCTGCCCGTCCCATCGCATGTCCACATTCGAACACGTGTTCGAACCATGGTCAAACGGAGTGCCTGTGCTCGACATCATCCTGTGGCCGTTCAACAACACCGCGTTCACGTTCGCCGGCGCCGCCACCAGCTGGGGCGAGATCGCCGGTTTCGTCACCGGCGCGCTGTGCGTGTGGTTGGTCACCCGGCAGAACCCGCTCAACTGGCCGATCGGCATCCTCAACAACCTCGCCTTCCTGGTCCTGTTCGCGACCAGCGGCCTCTACGCGGACTCGGGCCTTCAGGTCGTCTACGTCGCGCTCGCGCTGTACGGCTGGTGGGCGTGGCTGCGGGGTGGCACCGAGCACACCCCGCTGCCGGTCAGCCGCACGTCCCGCGCGCAGTGGTGGTGGCTGCTCCTGGCCGGCGTGGCGGGCACCCTGCTGCTGGTGTGGGTGCTCACCACGTTCAGCGACTCGACCGTGCCGTGGCCGGATTCCGTGACCACCGTGCTCTCGCTGCTGGCCACGTGGGGCCAGACCCGCAAGAAGGTCGAGTGCTGGTGGCTGTGGATCGCCGCGGACGTGATCTACGTTCCGTTGTACGCCTACAAGGGCCTCTGGCTGACCGCGATCCTCTACGTCGGGTTCATGGCGCTGTGCGTGCTCGGCCTGCGCAACTGGACGAAGGCGCTGCGCGAGGACGAGCTGGTGGCCGCGTGACCGACTTCGACCACGTGTTGGTGCTCGGCAAGTTCTACCCCCCGCACGCCGGTCACCACCACCTCGTCCGCACCGCCGCCGCACGCAGCCGGCGCACCACCGTCACCGTGCTGGCGTCCAGCGCCGAGTCCATCCCGGTCGCGGACCGGGTGGCCTGGCTGCGCGCCGAGCACGCGGGCACGCCCGGCCTGGTCGTCCTCGGCGACGTGGACGACCACGAGATGGACTTCCACAGCGACACCGTGTGGGAGCTGCACATGGGCGTGGCCCGCGCGGTGCTCGCGCGACGGGCCATCCTGGACGGCGACCCCGCGTCGGCGACGGTCGACGCGGTGTTCTCCAGCGAGCACTACGGCGACGAGATGGCCAAGCGGCTCGGCGCCCGGCACGTCCTGGTCGACCTCGACCGCGCCGCGTTCCCCGTCTCGGGCACCGCGGTCCGCGCCGACCCCCGCCGCCAGTGGTCGCACCTCGCGCGGGCGACGCGGGTCGGCCTCTGCGCACGCATCGTCGTCCTCGGCGCCGAGAGCACCGGCACCACCACCCTGTCCCGCGACCTCGCCACCGCCTTGGACGCGCCCTGGGTGCCCGAGTACGGCCGTGAGCACACCGAGCTCAAGCTGGCCGCCGCCCGCGCGTTCGACCCGCGCGCCACCATCGACAGTCTCGTGTGGACGGTCGGCGACTTCCAGGACGTGGCGCGCAGGCAACGGCAACTGGCCGACGCCGCCGTGGACGGACCGGTCCTGGTGTGCGACAACGACTCGTGGGCGGCGACCGTGTGGGGTCACCGCTACCTCGGCGCGCCGCACCCCGACATCGCGCCGGACGCCCACCGCCCCGCCCTGTACCTGCTGACCGACCACGTCGGCGTGCCGTTCGAGCAGGACGGGTGGCGGGACGGCGAGCACCTGCGCGCCTGGATGACCGCCGAGTTCAAGACCCGCCTCACCGCGCGGGGCGTGCCGTGGCGGCTCGTCACGGGATCGCCGGACGAGCGGCTGCGGCAGGCCCTGGCGGCGTCCGAGGAGGCGGTCGCGGCGCACTTCCGGTTCGCGGACCCGTTGGCGCCTCAGACGGTCACCACGACCTGATCCAGGGACTTGCGGACCAGGTTGGGCACCACGCAGTCGTCGGCCGGGTAGCCGATCGGGATCACCGCGAACGCCTTCTCGTTGCGCGGGCGGCCCAGCACGTCGCCGAGGAACTTCATCGGCGACGGCGTGTGGGTCAGCGCGGCGAGCCCGGACAGGTGCAGCGCGGTCAGCAGCATGCCGACCGCGATGCCCACCGACTCGTCCACGTAGTAGTGCTTGCGGCGGGTGCCGTCGGGCTCCAGGTAGTAGCGCTGCTGGAACACGACGACCAGTTCCGGCGCGTCGGTCAGGTGCGGCTTGACGTCGTCGGTGCCGAGCGGGCGCAGGGCGTCCAGCCACTCCTCGCCGAGCCTGCCCGCGTAGGAGACGCGTTCCTCGTGCTCGGCGGCCTCACGGATGCGCCGGCGCACCTCGGGGTCTTTGACCAGCACGAACGTCCAGGGCTGCTGGTGGGCGCCGCTGGGTGCGGTGGAGGCGACCTCGACGGCGTCGAGCACCACCTGTTCGGGTACGGGATCGGAGGAGAACATGCGCACCGTGCGGCGTTCCCGCATCCGGGCACGCAGGTCGGCCGCCGTGCGCAGGGACTCGTCGACCGGCATCCTGGCCGGTCGGTACGGGACCGGCTCGAAGGACCGGCCGTGGATGGGTGTCCAGTTCGTGGTCACGCGGCGAGCGTCGCACCGACGGCGTCCCGGTTGAAGGGTTCACCCCGGAATTCGCACTGAAGTGTCCGGAATGCGGACGTACGGGGTGGGCGGGCACTATGTGCGCGTGCGCGCCAAGGACCTGATCGCCGCCCATGGACACGGGCACGGCGGACCCGTCGAGCCCTCGTCCCGACCCGTGCGCAAGTTGTTGCTGGTCCTGTTGCTGCCGTTCGTGCTCGCGACCGTCGTCGGCGCGCTGCTGCTGTACCCGTTCGGGCACGAGCAGCGGACGGGCGCGGAGGCCGGGCTGGCGCAGGTGCCGGTGCGCGGCGACGTGACCGCCGTGGCGCAGGGCGGGTGCGGCCCGGACCCCGCCGAGCCGGGCGCGACGGGCTGCGTGCTGGTGACCGTGCGGATGACCGACGGCGCCGCGACCGGCCGCGAGATCCGGGTACCGGTACCCGACCAGCCGGGCACGCCGAAGTTCGCCGTCGGCGACGCCGTGGTGCTCTCGTACGGCGGCGGCGACCCGAACGACAGCACCTCCTACCAGCTGGCCGACTTCCAGCGCGGTGTGCCGCTGCTGCTCCTCGCCGTGCTGTTCGCCGCCGCCGTGCTCCTGCTCGGCCGCTGGCAGGGCCTGGCCGCGCTGGGAGCGCTCGCGCTGAGCTTCGTGGTCCTCGTCCTGTTCGTCCTGCCCGCGATCCTCGCCGGCGAAAGCCCACTGGCCGTGGCCGTGGTGGGCGCCGGTCTGATCATGTTCGTCGTCCTGTACCTGACCCACGGCCTGTCCGCCCGCACGTCGACCGCGGTCCTGGGCACCTTGGTGAGCCTGGCCCTGATCGGCGTGCTCGGCGCCCTGTTCTCGGCGTTCGGCAAGCTGACCGGCCTGGACCAGGACACCGCCAACCTGGTGTCGCTGCTCGGGCACGGCATCGACACCCGCGGCCTGCTCCTGGCGGGCACGATCATCGGTGCCCTCGGCGTGCTGGACGACGTGACCGTCACCCAGACCAGCGCCGTCTGGGAACTGCGCCGGGCCAACCCGTCGCTGAACTTCCGCGACCTCTACGCCGCGGGCTCCCGGATCGGCCGCGACCACCTGTCCTCCGTGGTGAACACCCTGGTCATGGCCTACGCGGGCGCCGCACTGCCACTGCTGCTGGCCTTCTCGCTGTCCGGTCGGGACGTGGGCGAGATCCTCACCGCCCAGGAAGTGGCCCAGGAGGTCGTCCGCACTCTGGTGGGCAGCATCGGCCTCGTCGCCGCCGTCCCCATCACCACCGCCCTGGCCGCCTTCGTCGCCGGCCGCGAACCCGCACCGGCCACGCCCGAGGCGACCGCCGAACCCGCCGGAAGCGACGAGCCGACCCGGGCCCGCACCACCCCGCCGACCCGCAATCGCATCACCGGCGACCTGCGCACCGGCTACGACCCGGCCAAGGGGCCGTGGCGCCGCCCGTCGCCTACCGGGCCAGCAGGACCAGCAGCAACGCGATCGCGGCGGGGACGGACTGCACGACCAGGATCCGACGACTGACCGTCGCCGCGCCGTACAGGCCCGCCACGATCACGCAGACCAGGAAGAACACCGCGAACGCGAACCCCGTCGACCCCCTGACCACCAACGCGAGGATCAACCCGGCGGCCAGGAAGCCGTTGTAGAGGCCCTGGTTGGCGGCCAGCACCTTCGACTCGGCGGCGAACTCCGGCGTCGTGCCGAAGGTCGCCCGGCCGCGCGGCGTGGTCCAGAGGACCATCTCCAGCACGACGATGTAGAGGTGGATGGCCGCGACCAGCGCGGTCAGAACATCTGCGGCGATCTGCACGGATGGGTAACGTACTCGCATGCTGCGGACCGTGTTGGGCCTCACCGCCCGGGTCGCCACCGGGCTGGTGTCGGGCGTGCTCGCGCTGCCGCGGATCGCCGACGCGCTGGAGAAGCTGACCCCGCTGGCGCAGGCGTTGCCGCAGGTGGCGGAACTGCGGGGCACGCTGGAACGGCTGGAGCAGCTCGCCACGTTCCTGGCCAACGAGATGCCCGAGGCGTTGCACCAGCTGGAGGCGGTGCAGCAGCAGCTGGCCGAGCTGGAGCCCAGGATCGCCACGCTCACCGGGAACACCGGCCAACTCGACGAGTCGATCCGCGTGCTGGCCGCCGCCCTCGGCCCGTTGCAGGGCACCACGGAGCGGCTGGGCAGACTGGTGGACCGCCTACCGGACCGCAAGCGCCGCACGCAGGCGCTACCGGGATAATCGTCGGGTGGGACGGATCCGGAAAGCCGACGAGACCATCAGCCGGGAGGTCGACTCGGGCATCGCGGAACTGATCCCCGACCCCGACGTGCCGAGGGCGTGGATGCTGCGCCTGAACGGAACCCCGCAGTCCCACGTCGACCTGGACGACCCCACGCACCTGGAGTTCGAGTACCTGCGCAGGCTCGGCCACGTCGCCGACCTGGTCGCACCGGGCAGCGACCCGATCCGCGCCCTGCACCTCGGTGGCGGCGCGCTCACGCTGCCCCGCTACATCGCCACCACGCGCCCCCGCTCCAGCCAGCAGGTCGTGGAGATCGACGCGGCCCTGATCGACCTGGTCCGGGCCATCCTCCCCCTGGACCGCACCTGGCGCCTGCGGATCCGCAACGGCGACGCCCGTGCCGTGCTCGCCAAGGCCCCGGAGGCCACGTTCGACCTCGTCGTGACCGACGTCTTCGCCGGCTCCCGCACCCCCGCGCACCTGACGTCGGTGGAGTTCGTCGCCCTGGCCTCCCGCACCCTGCGCGCCGGCGGCGTCTACACCGCCAACATCGGCGACGGCGGGAAGCTCGCCTTCGCCAAGGCGCAAACCGCCACCGTCCGCGCCGTCTTCCCCCACGTCTGCGTGCTGGCCGAACCAGCCGTCTTCCGCGGCAGGCGGTTCGGGAACTTCGTGCTGGTCGCCTCCCACACCGAACTACCGATCGCCGCCCTGACCAGGCTGACCGCCGGTGACGCGTTCCCCGGCCGTGTCGAACACGACGACTCGCTGATCCGCTTCATCGGCGGCACCCCACCCACCACTGACACCACCGCCACCCAGTCCCCCGCACCCCCGAAGGGCACCTGGGGCCTCCCCGACGACTGACCCCGCCTCCGCCCTCTCGCGGACGGGTCAGGACTGGTCGAGGGTGGAGACGAAGCGGGAGATGGCTTCGGGGTTCAGCTTCTGGGCCAAGCGACCCGTGGGGGCCATGGAACCCAGCTGGTACAGCGGCCGATCGGCGGCGGCCAGGCCACGCGCCTCCGCCCGCAACTGGGCCACCAGCAGCTCGGAGAACACCAGTCCCGGGGCGTCACCGCGACCGGCCAGCACGTCGGCCAGCTTCCGCAGCGGCAGCACGCCCTGCTCGCGGCCGCCCGTGCCGGCGTAGATGGCCAGGGCGAGGTTGATCGCCTTACCCCCACCGCGCACGAACAGCCCCACCGTCCGCGCCCCACGCACATCCGTCACCAGCAGGTCCAGCTGCTCGGCCGTGTGGAGGTCGACCGAACGCGTTCCGAACGCCCGCACGGACAGGACGTGACCTTCCAGCCACACCCGCCGCCGCGCCTCCGACCACGCCAACATCAACAGCGGCACCGCGAACACCGCCGCCGTGACCAACCCGGCCGTCCGCCCCGCGAGCAGCCCCAGCAGCCCGCCGAACGCCGCGGCGACGATCAACGCGCCGATGGCGACCGTCCGCGCGCGCTTGCGCACCGCCTTCGGGTCAAGCAGGTCAAGGGCAATCCGCTCGCTCACCGGCCCAACGCCTCCAGCACCGAGATCACCACGTCCGCCAGCGGCACCTCGCGCTGGTCGCCCGACGACAACTCCTTCAGCTGCACGACCCCGGCCTCGATGTCGCGCTCGCCCAGCACCAGCGCGAACCGCGCACCGGACCGGTCGGCCCCCTTCATCGCACCCTTGAGGCCCTTACCACCATAGGACAGGTCGAACCGCACACCGGCGGCCCGCAGCGGCGCGGACAACGCGACCAGCCGCGCCTTGGCCGCCTCGCCCAGCGGCACGCCGTACACGTCGCACCGCGTCACGTCACCCGGCGTCACGCCCTCGACCTGGCACGCCAGCAGCGCCCGGTCCACCCCGAGCCCGAAGCCGACCCCGGACAGCGGCTGCCCGCCCAGTTGCTCCATCAACCCGTCGTACCGCCCGCCGCCGCCGATGCCGGACTGCGCGCCCAGCCCGTCGTGCACGAACTCGAACGTCGTCTTGGTGTAGTAGTCCAGCCCGCGCACCATCCGCGGGTTCTCCACGAACTTCACGTTCAGCTCGTTCAGGTAGCCCTTGACCTGCTCGTAGTGGGCCAACGACTCGGCCGACAGGTTGTCCACCATCAGCGGCGCGTCGGCGACCAGCTCGCGCACCTCGGGCCGCTTGTCGTCCAGCACCCGCAGCGGGTTCAGCTCCGCCCGCCGCCGGGTCTCCTCGTCCAGCGGCAGCCCCGACAGGAACGCCTGCAGCTTCTCCCGGTACCGCGGGCGGCACGTGGCGTCGCCCAGCGATGTCAGCTCCAGCCGGAACCCGGTCAGCCCCAGCGCCCGGAACCCGGCGTCGGCCACCGCGATGACCTCGGCGTCCAGTGCCGGGTCGTCCACGCCGATCGCCTCGACACCGACCTGGTGGAACTGCCGGTACCGCCCCGCCTGCGGCTGCTCGGCGCGGAAGAACTGCCCCGCGTACGCGAGCTTCACCGGCAGCTGGCCGCGGTCGAGGCCGTGCTCGATCACGGCCCGCATCACGCCCGCCGTGCCCTCGGGCCGCAGCGTGATGGACCGCCCGCCGCGGTCGGTGAACGTGTACATCTCCTTGCTGACCACGTCGGTCGACTCGCCGACACCGCGCGCGAACAACGCGGTGTCCTCGAAGACGGGCAGCTCGATGTAGCCGTAGCCGGCGCGGCGCGCGGACTCCACGAGCGTGTCGCGGACCGCCAGGAACTGCGCGGAGCTCGGCGGGAAGTAGTCGGGCACGCCCTTGGGCGCGGCGAACGTGGTCACGGTTCTACAGTCCTCGGTGCGGTGCGGGTGCCGGCGCGTCGTCGGGTGAGCCCAGGTCCAGCAGGAACGGGTTGCTCACGCGTTCGCGGCCGATGGTCGTCGTGGGGCCGTGGCCGGGCAGCACCACCGTGTCGTCGGCCAGCGTCAGCACCTTCGTGCGCAGTGACGTCAGCATCTCGCGGTGGTCGCCGCCCGGGAGGTCGGTGCGCCCGATGGAGCCGGCGAAGAGGGTGTCGCCGGACAGCACGAGCCGTCCGCCCTCCTCGGTGCCGGCGCGGAACATCACCGACCCGCCGGTATGGCCCGGGGTGTGGTCGACGGTCAGCCGGAGACCGGCCAGGTCCAGCTCGCCGCCGTCGGCCAGTTCGCGCACCTCGCGCGGTTCCCTCATCTCCAGGTTGCCGCCGAAGAAGGCCCGTGACTGGGCGCTGACGCCCTTGAGCGGGTCCGACAGCAGTTCCCGGTCACGCGGGTGGACCCACGCCGGGATGTCGTTGCCGTCGCAGACCGGGGCCACCGAGAACGCGTGGTCGAAGTGCCCGTGCGTGAGCAGCACGGCGACCGGGGACAGCCGGTGCTCGCGCAGGGCCTCGGCGATCGGCTCGGCCGCGTCCTGGCCGGGGTCGACCACCACGCACGGCCCGCCCGCGCCCGTGGCCAGGAGGAAGCAGTTGGCCTGCAGGGCTCCGGTGGGGAACCCGATCACCAGCACGGGATCACCTCTCGACGGCAACGGATCGGCAACGGATCCCTGTGGACCCCGTCCAGCAGCCTATCCGGCATACACCAGTCACATGCGTGCCCCCTAGACTGCTCTCCGATCGTCGCCGTCGACGCAGAGATCAGGGAGGTTGCAGGTGCCGACCAACGTGCAGCGCCGCGAGCAGGCCAAGCGGAAGCTGGAACGCCAGCTCGTCCGCAGGGCGGAGCGCGCGAAGCGGCGCCGGGTGATCGCCGTGGTCGCGACGGCGGTCGCCGTCGTCGTGGTCGCGGGCGGTGTGTACTTCCTCGCCACGACCGACTTCAGCAGCTCCGGCGACGACGCCGCCGCGGCCAGCTCGACCGCACCGGCGCCCGGCTCCGACGGCGCCCAGTCGATCGCCACCGAGCTGCACCCGGCGGTGAAGCGGACCACGCCCCTCCCGGCCCAGGTGACCTGCGAGTACCCGGCCGACGCGCAGCCCGCGAGCAAGGAGGTCAAGGCTCCCGCGGGAGGCCAGACGTCCGCGGAGGGCACGGTCGGCGCGACGCTGGCCACCTCGGTCGGCGACATCAAGCTGACCCTCGACCGCGCGCTGGCGCCGTGCGCGGTGAACAGCTTCGTCAACCTGGCCGAGCAGGGCTACTACAACGACACCACGTGCCACCGCCTGACCACGTCCGGCATCCAGGTGCTGCAGTGCGGTGACCCGAGCGGCACCGGCAGCGGCGGCCCCGGGTACAGCTTCAAGGACGAGGTGTGGCCGGAGCTGACCTACGGCCGCGGCCAGCTCGCCATGGCGAACTCCGGCCCGGACACGAACGGCAGCCAGTTCTTCATCGTCTACGGCCAGACCCAGCTCGAGCCGAAGTACACCGTGTTCGGCTCGGTGGACGCGGAGAGCCTGAAGCTCGTGGACGAGGTCGCCAAGGCGGGCACCGACCAGGGCCAGGGCGACGGCAAGCCGAACAAGGCCGTCGACATCAAGACCGCGACCGTCGTCAAGTAGTACCGCTTCGACCTTCGAAGGGCCGCCCGACCGGGCGGCCCTTCGCTGTGCGGTCCCCGGAGAACGCGCAGGGCCCGCCACCCGGGAGAGGAGTGCGGGCCCTTGCGTCTTCCCCGGCGGCCTGACCAGGCCGACCTGCGCCGATGCTCCCACCGCCCGATGACGTTTCGCTGACGCCACCGGGTTCACCCAGGCCTATTGAAATTCGATAGGTACCGAGCGATACTCGATGCATGAGGTACTTGGTCGCCGTCGTCGTGATCGCACTCGGCATCGCCGCCGTCGTCTTCGGGGAGGCCGACGACTCACCGGGCCTCCAGGGCATCGGCGCCCTGCTCGTCCTGGGCACGCTCGCCTACACCGCGCGCGCCACGATCGCCGCCCGGCGACGCCGCTAGCCGACTACGACGCCGACGTCACGCGGTACACGTCGTAGACGCCCTCGACGCTCCGCACGGCCTTCAGCACGTGGCCGAGGTGTTTCGGGTCGCCCATCTCGAACGAGAACCGCGACACCGCCACCCGGTCCCGCGACGTCGTCACCGACGCCGACAGGATGTTGACCTTCTCGTCGGCCAGCACCTTGGTCACGTCCGACAGCAGCCGGTGCCGGTCCAGCGCCTCCACCTGGATCGCCACCAGGAACACCGACGAGGACGACGGCGCCCACTCGACGTCCAGCAGCCGCTCCGGCGTCCTCAGCAGCTCGTCCGCGTTCGTGCAGTCCGTCCGGTGCACGGACACCCCGCCACCCCGCGTCACGAAGCCCAGGATGTCGTCACCCGGCACGGGCGTGCAGCACCGCGCCAGCTTCACCCACACGTCGGCCGCGTCCTTGACGATGACCCCGGCGTCCCCGGTGACCCGCCGCCGCGCCACGGTGGACGGCGTCGAGCGCTCGGCCAGCTCGTCCTCGGCGTGCTCCACGCCACCGAGCTGCGCCACCAACCGCTGCACGACGTGCCGCGCGGACGTGTGCCCCTCCCCCACAGCCGCGTACAGCGCCGACACGTCGGGGTAGTGCAGCTCCTTCGACAGCGCGCCCATCGAGTCGGCCGACACCAGCCGCTGCAGGGGCAGCCCGACGCGGCGGACCTCCTTGGCGATGGCATCCTTGCCGACCTCGATGGCCTCTTCCTTGCGCTCCTTCGCGAACCACTGCTTGATCTTCGCCTTGGCGCGCGGCGAGGCCGCGAACGACAGCCAGTCGCGCGACGGTCCCGCACCCTCGGCCTTCGAGGTGAAGATCTCGATGACCTCACCGTTCTCGAGCTTGCGCTCCAGAGCGACGAGCCGCCCGTTCACGCGCGCCCCGATGCACCGGTGACCCACCTCGGTGTGCACGGCGTAGGCGAAGTCCACCGGCGTCGACCCGGTCGGCAACGTCACCACGTCGCCCTTCGGCGTGAAGACGAAGATCTCCCGGGCGGCCAGGTCGAACCGCAGCGACTCCAGGAACTCGCCCGGGTCGGCGGCCTCCCGCTGCCAGTCCAGCAGCTGCCGCATCCAGGCCATCTCGTCGACCTCGACGCCCTTGCCGCTGTGCGTGCCGCGCGTCTCCTTGTACCGCCAGTGCGCCGCGATGCCGTACTCGGCCGTCCGGTGCATGTCGTAGGTGCGGATCTGCACTTCCAGCGGCTTGCCGTCCGGCCCGATGACCGTGGTGTGCAACGACTGGTAGACGCCGAACCGCGGCTGCGCGATGTAGTCCTTGAACCGGCCGGGCATGGGCTGCCACAGCGCGTGCACCACACCCATCGCCGCGTAGCAGTCGCGGACCTCGTCCACCTGGATGCGCACGCCGACCAGGTCGTGGATGTCGTCGAAGTCCCGGCCGCGCACGATCATCTTCTGGTGGATCGAGTAGTAGTGCTTCGGCCTGCCCTCGACCTTGGCCGTGATCCGGGCGCCCTCCAGCTGCTGCGACAGCTCCGTGATCACGCCACCCAGGTAGGTGTCCCGGGACGGCGCGCGGTTGGCCACCAGGCGCACGATCTCGTCGTACTTCTTCGGCTGCAGGATCGCGAAGGCCAGGTCCTCCAGCTCCCACTTCACCGTCGCCATGCCGAGGCGGTGCGCCAGCGGCGCCAGCACCTCCAGCGTCTCGCGCGCCTTGCGGGCCTGCTTCTCCGGCGGCAGGAACCGCATGGTGCGCATGTTGTGCAGCCGGTCGGCGAGCTTGATGACCAGCACCCGCGGGTCCTTGGCCATGGCGATGACCATCTTGCGGATGGTCTCCGCCTCGGCCGCCGCGCCGAGCTTGACCTTGTCCAGCTTGGTGACGCCGTCGACCAGCAGCGCGACCTCGTTGCCGAAGTCGACCCGCAGCTGGTCCAGCGAGTAGTCGGTGTCCTCGACCGTGTCGTGCAGGAGGGCGGCGACCAGGGTGGTCGTGTCCATGCCCAGCTCGGCCAGGATCGTCGCCACGGCCAGCGGGTGGGTGATGTAGGGGTCGCCGGACTTGCGCCGCTGGGGGCGGTGCTTCTCCTCCGCGACGTCGTAGGCGTGCTGCAGCAGCGCCAGGTCGGCCTTGGGGTGCAGGTCGCGGTGGACGGCGGCCAGCGGTTCGAGCACCTGCTTGACCGGCGCGGCGCGCTGGGCGGTGATCCGACGTGCCAGCCGCGCGCGCACGCGCCTCGTCGCCGACGGCGGCCGTGCGGGCACGGGCTGCGACGTCTGGGCGGGTTCGGTGTCCTGGCTCAACCACGCTCCTCGGGTCTAGGAACCGAGGATAACTCCGCAGCGGCGACGACTTCGGCGGTGAGCCGATGAGCGGTGCGGTTCACACGACGAGCAGCAGCGGCCGTTCAGCCCGACCAGTCGGCATTCACCAGCGTGAACGTCCCCGCGACCCCGCTACCGAAGCCCTCCGGGGACGTCACGAATCTCTCTCGGAAAATCCCGACCCCGGTGTGCTCAGACCGTCAGCAGGGCGTTGACCTCGCGGCCGGCCAGCCGCTCACGCCCGCCCAGCCCCGGGATCTCCAGCACCACCGACACCCCCGTCACCACGCCACCGGCCCGCTCGACCAGCTCGCACGCCGCCGCGGCCGTGCCACCGGTCGCCAGCACGTCGTCGACCACGACCACGTGCTGCCCCGGCACGACGGCCTCGGCCGGCAGCTCCAGCGTGGCCGTCCCGTACTCCAGGTCGTACGACACGCGGTGGGCGACGGCGGGCAGCTTGCCCGGCTTGCGCAGCGGCACGACGCCGTAGTGCCAGCCGTAGCCGAGAGCGGCACCCAGCAGGAAGCCGCGCGACTCGATCGCGGCCACGACCTGGGTGTCCGGGTGGATCTTGTCCTGCAGGGCGTCGACCACGGCGCGCAGCGCGTCCGGGTCGGCGAGGACCGGCGTGAGGTCCCGGAACACGACCCCCGGCAGGGGGAAGTCCGGGACCTCACGCAGCAGCCCTAGGGCGCGGTCCAGCTTCAACGGTGCTTCTTGCCCGTCGGGCGCCGCCGCGCGTCGCCTGCCTTGCCCGTCCGCGCCGGCACGCTCGCCGCCGCCGACAGGGCCTTCTCCTTGCGCAACTCGGCCTGCAGCGACTCGTCGTCGGTCGACTCCACGATGTCGCCACCGCCGGGGACCTCGCCGCCGGCCGCCTTGCGGGCCAGGTTGTCCCGACGCGCCCGCACCCGCGCGGCCTGCGCCTTGTAGCGGGCGTCGCGCATCTTCAGGTCCACCGCGACCGGGGTCGCGATGTAGATCGAGGACAGCGCGCCGATCGCGATACCGGTGAGCTGCACCAGCGCCAGGTCCTTCAGCGTGCCGACGCCGAGCAGGCCGACGCCGATGGCGAGCAGGCCGAGCACCGGCAGCAGCGCGATCAACGAGGTGTTGATCGAGCGCATCAGGGTCTGGTTCACGGCCAGGTTCGCGGCCTCGCCGTAGGTGCGGCGGGTGAGGCCGAGCAGGCCGCGGGTGTTCTCCCGGACCTTGTCGAACACGACCACCGTGTCGTACAGCGAGAAGCCGAGGATGGTGAGCAGGCCGATCACCGTCGCGGGCGAGACCTCGAAGCCGACCAGCGAGTAGACACCCGCCGTGATCAGCACGTCGTGGAACACCGCGACGAGCGCGGCGATCGCCATCGACAGCTCGAAGTACAGCGCCAGGAAGATCATCACCGCGACGAAGAACACGAGGAGCGCGATCAGCGCCTGGCTGGTGATCTCACCGCCCCACGAGGCTGAGACGGCGCTGTCGCTGATGGCACTCGCGCCGCCGGTGGGCTGGAGGTCCTCGGTCAGCGTGGTCTTGAGCTTGAGGACCTCGTCGGCGTTCAGCGCCTCCGACCGGATCTGGATGGTCGCCGAATCGCCGGTGCCCACGGTCTGCGTGGCCGCGGGCTCCTTGCCGAGTGCCTTCTCGAACGACTCCTTGGCCGCCTCGACGCTGATCACGCCGGACGCGCTCTGCGCGGGCATCTGGATGCGCGTGCCGCCGGTGAAGTCGATGCCCAGGTTGAAGCCCCGGAACACGATCGACCCGATGCAGACCAGCAGGATCAGGCCGAAGATCACGTACCAGCGCTTGCGCTTGCCGACGATGTCGAACGCGCCGTTGCCGACGTAGAGCCGCTGGAAAACGTTGCCCTTCTTCTTCTCGGCCACGTCAGACCTCCTTCACAGCGGTGCTCTTCGCACCCGACAGCGCGCGGTCGTCGACCGCGGCTTGGACGGCGCCGCCCAGACCCACCAGCTTCGGGTTGGACAGGCGCTTCGACTTGGAGATCATGCTGACCAGCGGGTGCGTCACCAGGAAGACCACGACCAGGTCGAGCACGGTCGACATGCCGAGGGTGAACGCGAAGCCCTTCACCTGGCCGACGGCGAGCACGTACAGGATGGCCGAGGCGAGGAAGCTGACCGCGTCCGCGGACAGGATCGTGCGGCGCGAGCGGACCCAGGCGCGCGGCACCGCCGACCGGAACGTCCGGCCCTCGCGCATCTCGTCCTTGAGCCGTTCGAAGAACACCACGAACGAGTCCGCGGTGATACCGATCGACACGATGAAACCGGCGATGCCCGCGAGGTCGAGGGTGAACCCGATCCAGCGGCCGAGCAGCACCAGCACCCCGTAGACGATCACACCGGAGAGGGCCAGCGACAGGATCGTCAGCACGCCCAGCAGGCGGTAGTAGAACAGGCAGTACACGAACACCAGCGCCAGACCGATGCCGCCGGCGATCAGGCCCGCCTTCAGCGACGCCAGGCCGAGCGTCGCGGACACCGTCTCGGCCTCGGAGGCCTCGAACGACAGCGGCAGCGAGCCGTACTTGAGCACGTTGGCGAGGTGGGTCGCCTCGGTCTGCGTGAACGTGCCGCTGATCTGCGTCGAACCGCCGAGGATGGGCTCGTTGATGTTCGGCGCGGACACGACCTGGGTGTCCAGCACGACGGCGACCTGCTGCTGCACGTTCGCCGAGGTGAACTTGCCCCACTTCTCGCCACCCTCGCCCTTGAAGGTGAGGTCGACCACGAAGCCCGCGCCCTGCGGGTCGGTGCCGGACACCGCGTTGTCGATGTCCTCACCGGTCAGCCGCGAGTACAGGCTGAAGTCGTCTTCCTTCACGCTGCCGTCGGCCGGCGGGGTGACCGGGGCCAGCACGTACTTCTCGGTGAGGTCCTGGTTGCAGGTCAGCAGCGGCAGCGCCGGGTCGTCGTTGCCGATCAGCGGGTCCTTGGTCGGACAGGTGAACGCGCCGAGCGCCTGGGACACGGTCTGCGCGTCCAGGGTCGTCAGCTGCGGGTCCTGCCGGCAGGTGCGGGACTCCTCGATGGCCTTGGTCGGGTCCTCCGAGTAGACGCCCTGGAACACCGCGCGGCAGTCGACCTGCGACTGCTGGCCCTCGCCCTCGGCGGGCGGCGCGGACGGGTCCGCGGGCGGCGTCGTGGTCTCGGCGGGCGGCGTGGTCGTCTCCGGCTGCCCCTCGAAAGCCGGTGCCGGGCGGCCCTGGGCGGTCGTGGTCGGCGCGACGGAGGCCGCGGTCTCGGTCGGCGCGGCCGAGCCCGTGGTCGTCGGCGCGGCGGAGCCCGACGTGGACGGCGGGGTGCTGCTCTCGGTCGGCGCCGGCGCGTTCGGCACCGGGGAGCCGATGACCTTGCGGAAGTTCAGCTTCGCCGTCTGACCGAGGCGCTTGGCGCCCTCGCTGTCGTCACCGGGGACGGTGATGACGAGGTTGGTGCCGTCGCGGACCACCTCGGGACCGGCCACGCCCAGGCCGTTGACCCGCGTCTCGATGAGCGCGCGAGCCTGGTTGAGCGACTCTTCGGACGGCGTTTTCCCATCAGGAGCCCGGGCGGTCAACGTGACACGGGTGCCACCCTGCAGGTCGATGCCGAGCTTGGGGGTCGCCTTGCCGTTCCCGGTGAAGAACACCAGGGAGTACAGCGCGACCACGATGAGGACAAATGCGCCCAGGTACTTCGCGGGGCGGATTTGCCCGGCCGGAGGTGCCACGGTCCGTCCGTCTCCTGATAGTTGACAAGGTCAGCGAAGCGGGAGCGTACCCCTGATGGTGTGAGCTGCGCGTCACTGCCTGGAGTCGGCACGTTGACAGTTGCCGGCTCCAGGCCGAGGGGTCCGCTGGTTACTTCTGGTTACTTCTTGCTCTCCTGCTGTGCGCGGTCGACGTCGGCGGTCTCGTCCGCGACGTCGTCTTCCACGTCGTCCACGACCGCGTCGGTCTCGGTGTCCACCGCGACCTTCTCGCGGATGGCCTGGCGCAGCCAAGTGGTGACCACACCGTCCGCGACCTCGAGGTCGATCGTGTTGTCTTCGTCGTTCACGCCGGCCACCGTCGCGAACAGCCCGGAGGTGGTCATGACCCGGTCACCCGGCTCCAGCGAGTTGAGCAGCGCCTGCTGTTCGGCGACCGCCCGCTTCTGCTTCCGGGCGCTGAGGAACAGCGGCACCGCGAGCAGCACGAGCAGCAGCGGGAAGAGCAAGGATTCCATGATTCTCCGATCAACCGGACGAGTCTCGGGCTGCCTGATCAGCGCCCGGTACGTCCGAATTTCTGGGGTGCCGACGCCGATTGTGCCAGGTGAGTTATCCCGATCACTCGGTGGCGTCGTCGAACAGGGATCGGGTGGCCTCGCCGGGTGCCTGCGGCGGCGGCCGCAGGCCGAGGTGCGACCAGGCGGCGGCGGTGGCGACCCGACCACGGGGAGTGCGCGCCAGCATGCCCGCGCGCACCAGGTAGGGCTCGCAGACCTCCTCGACCGTGGTGGGCTCCTCACCCACCGCGACGGCCAGCGTGGAGACGCCGACGGGTCCACCGCCGAACGACCGGACCAACGCGCCCAGGACCGCCCGGTCCAGCCGGTCCAGACCCAGTTCGTCCACGTCGTAGACCTTCAGGGCGTCCCGGGCGACCTCCAGGGTCACCGCGCCGTCCGCGCGCACCTCCGCGTAGTCCCGGACCCGGCGGAGCAGGCGGTTGGCGATGCGGGGCGTGCCGCGGGACCGGCCCGCGATCTCCCGGCCGCCGTCCTCGCGCAGGTCGACGCCGAGGATCTTGGCGGACCGGCGGACGATCAGCTCCAGCTCGTCGGGGCTGTAGAACTCCATGTGCCCGGTGAAGCCGAACCGGTCCCGCAGCGGGCCGGTCAGCGCGCCGGACCGGGTGGTGGCGCCGACCAGCGTGAACGGGGCGATGTCGAGCGGGATGCTGGTCGCGCCGGGCCCCTTGCCGACGACCACGTCGACCCGGAAGTCCTCCATCGCCAGGTACAGCATCTCCTCGGCGGGGCGGGCCATCCGGTGGATCTCGTCGATGAACAGCACGTCGCCCTCGACCAGGTTCGACAGCATCGCGGCCAGGTCGCCCGCGCGTTCCAGGGCGGGACCGGAGGTGATGCGCAGCGAGGCGCCCAGCTCGGCGGCGATGATCATGGCGAGGCTGGTCTTGCCGAGGCCGGGCGGCCCGGACAGCAGGACGTGGTCGGGTGGCGCGCCGCGGCGCAGCGCACCGCGCAGGACCAGTTCGAGCTGTTCGCGGACCTTGGGCTGGCCGACGAACTCGTGCAGGTCCTTCGGCCGCAGGGTCGACTCGACGTCCCGCTCGGTCGGGTCGGGCAGCGGGTTGAGGGTGTCGTCGGCGTAGTCGTCTTCGTGGTTCATCGCTTGCGGCCCAGGGTGGCCAGGGAGCGGCGGAGGACCTCGGAGGTGCCCAGCGTGCCGTCGGCGGCCAGCACGGCGTCCACGGCCTGCTCGGCCTGCTTGGCCGGGAAGCCGAGCCCGAGCAGCGCCTCGGTGACCTGCGCGCGGACCTGGCCGGTGTGGTCGCCGGTGGCGGTCGGCGCGGGCGCGAGTTGGCCGACCTTGTCGCGCAGTTCGATGATCAGCCGTTCGGCGCCCTTGCGGCCGATGCCCGGCACCTGGGTGAGGACGGTGATGTTGCCCTCGGCGAGGGCGGCGCGCAGCTTGTCCGGCTCCAGCACGGCCAACGTGGCCAGCGCCAGCCGCGGCCCGATGCCGGAGACGGTCTGCAGGAGGCCGAACAGCTCGCGGGCCTCGGTGTCGGCGAACCCGAACAGCGTCAGCGAGTCCTCGCGCACCACCAGGGCGGTGGCCAACAACGTCTCCTCGCCGCGGCGCAGCGTGGCCAGCGTGGCGGGGGTGGCCTGCACGGCGTAGCCGACGCCGCCGACCTCGACGACGACGTGGTCGAGCCCGATGGACAGCACCTGCCCGCGCAGTGACGAGATCACTGGCTCCTACCTCCGGTCTTCGTCGGCTTGGCCGCCGCCTTCGCGCCGGCCTGCGCCAGTCTCGCGCGGTGCGTCCGGGCGATGTCGGCGGCCCTCGCCTGAGCCTCCTCCAGCCTCGACCGCATCGGCGCGCGCCACAGGTGGCAGATGGCCAGCGCCAGCGCGTCGGCGGCGTCGGCGGGCTTCGGCGCGGTCTTGAGGCCGAGCAGCTTGGTGACCATGGCGGTGACCTGGGCCTTGTCCGCGCGACCGGAGCCGGTCACGGCCGCTTTGACCTCGCTGGGCGTGTGGAAGACGACCGGCAGGCCGCGGCGGGCCGCGGACAGCGCGACCACACCGCCCGCCTGCGCCGTGCCCATCGCGGTGCGGACGTTGTGCTGGCTGAACACCCGCTCGATCGCCACGACCTGCGGCTGGTAGCGGTCCAGCCACTGCTCCACGGCGTCGGAGAGCTGGAGCAGCCGCAACGCCAGGTCGACGTCCGCCGGGGTGCGCACCACGTCCACCGCGACCGGCCGCACGGTGCGGCCCGCGCCGCCGTCGACCACCCCGAACCCGCACCGGGTCAAGCCGGGGTCGACTCCGAACACGCGCACGCTGGTCCCCTCAACCGCCGACGAACACCCGTTCGAACCTTAGCCGGTGATCACGGTGAGGACCCTTCATGACACGCGCACGGTGACGAACAGGCACCCCCAGATCGACACAGCGTCACGAGGTCACTACAGTGGCTCGGTCGACTGATCGACTCCAGTGGCGGCGTGAGCGAGGTGCCATGACCGTGAGGCGGTTCGGCGTCATCTGCGGCGCCGTCTGCGCTCTCGTGATCGGCATCGTCAGCCTCGTCGTCTCCGGGGTGTTCGACCGGCCGACGTCGGTCGCGATCGACAAGTTCACCCAGCTGCTCGCCGCGAGCGCCGCGATGATGTCGTACTGGCGGGCCGCGCGGGGACGGCACGGCGTCGCGCGGCACTGGCGGCTGTGGATGGCGGCGGCGATGGCGAGCCTGGTCGTCGGGCTGGCCGTGTGGATCTGGGGCCAGGTGTTCCTCGGGGTGGCGCTGCCCTCCTCCACGCTGGCGCCGATCGGTTTCATGCTCGTGCCCGCGCTCACGCTGTGCGCGATCCTGGTGCTGGCGCACGGCGGTCCGGGCAACCTGCCCGGTCACCGCAGCCGGCTGGTGGTCGCGCTGGACGGGCTGATCGTGGTCGGCTCGCTGTTCGTGCTCACGTGGGTGTCGCTGCTGGAGTCGATCGTGCGCGCGTGGGCCACCTCCGGCCCCGGATTCGCGACCGTGGTGGCGCACCCGGCGGCGTACCTGGTGATGCTGGTCGTGCTGCTGGTGTCGTCGTGGACGCACCGCTCGGTGCGGCAGCTGCCGGTGCTGTTCATCGCGTTGGCGGGCCTGGCGCAGTCGTCGTCGGGCTGGGCGTTCGCGTACCTGGTGAGCAAGGGCGCCACCACCATCCCGACGGCCGCCGACATCGGGTTCATGGTGTGCCCGGCGATGTTCTTCCTCAGCTCGATCGCGCCGAGCAGCGCCGCGCGGGAACGGGTCGGCTCGACCCGGCTGCGCGCGGGCGAGCTGCTGCACCTGCTGGTGCCGTACCTGCCGATGCTGGTCACGGGCCTGTTCATCGTGGTCGGCACGGCGACCGGCGTGCGGCTCAACCCGCTGGAGATCTACGTCGGGCTCGGCGTGGTGCTGCTGGTGATCGCGCGGCAGCTGCTGACGCTGATCGACAACGTGAAGCTGCTGGAGCAGCTGCGCGACAGCCGGGAGAAGCTGCGGCACCAGGCTTACCACGACCCGTTGACCGGGGTGCCGAACCGGGCGCTGTT
Source organism: Saccharothrix sp. CB00851 (assembly GCF_001905065.1). Classification (NCBI taxonomy): domain Bacteria; kingdom Bacillati; phylum Actinomycetota; class Actinomycetes; order Pseudonocardiales; family Pseudonocardiaceae; genus Saccharothrix; species Saccharothrix sp. CB00851. The sequence continues at coordinate 80,867 of NZ_LWLC01000031.1, forward strand.
CCGGGAACGGCTGGACGCGGCGCTGGCCGGCACGTCGCCGGTGGTGGTGCTGTTCATCGACGTGGACGGGTTCAAGGACGTCAACGACAACTACGGCCACGCCGAGGGCGACGCGGTGCTGCGGATCGTGGCGTCACGGCTGCAGGCGTGCGTGCGGCCGCAGGACGTGGTGGCGCGGCTGGGCGGTGACGAGTTCGGCGTGCTGGTCGACGGCTACCCGCAGCCGCCGGAGGAGATCGGGAAGCGGGTGCTGGGCGCCCTGGACGAACCGCACCGGACCGCGAACGGCTCGCACGTGATCCGCGCGTCGATCGGGATCTCGCACCGCGACGCGTTCGACCCGACGCTGACCGCCGACGACCTGATCGGCACGGCGGACGCGGCGATGTACACGGCCAAGCGGCTGGGCAAGGGCATGGTCGTGGTGCACGGCACGGTGGAAGCGGAACTCACGTGAACGGGGTCGGGTGGTGAAGGCCGAAGAGGTCATCGCGGAATTAGGGCTGGTCGAGCTGCCGGTGGAGGGCGGGTGGTTCGGGCAGTCGTGGCGTTCGCCCGAGGTGTCCGCGATCTACTACCTGCTGCGCGAGGGCGAGTTCTCCGGTGTGCACAGGCTCGACCACGTGGAGATCTACGCGCACCACGCCGGCGCGCCGTTGCGGATGCTGCTGCTGCACCCGGACGGCTCGGTGACGCAGCCCGTGCTGGGCCCCGATCTCACCGCCGGACAGCGACCGCAGGTCGTCGTCCCCGCCGGGGTGTGGCAGGCCAGTGAGCCGGACGGCGAGTGGTCCCTGGTCGGCACGGTGGTGGTGCCGCCCTACACCGACGACATCGTCACCTTCGGTGAGGCCGACACCCTCGCCCCGCGCTACCCCTCGCACGCCGACCTGGTCCGCCGGCTCTGCCGTCGTTGACCGGTCAGCCCATGGTCTTCTGGCCGTCGATGGTCTCGCGCAGGATGTCCGCGTGGCCCGCGTGCTGGGACGTCTCGGCGATCAGGTGCAGCAGCACGCGGCGGACGGTCCAGGAGGCGCCAGGCTCGAACCAGGGGGCGACCGGCAGCGGGTGGGCGGTGTTCAGGTCGAGGTCGGCGAGCAGCCGCTCGGTCTTGGCGGCGGTCTCCTCGTAGTCGGCGAGGAGTCCTTCGAGGGTCTCGTGCTCCAGCATCCGAGAACCGTCGACCCAGTCCTCCGCCACGTTCTCGACCGGCTCCGGGCCGCTGACCGCGAAGCGCATCCAGCCCTCTTCCGCGTTGCGGACGTGCTTGATGAGGCCGCCCAGGCAGAGCGCGCTCGCGGTGGGCGTCAGCCGCGCCTGCTCGTCGGTGAGCCCTCGCACGGTGTAGCGGAGGAAGCCGCGGTGCTTGGCCAGGGTCGAGAGCAGGTCGGTGAGCTCGGTCGAGGCGGTGGTGGTGGCGGTCATCGGGGGTCCTGCCTTTCGTTTCGGTGGTGACACCACGCTAGAAGCCAATGCGGACAGATTCGGTCCTCGATTCCGATCCACGGTGAAATCCGTGCCGCCGACCTACGCTCGGCGGCGTGGACCTCCCCGTGATGCCACCCGTGCGGCCGATGCTGGCCAAGGCCGTGCACTCGGTGCCGCGCGAGCCAGGGCTCGTCTACGAGCCGAAGTGGGACGGGTTCCGGTGCGTCGTGTTCCGCGACGGCGCCGAACTGGAGCTCGGTTCCCGCAACGACCGGCCGTTGACCAGGTACTTCCCCGAGGTGGTCGAGGTGCTGCGGTCCGGGCTGCCGCCGCGCTGCGTGGTGGACGGCGAGATCGTCATCGTCACGCCCGAGGGGTTGAGCTTCGACCTGCTGCAACTGCGGCTGCACCCGGCCGCGTCGAGGGTGCGCAAGCTCGCCGTGGACACCCCGGCCGGGTTCGTCGCGTTCGACCTGCTCGCGCTCGACGACCGGGACCTGACCTCGACGCCGTTCGGCGAACGCCGCCGGCTGCTGGAACAGGTGCTGTCCGACGTGCCTGGCCTGTACCTGACGCCCGCGACGGACGACCCGGACCAGGCCGAGGACTGGTTCACCCGGTTCGAGGGCGCCGGGTTCGACGGTGTGGTGGCCAAGCGCACGGACCTGCCGTACGAGCAGGACAAGCGGGTGATGTGGAAGGTCAAGCACGAGCGCACGGCGGACTGCGTGGTCGCCGGGTACCGGCCGCACAAGGACGGCGAGGGCGTGGGGTCGCTGCTGCTGGGGCTGTTCGACGACGCGGGCGCGCTGCACCACGTGGGCGTGGCGAGCAGCTTCACCGCCGCACGTCGCCGTGAACTGCTGGCGGAGCTGGCGCCGTTCCGGGAGGACGCGCTGGTGGACCACCCGTGGGCGGAGTGGGCCGCGATCGACGCGGCCACGCCGGGCGCGCAGAGCCGGTGGGCGCCGACCAAGACGCTGACCTGGGAGCCGGTCCGGCCGGAACTGGTCGCCGAGGTGCGCTACGAGCACCTGCAGTCACGGCGGTTCCGGCACACGAGCAGGCTGGTCCGGTTCCGGCCGGACCGCTCGCCCGAGTCGTGCACGTACGCCCAGCTCGAAGAGGTCGCGCCGGCGGAGCTGATGGACATCTTCGGGCTGCCCGAGCGCGGCTGAGCACGTGGTCTCGGGCTGAGCCAGGGCATCACGCGGCGGCCGGCAGCGCGCGGGCGTCGTGGGCGTCGGCGGCGAGCAGCGCCCGGCCGTCGTCGGTCAGCCGGGCCGGTCCCGGTCGCGCCGCGATCAGGCCCGCCCGGGCCAGCCGGGGGCCGACGAACTGGTCGCAGCAGCGGAGGCCGTCGACCAGCAACGTGCCCGCGGCGTACTCGCACCGGCCCGCCGCGACGGCGCGCAGCACCGCCCGGTCCCTCGGGGTGATGGCGGTGATGGCGGTGGTGTCCATGACGGTCTCCCTCCGTGCGTCGGGTGTCTCTACCCGTACGACGAAGCGGACCTCCCCGGAATCGACACGCACCCGCGGGGAATCCGGGTGTACCGATTCCGAGCGTCAGTCGGCCGCCTTGGCGGCCTGCCGGCACGCGTCCACGAGCTGCGGCCACCGGCCCGCCCGGTCCCGGTTGATCGACAGCGGCGACGGGTGGGGCGCGTTGAACACCTTCAGCTTGTGGCCGCGGCCGGACAGCGTCCAGCCGGTGCCCGCCGGCCTGCCCAGCACCACGACCGCCTTGAGCGCGGTCAGCATCCGCAGCAGCTCCACCAGGTACGGCACGGCCGCGCGCAAGTCAGCGGGCGTCGGCTCGCGGCTGGACAGGTACCAGGGCACCACGTTCCAGCTCAGGCTCACCCGCCGCGACAGGTCCGCCTCCGCCATCGCGGCGAACACGTTGGCGGCGGTCGGGTCGTCGTTGTCCGGGGAGTTGAGGCCCGAGCCCGCCGAGGCGGGCCCGGGCGACTCCAGCAGCAGCAAGACCTTCGAGTTCACGCCGCCGCTCGCCGGGTCGAACATCGGCACGTCGACCTTGCGCTCGGTGGCGATGCGCTCGGCGAACTCCGTCAGCTTCGCCACGTGGGGAGCTTTGAGCAGGGCCTTCTTCCGTGCGACGACCACGGGGTTGCGGTGTGCCCTCGGGGTGGAGGGGAAGACGTCCATGGTTGGCTAGCGTTCCCGCCTTGATCAGGCACTACCATCCGCCGTCCGGGCGGCACCGCGGGGCCGCGGCACTAACTCACGTGGCTGCGGGGCTTGTCCTCCAGGACGCCGTCGACGTAAGTGTCGACCTTCTCGTTGTAGAACGCGACCAGGCCCGCGACCTGCCTGCTCTCCGGCAGCGGCGTGCGGTAGCCCCAGACGACGTTCTCGTGGGTCTCGTCGCCGATCACCACCGACCAGTACTCGGCGGTGCCCTTGTAAGGGCAGCTCGTGCGCAGGTCCGTCGGCCGCAGGAGGTCCTGCCGGACGTCGGTCAGCGGCAGGTAGTAGCGGGCGGGCAGGCCGGTCTCGAACAGGATCACCGGGCGGTGCGAGTTCGCCACCTCGACGCCGCCGACCTCCACCCGGATGTGCCTGCTGCTCTGCAGCGCGTCGATCCTCGTGTACGGGTCGCGCGGGTGCACGTAGACCGGCTCGTCCTCCTCGAACCACTCGTCCATCGCGTCCCAGTCCAGCCGGACCAGGTCGTGCAACGCCGGAAGCGGCGAGTCGGGGTACCGCAGCCCCGCGCCCGCCGCCGTGGCCGCGCCGGTCTTCACGTCGAACACCTGCCCGTTGCCCCGGCTGGGCGACCGCTTCACCTCACCGGTGGGCACCAAAGTCGCCCGCACGTCCTCCGCCGGGAAGTAGTACGTGGGGTAGTACGGCTTCTCCCACACCAACGCCGGCCGCGTGGTGTCCACGACCAGCTCACCCGCCAAGTAGGCCCGAACCCGCTTGGTCCCGGTCTCCACCCGCACCCGTCCGCGTTCCGCAGCACTCATGATGTCGAAACTACGCCCGAGCGGGGCCCGCGGGCAGCCGCCGCCCTTCTCCGCTGTTGCCCAGTAGTCCTTGGGGTTGAGCCCTTCCCGGCGAACTGGCACGCTCGATCCACGTGATCGACGCCCACGCGAAGACGTACCTGCACGACGACCTGCGCTGGGTGCGCGAGTCGCTGCTCTCGAAGCTGGACGGGTTACCCGAGTACGACCTCCGCCGCCCGTTGACCACCACCGGCACCAACCTGCTCGGCCTGGTCAAGCACCTGACCCTCTCGGAGTCCCGCTACTTCGGCGAGGTCTTCGACCGGCCGTTCCCCGAACCCCTGCCCCGGTGGGACGACCTGTCCGCGCGCGGCACCGACATGTGGGCGACCGAGCACGAGACCCGTGCCGAGGTCCTCGACCGGTACCGACGCGTCCGGGAGCACGCCGACGCGACGATCGAGGCGCTCGCGCTCGACGCACCCGGCCACGTGCCGTGGTGGCCGCGGCCCGCCGTGACGCTGTTCAACGTCCTGGTGCACGTGCTCACCGAGACCAACCGGCACGCCGGTCACGCCGACATCCTCCGTGAGGGGCTGGACGGGCCCGAAGCCGCGCAGCAGGGCAGGGACGCCGCCTTCTGGGCGCAGCGGCGCGCGACGATCGAGCGCGCCGCCAAGGCCGCGACGACCTGATCTAAGGCGACACCGCCCCGAGCCGGGACGTCTGCTCGGCACGGGCCGTCGCGATGGACGCGGCCAGGTCGCGGGTCTCCTGGTCCGCGCCGCTGTCCTGCTCACCGCGCGCCAGCAACGCGCCCTGCGCCAGGTGCTCGCGCAGCTTCGCGGGCAGGCCGGACGGGTCCAGGCGCAGGCCCGCCAGGTCCGCCTCCGACACCAGGCCCGGCATCTGGTGGCCCGCGTGCACGTTCTCGTCCGACAGCCCGGCACGGTCGCGCAACCGCTTGAGCCTCACCAACTCCTGTTCGTGTGACGCCTTCAGCTCCGCCGCGAACGGCGCCAGTTCGGGCGGCGCGAGGGCCAGGGCGGGCAGCAGCTGTTCGTTCATCGGGATCATCAGCTGGATCCACGCCGTGTCCGTGCCGTTGAACGGTGACGGTGGCGCGGACGACGTCGGCGGAGTGGACGGCGGGGACGAGCAGGCCGCCAGCACCAGCAGAACGGCCAGGACCGGGAAACGGAGTTTTCGGGACATCGTTGTCCTCCTGCCGACAGGCGGCTGGGAGAGCGCTCTCCCGACCGAGGGTGCCGGTTGGGCCGCCCGGGTGTCAACACCGGGCTCATTGACAGATCCGTAGTCGGTTCGCAACACTTCGAGCCGGGTTGAGAGAGCGCTCTCCCGCACCTTGACCCGACGATCCGGCAGGAGACGCCATGTACCGCCTCCGATCCGCCAGCACGGTGTTCGCGCTGCTCTTGGGACTCGCAGTGGTCCCGGGCACGGCGAACGCCGCGCCCGTGCTGCTCTCCCAGGGCAAACCGGCCACGGCGTCCTCGACCGAAGGACCCGGCATGCCCGCGTCCGCCGCCGTGGACGGCAACGCGGGCACCCGCTGGGCCAGCGCGTGGAGCGACCCGCAGTGGCTGCGGGTCGACCTCGGCGCCACCTCGACCCTCAGCCGCGTCGAGCTCGACTGGGAAGCCGCCTACGCCACCTCGTTCCAGCTCCAGGTCTCCGCCGACGGCAACGCCTGGACCACCGTCCACACCACGACCGCGGGCACGGGCGGCAGGCAGGGCTTCGACGTCACCGGCTCGGGCCGGTACGTCCGCGTGTACGGCACCCAGCGCGCCAACGGCTACGGCTACTCGCTGTGGGAGTTCCGCGTCTACGGCACCCGGGGCACCACTCCCCCGCCCGGCACGGGCGTGCACGTCACCGGCTCGCAGGGCAACTGGCAGCTCATGGTGGACGGTCAGCCGTGGACGGTGAAGGGCCTGACGTGGGGGCCGCCGGCCGCCGACGCGGCCCGGTACATGCCGGAGCTGAAGTCCATGGGCGTCAACACCTTGCGCACCTGGGGCACCGACGGCACCACCAAGCCCCTGCTGGACGCGGCGGCGGCCAACGGCATCAAGGTGATGACCGGCTTCTGGCTGCAGCCCGGCGGCGGACCCGGTTCCGGCGGCTGCGTCAACTACGTCACCGACACCACCTACAAGAACGACATGCTGAACACGATCCGCCAGTGGGTGACCGCCTACAAGGACCACCCCGGTGTGCTCATGTGGAACGTCGGCAACGAGTCCATCCTCGGCCTGCAGAACTGCTACTCCGGCACGGAGCTGGAGAACCAGCGCGTCGCGTACGCCAAGTACGTCAACGAGGCCGCCCGCGCCATCCACGCCATCGACACCAACCACCCCGTCACGAACACCGACGCGTGGACCGGCGCCTGGGTCTACCTCAAGGCGCACGCCCCCGACCTCGACGTCTACTCGGTGAACTCCTACGGCAACGTGTGCCAGGTCCGGCAGGACTGGATCAACGGCGGCTACACCAAGCCGTACCTGCTCACCGAAGCCGGTCCGGCCGGTGAGTGGGAGGTGCCGAACGACGTCAACGGCGTGCCGAGCGAGCCGACCGACGTGCAGAAGCGGGACGGTTACACGCGGGCGTGGGAGTGCATCACCGGGCACACCGGCGTGTCGTTCGGCGGCACGTTGTTCCACTACGGCACGGAGTACGACTTCGGCGCGGTGTGGTTCAACCTGACCCCGGCGGGCAAGAAGCGGCTGTCGTTCTACTCGGTGCAACGGGCGTTCGGCGGCGCGACGCCGGCCAACACCCCGCCGGTGATCACCGCCATGAACCTGCCCACCACTGTCGCGGCGGGCGCGCGGCTGGACGTCGACGTGGCCGTGAGCGACCCGAACGGCGACCCGATCACCTGGTCGGCGGCGTTCAACAGCAAGTACATCGACAACAGCGGCGGTCTGGCGGGCGCGCCCGTGCGGGTCGACGGCAACCGGCTGTCCGTCACCGCACCCGACCGGCTCGGCGTGTGGAAGGTGTACGTGATGGCCGAGGACGGCCGGGGCAACATCGGCATCGAGACCAAGTCGGTGCGGGTGGTCGCGCCGCAGCCCGCGGGCACCAACGTGGCGTCGCACAAGCCCGTCACCGCGTCGTCCTACCAGCAGGTGGGTGACGGCGCGCCGTTCCCGCCGTCGAACGCCGTGGACGGCGACGCGGGCTCCCGCTGGGCCACCGACTGGTCCGACCCGCAGTGGCTGCGGGTGGACCTGGGCGCGGTGACCGCGTTCCAGCACGTGCAGCTGGTGTGGGAGGGCGCGTACGGCCGGGCGTACGAGGTCCAGGTGTCCGACGACGGCACGACCTGGCGCCCGGTGTACGGCACCACGACCGGCAACGGTGGCGTGGACTCGATCGACGTCACGGCCACCGGCCGGTACGTGCGGCTGCACGCCACGCAACGCGGCACCGGCTGGGGTTACTCGCTCTACGAGTTCGGCGTCTACCGGCGCTGACGCCGAACACCGAAGGGCCGGGGGGACGACCTCTCCCCGGCTCTTCGGCCGTCGCGCCACCGAGCGCGGCCACTGCGGTGACGACGCGCGGTCGAGGGGCGTGCCGCGGACCGGCCGCGGCACGCCCCTGGTTCGTTCCGTCAGCTGCCGCGAACGCGCTGGATCGTGTCGCGGTACCACAGCGCGCTGCTCTTCGGCGTGCGGACCTGCGTGTCGTAGTCCACGTGCACCAGGCCGAACCGCTTGTCGTAGCCGTAGGACCACTCGAAGTTGTCCATCAGGGACCACGCGAAGTACCCGCGCACGTCCGCGCCCGCCGTGCGGGCCTTGGCCACGGCCGCGATGTGCGACTCCAGGTACGCGGTGCGGTCGTCGTCCTGCACGAACCCGCTCTCGTCGGCCTTGTCGTCGAACGCGGCGCCGTTCTCCGTGATGACCATCGGCACGCCCGGGTACTCCTCGCCGATCTGCACGAGCAGGTTGGTGAAGCCCTCGGGCACGATCTCCCAGTCCATCGCGGTCACCGGGCGGCCGTAGCGGACCTCCCGGCACACCGGCACGCCGTCGGCGTCCTCGGTGTTGCCCGCCTCGTCCACGCCGGAGAACTTCGAGCTGGAGTAGTAGTTCACGCCCAGCACGTCGATCGGCTGCTTGATGATCTCCAGGTCGCCCGGCTCCTCGGGGATCTTCACCCCGCGCGCGGCCAGGTCGTCCACCACGTCGGCCGGGTAGTGGCCGCGCACCAGCGGGTCGAGGTAGATCCGCCGGGACAGGCCGTCCGCGCGGCGGGCCGCGTCGTGGTCGGCCTCGCTGTCGGTGGCGGGGCGGGCGTGGCTCATGTTCAGCGTGATGCCGAACTCCATCGGCTCGGTGGCCGCCTCGCGCATCCGCTGCGTCGCCAGGCCGTGGCCGAGCAGCAGGTGGTGCACGGCGTGGATGGCCGCCTCGAAGTCCTGCCTGCCGGGCGCCTGGCGGCCCTCGTAGTAGCCGAGCATCGCCGAGCACCACGGTTCGTTGAGCGTGGTCCAGTGGCGCACCCGGTCCGACAGCGCGTCGAACACCAGCATCGAGTAGTCGGCGAACCGGTAGGCGGTGTCGCGCGCCGGCCAGCCGCCCGCGTCCTCCAGCTCCTGCGGCAGGTCCCAGTGGTAGAGCGTGACCCACGGGGTGATGCCCTTGCCCAGCAGCTCGTCCACCAGCCGGTCGTAGAACGCCAGGCCGGGTGCGTTCACCGGGCCCCGGCCGCCGGGCTGCACGCGCGGCCAGGCGACGGAGAACCGGTAGGTGTCCACGCCGAGGGAGCCGATCAGCGCGACGTCCTCGGGCATGCGGTGGTAGTGGTCGCACGCGACGTCGCCGTTGTCGTCGTTGTGCACCATGCCGGGCGTCCGGCAGTAGGTGTCCCAGATGGACGGTCCGCGACCGTCCTCGTCGTACGCCCCCTCGATCTGGTACGCGGAGGTCGCCACGCCCCAGCGGAACGAGGCGGGCAGGGTGTCGATCGCGGGGTCGAGCCCGACGGTCGGCGCCGTGGTGTCCATGGATCTCCCTCGGAGGTCGGAACCCGTTGTCGTGAACGGGGTCAGAACCCGTTGTCGTGAACGGGGTGCAGCCAGCAGGCCACGGTGCGGTCGGCAGGAGCCTCGTGTTGTGAGGGAACTCCGAGCACCGGGACCTCCACACCGCAGCGCTCCATTGCGTGCGGACAACGTGGGTGGAACGCGCAGCCGGGCGGCATGCCGCGCAGGTCCGGCGGTGAGCCGGGGATGCCGGTCAGCTCCCGCTTCGGTCCGCGCAGCGCGGGGAACGAGTTGAGCAGGCCGTGGCTGTAGGGGTGCAGCGGGTCGCGGTAGAGCGCGGCGGAGCCGGCCTCCTCCACGATCCGGCCGCCGTACATGATCGCGATCCGGTCGGAGAACTCGACCAGCAGGGACAGGTCGTGGGTGATGAACACGACCGAGAACCCGAGCCGTTCCCGCAGTTCGACGAGCTGGCGCAGGATCTGCCGCTGCACCACCACGTCCAGCGCGGTGGTCGGCTCGTCCATGATGACGACCTTCGGCTCCAGCGCCAGCGCCATGCCGATCATCACGCGCTGCCGCATGCCGCCGGACAGCTGGTGCGGGTAGCTCTCCAGCCGGTCGGCGGAGATGCCGACCAGGTGCAGCAGCTCGCGGGCACGGGCCAGGCGGGACGCGGCGGTGCTGCCCGGGTCGTGCGCCTTGATCACGTCGGTGAGCTGGGTGGAGATCCGGTGCACCGGGTTGAGCGAGTTCATCGCGCCCTGGAACACGATCGCGGTCTCCGCCCAGCGGAACTTCCGCAGCGCGGCGTGGTCCATCCGGAGCACGTCGACCGGGTCGCCGCCGTCCGGGTGGTAGAGCACCTCGCCGCCGGTGATCACGCCCGGCGGCGGGAGGAGCCTGGTCAGGCCGTAGGCCAGGGTGGACTTGCCGCTGCCGCTCTCGCCCGCCAGGCCGAGGACCTCGCCCCGGTGCAGGGTGAGGTCGACGTCGCGGATGGCGTGCACCGCGTCCTCGCCCAGGCCGTAGTCCACGTTCAGGCCGCGGATCTCCAGCACCGCGTCGGTCACGGCGTCTCCCTTCCCTCGGGCCCGGCCTTCGTCGCGAGCACCGGCGTGAAGCCGACGCGCATCCGCACGGTGTGGCCGTCGGCGGTCTTGACGTTGGTCTTGCCGCCGCCGCGCAGCCGCGGGCTGACGAACTCGTCGATGCCGAAGTTCACCAGCGACAGCGCGGTACCCAGGAGCGCGATGGCCAGGCCGGCGGGCACGAACCACCACCACGCGCCCTGCGCGAGGGCCTGCTGGCTCTGCGCCCAGTACAGGACGGTGCCCCAGTTCCAGTCGCCGCCCGCGCCGATGCCGATGAACGCCAGCGTGATCTCCAGGGTGACCGCGAAGATGACCGTGCCGACGAAGCCGGAGGCGATGACCGCGGTGAGGTTGGGCAGGATCTCGAACAGGATGATCCGCCACGTCTTCTCGCCGGTGGCGCGCGCGGCCTCGACGTAGTCGCGCCCGCGCAGCGACAGCGTTTGCGCCCGCAGCACGCGCGCACCCCAGGCCCACGACGTGAAGCCGATGACCAGCGCGATGGTGATCGTGCTCGTCTCCGGCAGCGTCGAGGTGATGATGATCATCAGCGGGAGCGCCGGGAGCACCAGGAACACGTTGGACAGCGCGGAGAGCAGCTCGCTGCCCGCGCCGCCGAGGTAGCCGGACGTGACGCCGACCAGCACCGACAGGATCGTCGCCACGATGCCCGCGATGAACCCGACGAGGATGACGCTGCGCGTGCCGACCACGACCTGGCTGAAGATGTCCTGGCCCAGGTGGGTGGTGCCGAACCAGTGCGCGGCCGACGGGCCCTGGAGCAGGTCGTTGCTGCGCCCCGACGGGTCGTAGGGCGCGATCCACGGCCCGATGATCGCGACCAGGGCGAAGAAGCCCAGGATCACCAGGCCGGTGGTGGCCTTGGGGTTGGCCACGAACCGCAGCCTGCGGCGCTTCGCCGGCGCCGCGACCGGGGTGGCCGTTCCGGTGGTGGGGACCACGGTCATGGCTCAGCCCTCCCGTCGGGTGCGCGGGTCGAGCGCGAGGTAGGCCACGTCGGCGAGGAAGTTCGCCAGCAGCACGGACAGCGTGATGATCAGGAAGATGCCCTGCATGAGCGGGTAGTCCTTGGCGCCGACGGCCTGGAACAGCTGCAGGCCCAGGCCCGGGTAGGAGAACACGATCTCGACCAGCAGCGTGCCGCCGACGATGAAGCCGAGCGACAGCGCGAAGCCGGAGACGTTGGGCAGCAGCGCGTTGCGCGCCGCGTACCCGACCATCACCCGGCGGTCGGGCAGGCCCTTGGCGTGCGCGACGGTCACGTAGTCCTCGGAGGCCACCGTGACCATCATGTTGCGCATGGACAGGATCCAGCCCGCCATCGAGGAGACCAGGATGGTGAACGCGGGCAGGATGCCGTGCTGCACCACGCTGCCGATGAACTCCAGGTCCGGGTTGGGCACCAGGCCGTTGTCGTAGGCGCCGGAGGCGGGGAAGAAGCTGTCCGGGCCGGTGAGCAGCGCGATCGCGATCAGGCCGAGCCAGAAGTACGGGATGGACGACACGAACGTGGTCACCGGGATCAGCGCGTCGGCCCACGAACCGCGCCGCCACCCGATGCCCGTGCCCAGCGCGGTGCCGATCAGGAAGCCGAGCACGGTGGTGATGCCGACCAGGCCCAGCGTCCACGGCAGGCCGTCGCCGAGCACCTGCGACACCGGTGACGGGAAGTAGGTGAACGACAGGCCGAGGTCGCCGCGCAGCAGCTGGCCGAGGTAGGTGAAGTACTGCTCGGCCAGGCTCGCGTCCTTGTCCAGCCCGAACAGCACGTACAGCGACTGCACGGCCTCGGTGGTCATCTGGCCGCGGGACCGGGTGATCAGCGCCTGCACCGGGTCGCCGGGGATGGCGCGCGGGATGAAGAAGTTGATGGTGATCGCGGCCCACGCGGTGAACACGTAGAACGCGATCCGCTTCAGGAGGTAGCTCACAACACCACCTCGCCGCCGTGCCGCACCTCGGCGACGCGCAGCTTGACCTTGTCGCTTTCGGCCAGGTCGTCACCGTACAGCCAGCAGGCGGCGAAGTGGCCCTCACCGTCGCCGATGGCGAACCGCGGCGGCACCTTCTCGGCGCAGACCTTCATCGCGTGCGGGCAGCGCGGGTTGAAGCGGCAGCCCTGCGGCGGGTTGATCAGCGACGGCGGCTCGCCCGTGCCGCCGTCCTTCTCCTGCACGGCGGGCCGGTCGGGGTCCGGCGCGGAGTCGATCAGCAGCTGGGTGTACGGGTGCGCGGGCCGCTGGGTGACGGTCTCGCTGTCGCCGCCCTCGACCACGCGCCCGGCGTACATCACGAACGTCTCGTCGGCGAAGTAGCGGGCCGACGCGATGTCGTGGGTGATGTAGAGGATCGCCAGGTGCAGGCGTTCCTTGAGGTCGCGCAGCAGGTTCAGCACGCCGAGCCGGATGGAGACGTCCAACATGGACACCGGTTCGTCGGCCAGCAGCACCTCGGGGTCGGCGCCCAGGGCGCGGGCGATGGCCACGCGCTGGCGCTGGCCGCCGGACAGCTCGTGCGGGAACTTGTCCACGTACCGCTCGGGCGGGGTGAGCTGCACCCGGGTGAGCAGGTGGGCCAGCGCCTCTTCCAGCTCCCGCGGCGTCTTGCCCGCGTTGCCGTGGATCCTCAACGCGCGGGTCAGGTGGTAGCGCACCGTGTGCACGGGGTTCAGCGACGCGAACGGGTCCTGGAAGATCATCTGGACCCGCTTGCTGTACGCCCGGAAGCGCTTGCCACCCTTGGTCTTGACCGGCTCGCCGTGCAAGCGGATCGCACCGGCGGTCTGGGGGTAGAGCTGCGCCAGCAACCGGGCCACCGTCGACTTGCCCGAACCGGACTCGCCGACCAGCGCGGTGACCCGGCCGCGGTGCAGCCGGAGCGTCACGTCCTCGACCGCGCGCACCGAGCGCGTGGTCTTCGACAGCAGCTCACGCCCGCGTTTGCGGACCGGGAAGTGCTTGGTCAGGCCATCGGCCTCCAGGACCACGTCAGTGGTCCCGGAGGCCGACGGTGCGGTGCTCGTCGTCATGCGGCCGGCTTCAGGTGCAGGACGACGTCGAGCGCGTTCTCCAGCGTGGGCTGCAGCGGCGCGTACTGGTTGGACTCGTCCGGCCAGCCCTCCCAGTTCTTGGTGCTGTACTGGCCGCCCGCGTTGGCCGCGGAGGTGATGGCGACCGGCATGTCCCGCACGAAGATCTGCTGGAGCTTGTGCAGGGCCGCGTTGCGGGTGGTGTCGTCGGCGGCGTTGGCGTACTCGTTGAGCAGCGCGGTCGCCTCGGGGTTCTCGTAACGGCCGTAGTTGCCGTTGATGCCGCCCTCGCCGATCGGCTTGAACAGCGCGCCGTTCATGATGTTCTCGTAGATGTCGTACGGCGTCGGACCGTTGTTGGTCCAGTGCAGCGCGGCCTGGAAGTCGCCGACGTCGAGCGCCTTGCTCCACGCGTCGGCGTTCGGCAGGTCGACCGTCGCCTCGATGCCGATCTTGGAGACGTTGTCCTTGATGATCTCCAGGTTCGTCACGTAGTCCGACCAGCCGGACGGCACGGTCATCTTCAGCGTGACGGGCTGGCCCGCCGGGTCCTTCAGCTTGTCGCCCTCGAAGGTGAAGCCGGCGCCGGTCAGCTCCTTCTTCGCGGCCTCGACGTCGACCGTGACGATCTTGTCCTTGAACTCGGGCGCGATGTAGGAGTCGCCGGCGGGGGTCGGGATGCCGGTGATGTTGTCGACCTTGGGGTAGAAGTACCCGGCCTCACCCTGCATGAAGATGTCGTCGCGGTTGATCACCATGTTGACCGCGCGGCGCAGGGCCGGGTTGTCCCACGGCTTGACCTTGGTGTTGAACCACAGGCCGTGGATGCCGAGCACCGGCGGGAAGTAGAGCTTGTAGTGCTCGGGGTCCTTGGAGGTGTAGACGGCCTCGTAGTTCGGGATGAACACGAAGCTCCACTCGGCCGCGCCGGTCGCCAGGGCGGTGGTCTGCGCGTTGTTGTCGCTGTAGGAGGTGTAGCGGACCTCCTTGACCTTCGGCAGCTCCTGCCAGTACGAGTCGCGCACGGTCAGCGTGACGGTCTGCGGCGTGAACGACTTCAGCGTGTACGGGCCGCTGCCGACCGGGGTCTTGACCGTGTCCGTGCTCGGCTCGGCGATCGTCGACCAGATGTGCTTGGGCACGATCAGCTGCTCGAGGATCTTCTTCTGGTTGACGAACTGCGACTTGGGGAAGCCGACGTCGACCTTGTTGCCGGAGGCGGAGATCGTGTCGTAGGGGACGGAGTCGACGTTCAGGCCGGGGTTCTTCTTCAGCAGCTCGAAGGTGAACGCCACGTCCTCGGCGGTCAGCGGCTTGCCGTCGGACCACGTCGCGCCGTCGCGGATGGTCAGGCTCAACTTGTGGTAGTTCTCCGACCACGTCCAGTCCGTGGCCAGCCACGGCTTGGGCTTCTCCGCGGGCTTGGTCTCGTTCACCATCGCCAGCGGCTCGAAGATCAGCCGGCGGTAGCCGAGCGAGCTGGCCGCGGACGTGTTGAGGAACGGGTTGTTGTTCTCGGTCTGCGGACCGTTCGGCATGCCCACGTTGAGCACGCCTTGGTTCGTGCTGTTCGCACCGGGGTTCGAGGTCGAACAGGCGGCCGAGAACAGCAGGGCTGCCGCGACGGCGAGGGCGGACGTTCGCCTGAGTCGCATGGGTTCTCCTTGTCGGGCTGGGGAGGGGCGAGCGCTCGTGAGTGCGGGCCGCGGGTGCCATCGCGGCTGGGACGCTGGACGCGTCCTCGTGTCGCTGCAGACTCAACCCCGGTGAGACAAGTCACGTCAATAACGAACAGGTTACAAACTTAGTCTAATTTTAAGTCGCAAACTAAGGTCCGTGCCGTGGCTCCGAAGCGCACCACCGTCCGCGACCTGCGTCGGCAGAACCGGTCGACGCTGCTGTCGACGCTGTTCTTCGACGGGCCTTTGAGCAGGTACGAGCTGTCCCGGCTGTCCGGGCTGTCGGCGGCGACGGTGTCGAACGTGACCGGCGAGCTGGTCGACGACGGGCTCGTGGTCGAGGCGGGCTCGGTCGACTCGGACGGCGGCCGGCCGCGGGTGCTGCTGCGCGTCAACCCCGCGTTCGGGCACGTCGTCGGGGTGGACGTGGGCGAGACCGGGATCAAGGTCGAGCTGTTCGACCTGACGTTGACCCAGTTGGCCGCGTTCGACCACGCGCTGTCGCCGTCGTCGCCCGCCGCGGTGGCGTCGTTGATCGCTTCGGCGGTGCGCGACGTGGTGGCTTCGGCCGGGGTTTCCGCGTCGACCGTGCTCGGCGTCGGGATCGGCGTTCCGGGGACGGTCGAACAAGGCGCCACCGCGGTCGTGCACGCGCCGACCATCGGGTGGGCCGGCGTGCGGCTGGAGGAGCTGGTCGCGGCGGCGTCGGAGTCCGCGTGGCCGTTGTACGTGGAGAACGGGGCCAAGACGCAGGGCCAGGCCGAGATGTGGTTCGGCGCCGGGCGTGGCGCGCGGCACGTGGTGATAGCCCTCATCGGGTCCGGCGTCGGCGCGGCGGTCGTGACCGACGGTGGCGTGTACCGGGGTGCGACCAGCTCGGCGGGCGAGTGGGGGCACACGACCATCGTGTACGGCGGTCGGCCGTGCCGCTGCGGTGCGCTCGGGTGCCTGGAGGCGTACGTGGGCGCCGAGGGCATCCTCGACCGGTACCGCAAGGCTCGCGGGCGTGAGCTGCCCGGCGGTGACGAGCAGTCGACGGTGGCCGCGCTGATCGACGCCGCACCCCGCTCGAAGACCGCCGCCCGCGTGCTGGAGGAGACCGCCGGCTACCTGGGCGCGGGCATCGCGAACCTGGTGAACCTGTTCAACCCGG
Organism: Saccharothrix sp. CB00851; assembly: GCF_001905065.1. NCBI lineage: Bacteria > Bacillati > Actinomycetota > Actinomycetes > Pseudonocardiales > Pseudonocardiaceae > Saccharothrix > Saccharothrix sp. CB00851. The sequence continues at coordinate 97,280 of NZ_LWLC01000031.1, forward strand.
AGCGGATCGTGCTCGGCGGCTGGGCGGGCCTCGCGCTGGGCGCGCACCAGCTGGACCGGATCGTCGCCGCGACCCGCGCCCACGCCCTGCGGCACCCGTACGAGCAGATCTCGATCGAACTGGGCCGCCTGGGCCCGGACGCCGTCGCCGTGGGCGCCGCCACCCTCCCCGTCGCCGCCCTGCTGGACCGCGCCGCCGACCCCCGCAAACCGGCCACCCGCGCCGACATCGCCTGACCACCCGCGTGTCCTACCTCCAGAACGCGAGAGTCCAACGTTCAGAACGGGTGAGTTGAACACTCGGAGTGGTTGACAGGGCGGGTCGGATGGGCCGACGCTGGTCGGGAGAGCGCTCTCCGAGGCAAGGGGTGGTGGCGTGGACGAGCCCGATTTCGACCTGCTGGTCGGCAAGTTGGACGTGGCGCGCAAGGTGCGGCTGCTGACCGGGGCCACCGTCTGGCGGACGCACGACGAGCCGGACATCGGACTGCGGTCGATCGTCGTGTCGGACGGGCCGATCGGGGTGCGCGGCCAGGGCTGGGACGAACGCAGCACGTCCCTGGCGCTCCCCTCCTCCACCGCGCTCGCCGCCACCTGGGACGTCGACCTGGTGCGACGGCTCGGCGTGCTGCTGGCGTCCGAGGCGCGCCGCAAGGACGTCGACGTGCTGCTCGCACCCACGCTCAACCTGCACCGGTCGCCGTTCGCCGGGCGGCACTTCGAGTGCTACTCCGAAGACCCCGTGCTCACCGCGCGCATCGGCGCCGCCTACATCACCGGCGTGCAGAGCGGCGGCGTCGCGGCCACCGCCAAGCACTACGTGGCCAACGACTCCGAGACCGAACGCATGACGCTCGACGCCGACGTGGACGAACGGACGCTGCACGAGGTCTACCTGGTCCCGTTCGAGGCGGCGGTCGAGGCGGGCGTGTGGGTGGTGATGTCGGCCTACAACGGCGTCAACGGCACCACCATGTCGGAAAGCCCGCTGCTCGCCGAGCCGCTCAAGGGCGCCTGGGGCTTCGACGGCCTGGTCGTCTCCGACTGGGGCGCGGTCCGCTCCACCGCACCGTCCGCGAACGCCGCCCAGGACCTCGCCATGCCCGGCCCGGAGAGCCCGTGGAACGACCTGGTCGCCGCCGTCGAGAACGGCGAGGTGCCCGAGAGCGCCCTGGACCGCAAGCTCGAACGTCTCCTCCGACTGGCGTCCCGGGTCGGCGCGCTCAACGGCGCGACACCCCTGAAACCCGAGGTCACCGCGCCGCACGACCTGCTGCGCGAGGCGGTCGCGGCGAGCACCGTGCTCCTGCGCAACGACGGCACCCTTCCGCTGTCCCCCGGCGTGAAGGTCGCCGTCCTCGGTCCCAACGCCGCCACCGCCCGCATCCAGGGCGGTGGCAGCGCGGGGGTCTACCCCGAGTCGGTCGTGTCGTTCCTGGACGGCATCGAGGAGGTCGCCGACGTCGTGCACACCCCCGGCGTCCGACTGCAGAACCGCCCCTCTCCCCTGACCACCGCCAACGCCCGGCACCCGCACCACGACGAGCCCGGCGTGCTGGTCCGCCTGCTCGACGCCGACGGCACCGAACTGACCACCGAACACCGCTTCCTCGGCCGCATCCTGGAGGTGCCCCTGGTCGAGGGCGCGCACACGGTCGAGGTCCACGGCAGGCTCACGGTGGACGTGACCGGCGAGTGGACCCTCTCCGTCGCCGGCTTCGGCCGCCTCACCCTCGACGTCGCCGGCGAACGCCTGGTGGACTCCGACGTCCCCCTGGACACCGACGACCCGGCCGTCATCCACCTGACCCCGCCGTACCGACAGGCCACAGCGCACCTCACCGCGGGCACCACCGTCGACCTCGTGGCCCGCCGCGAACTGCGCACCCACACCGGCATCGCGACCGTCCTCGCCGCCGACCCACCCCGCCTGAGCGGCGCCGACGAACTCGCCCACGCCGTCGAACTCGCCCGCACGAGCGACGTCGCCGTGGTCGTGGTCGGCACCACCGACGAGATCGAGAGCGAGGGCTTCGACCGCACGTCCCTGGCCCTGCCGGGACGCCAGGACGAACTGGTGCGCGCGGTCCGCGCCGTGAACGACCGCACGGTCGTCGTGGTCAACTCCGGCGGCCCCGTCGAGCTGCCGTGGCGCGACGAGGTGTCCGCCGTCCTGCTCACCTGGTTCCCGGGCCAGGAGGCCGGCCACGGCCTGGCCGACGTCCTCTTCGGCCGGCGCGAACCCGGCGGCCGCCTACCCACCACCTGGCCGGCGACCCAACACGACCTACCCGTGTCGAACGTCGTACCCGACCACGGCATCCTGCGCTACGACGAGGGCCTCCACCTCGGCTACCGGGCGTGGCACCGCTCCACCACCCACCCGGCCTACTGGTTCGGCCACGGCCTCGGCTACACGACCTGGACCTACGAGGACGCCACCACCACCGCATCCGGCGTCCGCGTCCGCCTGCGCAACACCGGCGACCGCCCCGGCCGCGAGGTCGTGCAGGTCTACGTGACCCGACCGGACAGCGCCGTCGAACGCCCCGAACGCTGGCTCGCCGCCTGGGCCGTCGCAACCGCCGAACCGGGCCGAACCACAACCATCGACATCACCGTGCCCGCCCGGGCCTACCAGCACTGGACGACCGACGGCTGGACCACCGAACCCGGCCGCTTCACCCTGCTGATCGGCCCCTCATCCGCCAACACACCACTGACCATCCAGCATTGACCCACCACCCCCAACCACACCCGCCCACGCCTCCCCGCCGCCGGCCGGCCGTTTTCTCCGGCTAACGTGAGAAATGCGATTTAGGTTGTCAAAGGTTGCATCTATCACCCAAACGAACGACACCCCATCGGACCGCAACCAACCCGCAGAGGCCCTCAAACGCGGCCACAACGGACCCGCAGCCAACCCGCAGAGGCCCGATTTTACATGGGGTTAGGGTGCTTTAGGCTGGTCGAAGCCGGGCAGGCTTGGCGGGCGCTTTATCCGCCAGGCCTGCCCGGCTTTGGCCTGCCTGGAGTGCCCGTAAGCTTGATCTTTAACCTCGGGGTTG
>NZ_LWLC01000032.1:0-96526 GCF_001905065.1 Saccharothrix sp. CB00851
TGGACCTCGAACCGGAACCACCGTAATGCTGGCCTTTCAAGATCTGTATGAGGGAGAAGGGCGCCGCCAGTGGCACGTGCAGGGGGTCGCCGACGAGCGCGGGGACGAACGGGCCCGGGGCGGGTGCGGCCGCTTTGCAGAAGTAGGGGTTCGTGTCATCCCGCCGACCTGGCGTAGCCCTACCGCACGGGTCAAGAGGGCGTCGTGCAAGCGCTGCCTGATACTCCAACTTCGGGCGCCCTCTTGACGCGTGTGGTAGCCCGGAGGGAGGTCGGTGGGATGACACGCACCCCGGGACCACGCTGGGTCAGCAGTTCCCAACGGAACAAGACGGACACGGAACCGGGGGATGTCATCCTGCTGATCTGCCCGTCCGGCGAGGACGCTTTTGATCTTTTGACTTATTACTCACTCGCCTACACAAGACCCGGCCGTTGCCAAGGCTCACCGAGCACGTGCTCCGCCAAGAAAGCGAACACGGTCTCGTACCAGACCTTGGCGTTACCGGGAGTCAGGATCCAGTGATTCTCGCTCGGGAAGTACAGGAACTTCGCCGGCACACCGTGCCGCACGAGGTCGAAGTAGAGCCGTTGCCCCTCACCGATCGGAACCCGGTAGTCCTTGTCACCGTGGATCACCAGCATGGGCGTCTTGATGTCCGCCACGCGCAGGTGCGGGGAGTTGGCCCGCACGGTGTCCTCCTGCCGCAGTGGGTCGCCCATCTCCCGGATCCAGTAGTACGAGTCGTCAGTGGTCCCGGTGAACGCGTCCAAGTGCCACAACGACGCGTGCGTCACGATCGCCTTGAACCGGTCGGTCTGCGTGGCGATCCAGTTCGCCATGTACCCGCCGAACGACCCGCCCATGGCGGCCGTCCGGGAGTCGTCGATGTCGTCCCGCCGCACCGCGACATCCGTGATCGCCATCAGGTCCGTGTACGGCTTCGCACCCCAAGAAGCCCATCCGGCCCGCACGAAGTCGTACCCGTACCCCGTCGACAGCGCGGGATCGGGCAGCAGCACCGCGTAGCCCCGCGCCGCCATCAGCCACGGGTTCCAGCGCCAGCTCCACCCACTCCAGCTCATCACCGGCCCGCCGTGCACCCACAGCAACAACGGCGCCGGCTGCTCCGCCGACGCACCCGACGGCAGCACCAGCCACGCCCGGACGGTCCGGCCGTCCTCGACCACCGTCTCGACCTCGGTCAGCGTCCCCGGCACCGACTCGACCGCACCGGGCGCGGGCAGCGGCACGGCCTGCTGGTCCACGCCGGACGCCGACAGCCGCACCGGCTGCGGCGGGTGGTCCCAGGCGTTGCGCAACGCGTACACCGACGCGCCGTCGGGGCTGACCCGCACGTCGGTGTACGCACCGGACGCGGTCAGCTTCACCACCGAACCGGACGCCAGGTCGAGCTTCCAGATCGGCTGGTGACCCCGGTGGCTGCTGGTGAAGTACACCGCGTCACCGGCCGGGCTCACCACCGGGTGGTCGGGTTCCTCGGCGAAGTCCGCCACCAGTTCCGCGACCGCGCCCGACTCCAGGTCGATGCGCACCAACGTGTTCGTCCACGGCAGGTCCGGCGTGGAGTCGAACGCGCGCACCGCTATCACGCCCGACGAGTCCGGCAGGAACACCGGCTGCAGGAACGAGTGCCCGTCCACGTCGGCCAGCACGCGGTCCGCGGCACCGTCGATCGAGGTCAGCCGCAGCCGGACCCGCTTGCCGTACGACGCGCTCACCGACACGCCCTCGGTGTGCACGACCCACCGCCCGTCCGGGCTGATCGCGGGCGAGTCGTCCAGCCGGGACGCGGCGTTGGGGGTCAGGTCCACCAGGTCCGACGACTGGTCGATGGGCGCGCGCTCCACGTCGACCGGTGCCGTGGTCGCCAGCAGCCGCGGGAAGCTGGGCCCGAGGTCGGCGTCCCAGTACCGCACCGGGTACGACTCGTGCAGGATCGCGGTCACCCCGGCGTCCTCGCGGGCCTTGCGGTGCTCCTCGTCCTGCTCGCCGAACTCCGCGGTCGGGTGCGCGCCCGCCGCGAGCAGCACCGTGCCCGCGTCCCGGGCCACCGCAAACTCCGACACCCCGCCGGCGGGCCGGTACAGCTCACGCGCCTCGCCGACGGGCGGCAGCAGCCACAGCGCGGTCTTGTCCTTCTTGTCCCGGTCGGCGGGCTTCGCCTCCTGGTCGGGCCGTGCCGAGAGGAACAGCAGCGCGCCGTCCGGCGTGAACGCGGGCGCCGACTCGCCCTTGGCACCCCGGGTCAACCGCCGCGCGGGACGCTCACCGGCCGGGTCGACCTCCCACAGCGCGCCCTGCCACGCCTTGCCGTCCGGCGAGAGCGTCGCCACCACGGTGACCAGCCGCGTCCCGTCCGGCGACAGCGCCAGCCCGGACAGCCTCGGCATCTCGGCGAACGAGGTCAGGTCCCCGAACGCGGCCTCGGTGATCTTGCCTGCCATTCACGCCCCCTGTTGTGACCGGGTGAAGTCCCACGCGTCGCGCACGATGCCGGCGAGGTCCACCCGCTCGGGCTTCCACCCCAGCTCGGTGCGGGCCTTCTCGCTGGAGGCCACGAGCACCGCCGGGTCACCGGCCCGGCGCGGCGCCACGTCGGCGGGGATCGGGTGGCCGGTCACCTCGCGGCACGCGTCGATGACCTGCTTGACCGAGAAGCCGAGCCCGTTGCCCAGGTTGTAGATGCGGTGCTCGCCCGCCGCGGCGTGCTCCAGCGCCCGCAGGTGGGCGTCGGCCAGGTCGACCACGTGGATGTAGTCGCGGACGCACGTGCCGTCCTCGGTGGGCCAGTCGTCGCCGTAGACCTGCACCCGCTCACGCCGGCCGGACGCGACCTGCAGCACGATCGGGATCAGGTGCGTCTCCACGCCGTGCCGCTCGCCGAACCGCCCGTACGCGCCCGCCACGTTGAAGTAGCGCAGCGACACCGCGGCCAAGCCGTGCGCGGCGGCGTAGGACGTGATGGCGTGGTCGATCGCGAGCTTGGTCGCGCCGTAGGTGTTGGTGGGCCGGGTCGGTGCGGTCTCCGCGATCGGCACCTGCTCCGGCTCGCCGTAGGTCGCGGCCGTGGACGAGAACACCAGCCGGGGCGTGCCGTGCTCGCGCATCGCGTCCAGCAGCCGCAACGACGTCACCACGTTGCCGTGCCAGTACTTCGCCGGGTCCTGCATGGACTCGCCGACCAGCGACTTGGCCGCGAAGTGCAGCACGCCGTCGTAGCCGTCCGCGAGCACGTCGCCGATCGCCTCGTCGATGCCCGCCTCGACCAGCCGCACGCCGTCGGGCACCGCGTCCGCGTGCCCGGTGGACAGGTCGTCCAGCACGACCACCTCGTGCCCGGACTCCACCAGCCTGGCCGCGCAGACGCTGCCCACGTACCCGGCACCGCCCGTGACGAGCAACTTCACCCTGCATCCCCGCTTTCGACTAGACCGTCATCGATCCTGGCCGGCACCCGCGGAGGGCACCGCCGTGAACGTCCTGGGCGTGGCCCAGCCGCGCTCCGCGAACGCGCCCAGCACCCGCCGCACCACCTCGTCGTGCCGCTGCACCGGCACGAGCGCGATCGCCGAGCCGCCGAACCCGCCACCCACCATCCGGGCACCCAACGCCCCGGCCGCCTTCGCCGCGTCCACCGCCACGTCCAACTCCGGCGCGGAGACCCTGTAGTCGTCGCGCAACGACGCGTGCGAGGCGTCCAACAACGGCCCCAGCTCCGCCAGCCGACCGTCGCGCAGCAGCTCCACCGCCGCCAGCACCCGCTCGTTCTCCGTCACCACGTGCCGCACCAGTGGCCGCAACTCCTCCGGCACCCGGTCCAGCGCCGCATCCAGCCCGGTCACGTCCACGTCCCGCAACGCGGGAACCCCCAGGACCGACGCCGCCTCCTCACAGCCCGCACGCCGCGCGCCATAGCCGCCATCGGTGTGCGAATGACTGGCCCGCGTGTCGATGACCAGCACTTCCAGCCCGTGCGCGGCGGCGTCGAACGGCACCTGCTCCGACTCGAACGACCGCACGTCCAAGAACAGCACGTGCGCCTCGGTGCAGCACAACGACGCCGTCTGGTCCAACAGACCCGTCGGCGCACCCACGAAGTCGTTCTCCGCCCGCTGCACCCACCGCGCCACCTGCGGCAGGTCGTCCACCGGACGCCCCGCCAGCCCCAACAACGCCAACGCCACCGCGCACTCCAACGCGTGCGACGACGACAACCCGGCGCCCGCCGGCACGTCACCGGCGATCACGAGGTTCGCGCCACCGGTGACACCCTGATCCCGCAGCACCCATGCGACCCCAGCCGGGTAGGCGGCCCAACCACCGACCGCACCCGGTTCCAGCTCGGCCACGGCCACGGGCGGGGCCTGCTGCACCGCGCCGTCGTCACCGAGCGTGGCCACGTGCAACCGGCCGTCGTCCCGCGGTGACGCGGCCACCGCGGTCCGGTACGGCAACGCGAACGGCAGCACGAAACCGTCGTTGTAGTCCGTGTGCTCCCCGATCAGGTTCACCCGACCGGGCGCGGACCACACACCGCTCGGCGCCGCGCCGTGCAGCCGGGTGAACGCGGCGACCGCGCGCCGCGCCGGACTCACCGGGCCTGCACCAGGACGGCGTGCGCGACCGCCGGGTCCAGCTCGGCGACCGTGCCGTTGCCGCGCACCTGGATGACCTTCGCACCACCCAGCGAGTCGATCTCGACCGTGCCGCCCGGCACCACGCCGGCCGCCTTCAGCTCGGCCATCAGGTCCGGGTCCAGCTGCACGTGCTCGGCGATCCGGCGCACCTCGACGCGACCGCCGCCGCGCCGGGCCACCTCGTCCACGCGCACGAGGTCCGACTCGGCCGCCGGCGCGGGCTCGCCGTCACCCAGCTTGTCCAAACCCGGGATCGGGTTCCCGTAGGGCGAGGTGGTCGGGTTGCCCAGGAGCTTGACCAGCTTGCGCTCGACGGCCTCGCTCATGACGTGCTCCCAGCGGCACGCCTCGCTGTGCACGTGCTCCCACTCCAGGCCGATGATGTCGACCAGGAGGCGCTCGGCGAGCCGGTGCTTGCGCATGACCGCGATGGCCAGGTTGCGACCCTGCTCGGTCAGTTCCAGGTGGCGGTCGTCGGCCACGACGACGAGGCCGTCGCGTTCCATCCGCCCGACCGTCTGGCTGACCGTCGGACCGCTCTGCGCCAGCCGCTCGGCGATCCGCGCACGCAGCGGCACTACGCCCTCTTCTTCGAGCTCGTAGATCGTGCGGAGGTACATCTCGGTAGTGTCGATGAGCTCGTTCACACCCGCTCCCCTTCGTATGGCGTCAATGCTAGTCGGCCGGTCACGGGTGCAGGATGGTGCCGTGCATCCACTGATCAGCACCGAAGCCCTGGCCTCCGCGCTGAACGGGGCCGAACCACCCGTCGTGCTCGACGTCCGCTGGCGACTGGGCGGACCACCGGGACGTCAAGACTACGAGGTCGCGCACGTTCCCGGTGCGGTCTACGTCGATCTCGACACCGAGCTGTCCTCGCCGCCCGGCGCCGGTGGCCGCCACCCGCTGCCCGACCCGGTCACCCTGCGGGCCGTGCTGCGGGCCGCCGGTGTCCGCCGCGGTCACCCGGTCGTGGCGTACGACGGTGGTGACGGTTCCGTCGCCGCCCGCGCGTGGTGGCTGTTGCGGTGGGCCGGCCACCCGGAGGTGGCGGTCCTGGACGGCGGCTTCGCCGCGTGGACCGCCGAGGGCCGTCCCGTCAACGCCGACACGCCGACGCCCGTTCCCGGTGACATCGTCGTGCGGCCCGGCGCCATGCCCATGCTGGACGCCGACGAGGCCGCCGCGTTCACCGCGTCCGGCGTCCTGCTCGACGCCCGCGCCCCCGAGCGGTACCGGGGCGAGACCGAACCGGTGGACCCGCGGGCCGGGCACATCCCGGGCGCGCTCAACGCGCCGACCTCGGGTCACACCTCCGAGGGCCGCTGGCTGCCCGCCGCGGCGCTCGCCGAGCGCTTCGAGGCCCTCGGCGTCACGTCCGACCGCCCGGTCGCCGCCTACTGCGGGTCGGGCGTCACGGCGTCCTCCGTGGTCCTGGCCCTGGAAGTGGCCGGCGTCACCACCCCGGACCGGCCCGCGCCGCTCTACGCGGGCTCGTGGTCGCAGTGGTCCTCGGACCCCGCCCGGCCCGTCGAGACCGGTTGAAACGCGGAACGGCCGGTCGGAGCACCCGACCGGCCGTTCCGGTGACCACTCAGGCGTTGGGGATCTTCTCGAAGGCCTTCGTGGCGAGCTTGAGCGCGATCTCGCACGGCTCGATCTCGTCGATCGGCGTCACGGTGGCCTGGAACGCGGGCGTGATCTCGTCCGGGTCGTCGGTCAGCATGACCAGCACCGTGCAGTCGCCGCCCTTCTCCTTCACCTCGTACGCGGTGTTGCCGCCGATCTCGATGATCCGCGCCTCACCCTCGTACTCGGCGAACGTGACCATGAACAGCACCACCGAGAACGGGTTCTCCGTGCTCTGCACGCAGCCCTTCTCGCCGCCCTTGGCCGCGCCGACGGCCGCCGCCACCTCCTCGGGCGTGAGGATGTCGCAGTCCTCGAAGCCCTCGGTCTTCTTCTTGGTGGTGATCTTGACGTCGCCGGACGGCTTCTCGGCCTCGGTCGTCTTCGGCGCGCTCACCTTCCCGGACGACGCCCTGGGGGAGGAGGCCTTGGTCGACGACGGCTTGCCGGAGGTGGTCTTCTCACCGGTCGACCCGCCCGCCGCGGCGACCGGGCTGCCGACGACCTTGGTGGCGCAGGCCGACAGGCCGAGCGTGAGCGCCAAGGCCAGCACAGTGGTCAGGGCGGGGACTCGTCGCAGGTGCATGTGTTCTCTGACCCCGTTCCGACGTGCGGGGTTCCATCCTCGATGGCCGCAATCTGGCCCGCCTCGTCACGGCAGACTCTAAGTCCACGCGGGAGGTCCGCACGCCGGGGTCGACCAAGCTGTGATCACGCCACCGCCCGCCGGTTGGGTTAGGTTGCGGACATGGGAAAGCCGGCCGCCGTCGTCTGGGACGAGTCCTTCCTCGGCTACGACCTGGGCGGGGACCACCCGCTCAACCCCGTCCGGCTGGACCTGACCGTCCGGCTGGCCGGCGCGCTCGGCGTGCTGGACGGCGTGGAGCTCATCGCCCCCGACCCGGCGACGGACGACGAGATCGAACGCGTGCACGAGCCGTCCTACCTCAACGCCGTGCGGGCCGCGCCGATGGCGGGCTGGGACGTCGGCCACGGCCTCGGCACCGCGGACAACCCGGTGTTCGCCCGCATGCACGAGGCGTCCGCGCTGGTCGTGGGCGGTTCGCTGGCCGCGGCGCGCAAGATCGCCTCCGGCGAGGCGGACCGGGCGGTGAGCATCGCGGGCGGGCTGCACCACGCCATGCGCGACCACGCGGCCGGGTTCTGCGTCTACAACGACTGCGCCGTGGCCATCTCGTGGCTGCTGGACCACGGCTTCGACCGGATCGCCTACCTCGACACCGACGTGCACCACGGCGACGGCGTGCAGGCCGCGTTCTACGACGACCCCCGCGTGCTCACCGTCTCGGTCCACCAGAACCCGCTCAGCCTCTGGCCGGGCACGGGCCGGTCCGCCGAGCTGGGTGGCGAGGGCGCGGAGGGCACGAGCGTGAACCTGGCCCTGCCGCCCGGCACCGGCGACCGGGACTGGCTGCGCGCGTTCGAGGCCACCGTGCCGTCCCTGCTGCGGGCGTTCGGGCCGCAAGTGCTGGTCACCCAGTGCGGCGTGGACACGCACCGCGAGGACCCGCTGGCCGACCTGGCGCTCACCGTGGACGGGCACCGCGCGATCTACCGCCGGCTGCGCGGACTGGCCGAGGAGACCGCGAACGGCCGGTGGCTGGCGCTGGGCGGCGGCGGGTACGAGCTGCTGCGGGTCGTGCCGCGCAGCTGGACGCACCTGCTGGCCACCGTGCTGGACCGCGACGTCGACCCGAACACCCCGCTGCCCGCCGACTGGGTCGCCCACGCCTCCACCATCGCGCCGAACTGGCCGCTGCCGACGTCGATGTCCGACGACGCGGACACCGCGTTCGAGCCGTGGGGCGGCCAGCTCGACACCCCCGTGGACGTGGCGGTCATGCAGACGCGGCGCGCGGTGTTCCCGCTGCACGGCCTGGACCCCGACGACCCGAGGGACTGACGGCGTGGACCCGTTCGACTACCCGAGGCACTGGGAGGCCGACGTCGTGCTCAGCGACGGCGGCACGGTCCACCTGCGCCCGATCACGCCCGACGACGCCGAGAAGCTGCTCGCGTTCCACGGCAGGCTGTCCGAGCGGACCCGCTACTACCGCTACTTCGGCCCCTACCCGCGGATGCCCAAGCGCGACCTCGAACGCTTCAGCACCGTCGACCACGTCGACCGGGTGGCGTTCACCGCGCTGCTCGGCGACGACATCGTGGCCGTCGGCCGCTACGACCGCCTCGGCGACGGAGGTTCGGCCGAGGTCGCGTTCGTGGTCGAGGACGCCCACCAGGGCCGCGGCCTCGGCTCGATCCTGCTCGAACACCTCGCCGCCGCCGCGCGCGAACGCGGGCTGAGCCGGTTCACCGCCGAGGTGCTCGCGGAGAACGGGCAGATGGTGCGCATCTTCCGGGACGCGGGCTACGGCGTGAGCCGCGCGTTCGAGGAGGGCGTGGTGCACCTGGAGTTCGACATCGACCCGACCGAGGAGTCGGTGGAGGTGGCGCGGGCCCGCGAGCAGGCCGCCGAGGCGCGCAGCGTGCACAACCTGCTGCACCCGAAGTCGGTCGCGGTGATCGGCGCGTCCACCGACCTGACCAAGATCGGGCACGCGGTGCTGACGAACCTGCTCGCCGCCGACTTCGCCGGGCCGGTGTACCCGGTGAACGCCGAGCACCGGTCCGTGCGGGGGGTGCGTGCCTACCCGTCGGTGCTGGAGATCCCGGACGACGTGGACCTCGCCGTGGTCGCGGTGCCCGCCGCGGGCGTGGACGAGGTGATGGACGCCTGCCTGGCCAAGGGTGTGAAAGCGCTGGTCGTGGTCACGTCCGGGTTCGGCGAGACCGGGCCGGGCGGGTTGAGCGCGGAGCGCAGGCTCGCCGCCGAGGCGCGGGCGCACGGCATGCGGGTGGTCGGCCCGAACGCGCTGGGCGTGCTGAACACCGACGCGGGCGTTCGCCTCAACGCCACCCTGGCGCCGCAGCTCCCGGCCCGCGGCCGCACCGGCTTCTTCTGCCAGTCCGGCGCGCTGGGCACGGCGATCCTGGCCACCGCCGCCGAACGCGGCCTCGGCCTGTCCACGTTCGTCTCCGCGGGCAACCGCTCGGACGTCTCCGGCAACGACCTGCTCCAGTACTGGGAGACCGACCCGGCGACCGACGTGGTGCTGCTGTACCTGGAGTCGTTCGGCAACCCGCGCAAGTTCGCCCGGCTGGCCCGGCGGCTCGGCCGCACCAAGCCGATCGTGGCGGTGAAGTCCGGTCGGCACGCCGTGACGCCCGCACTGGCGGCGACGTCGGTGCCGGTGGACGAGTCGAGCGTGCAGGCGCTGTTCGAGCAGGCCGGTGTGATCCGCGTGGAGTCGCTGGCGCAGCTGTTCGACACCGCGCTGCTGTTGGCGCACCAGCCGTTGCCGGCCGGGCCGCGGGTCGCCGTGGTGGGCAACTCGACCGCGATCGGGCTGCTGGCCGCGGACACCGCGCTGGCCCAGGGGCTGGAGCTGGCCGGCGAGCCCGTCGACGTGGGTGCGCAGGCCGGGCCGGAAGCGTTCGCGGCGGCGGTGAAGGAGGCGTTGGAGAACCCGGACGCGGACGCGCTCGTGGTCGTGTTCGTGCCGCCGCTGGCCGTGCCGGGCACGTCGTTCGCCCGCGCGTTGCGCGAGGTCGTGGAGCAGGGCGGGCGGACCAAGCCGATCGCGTCGACGTTCCTGGCCGTCGAGGGCGTGCCCGCCGAGCTGGCGGTGCCCGGTCCCGGTGGCGCGCCCGGCCGGGGTTCCGTGCCGTCGTACCCGAGTCCGGAGCGCGCTGTGCTGGCGTTGGCCCGTGCGACCCGGTATGCGCGCTGGCGGTCCGCGCCGCAGGGCACGTTCGTCCGGCCGGAGGGCATCGACCCCGTGGCCGCGCACGCCATCGTGGCGTCCATGGAGCTGGACGGCGAGCGGACGCTCGACGACGAGACCACCGTGCGGCTGCTGGCGTGCTACGGCGTGGAGGTCGTGCCGTTCCGCGTGGTGACGTCTGCGGACGACGCGGTGCGCGCGGCGGGGGAGTTGGGCTACCCGGTGGCGATGAAGTCCACCGACGACCGGCTGCGGCACCGCACCGACCTGGTCGGCGTGCGGCTGGACCTGTCCGGCGACGAGGCCGTGCGCACGGCGTACGCGATGCTCGCCGGGATGGCCGACCGGCCGGACGTGTACGTGCAGCGCATGGCGCCCAAGGGCATCTCGTGCGTGCTCGGCCTCCAGGACGACCCGTCGTTCGGCACGCTGGTGTCGTTCGGGCTGTCGGGACTGGTCAGCGACCTGCTGGGGGACCGGGCCTACCGCGCGGTCCCGCTGACCGACGCGGACGCGGCGGCGCTGGTGCGCGCGCCCAAGGCCGCGCCGCTGCTGGCCGGGTACCGGGGTGACGAGCCGGCGGACCTGCCCGCGTTGCAGGAACTGGTGCTGCGGCTGGCCGCGCTCGCCGAGGACCTGCCCGAGGTGCGGGAGCTGTCGCTGGAACCCGTGCTGGCCAGTGCCGCCGGCGCGTACGTCAGCAGCGCCCGGGTCACGCTGGGACCGCCACCGTCCCGACATGACACCGGTCCCAGGCGGCTGCGGTCACCCGGCGGTGTGCGTTAGCGCGATCACGGTCTCGATGCACAACCGTCACCCTTGACCGATCAGGTGTCCCCTATCTTCCCGCTGACCCTGGACCAGATCCGTTGAGCCGCTTAGGTTTCCGGCATCCCGAGGAAGCTCCCGAAAAGGGGAAGAATGGCTCTGGCACCGCTGCGCGCCCTTGTGGTCGCGTGTTCCGCCGCGCTTGTCCTCGCGTCGTGCTCCACCGGTGACGACACGACCGTCGCCGGCAAGGCGGACAGCTCCAACGAGTTGACCATCGCCGTGGCGTACGACCAACCGGGGCTCGGTGTGCGCCGATTGGACGGCACGTACCGCGGCTTCGACGTCGACGTGGCCCGTTATGTTGCGAAAGAACTGGGTGTCGAGGAATCCGGCATCAAATTCACCGAGGCGACGCCGTCGGAACGCGAGAAGCTGCTCACCAGCGGCGCCGCGGACCTCGTCGTGTCCAGCTACTCCATCACCGACAAGCGCAAGGAGGTCATCGACTTCGTCGGCCCGTACTTCGTGGCCGGGCAGGACCTGCTGGTCCGGTTGAGCGATGAGCGGATCACCGGGCCCGAATCGCTCAACTCCGGCAACCTGAAGCTGTGCTCGGTGGCCAACACCACGTCCGCGCAGTACGTGAAAGACCAGTTCGCGCAGTCCGTGCAGCTCGTGGAATATCCCAATTTCAGCGACTGCGTCACCGCGCTGCTGGCCGAGCAGGTGGACGCCATGACGACCGACGACGTGATCCTCGCCGGCTACGCCGCGCAGAACCCCGAGCTGCTGCGCGTGGTCAACCGGCCGTTCAGCAAGGAGGAGTACGGCATCGGGATGCGCAAGGGCGACCCGACCAGCAAGGCGGCGGTCACCGCCGCCGTCCGGAAGATGATCGACACCGGCGAATGGCGCAAGTCGCTGGAGGCCAACGTGGGTGCGTCCGGTTACGCCATCCCGGACCCGCCGGAGCTCGCGTCGTGACGTGGGACCCACCCCGTTAGCGGTCTGACCGGCCCGGACCGCCCCGTACGCTCGTCGCGTGCATGCCTCGCATTACGTGCCCCAGTACCGCGCGGACGGGCCGGTCCGCGCCGGTATCCCCGAACACGGCCGCATCCCCCGCTACTACGCGGTGAAGACCGAACTGCTGTGGCTCGTCGACGCCCTCGGCGAGGGCACGGCGCTGCCGTCGGAACGGGAACTGGCCGAGCGGTTCGCGGTGTCGCGGGTGACGCTGCGGCAGGCCGTCGGGGAACTGGTGCTCGAAGGCAAGCTGCAACGCCGCCAGGGCAGCGGCACCTACGTCGCGCCGCCGAAGCTGGTGCAGCCGCTGTCGCTGCTCAGCTACACCGAGGGCATGCGACGGCAGGGCGTCGACCCGGCACGCGGCGTGATCACGGTCGAGCACCTGCCCGCGGACGACGTGCTGGCGCGGGACCTGCGGATCCGGCGGGGCGACCCGGTCGTCCACCTGGAACGCGTGCTGCTGGCCGACGGCGAGCGGATCGGGCTGGAGTCGACCTACCTGTCCGAGGCGCGGTTCCCGACGCTGCTGGAGGTGTTCGACCCGACCACGTCGCTGTACGCGTGCCTCGCCGACCGGTTGGGCGTGGTGTTCGCCGAGGCCGAGGAACGGGTGGAGACGGTGCTGGCGACGCCGCGCGAGGCGTTGCTGATCGGCACGAACCCGGCGCTGCCGATGTTGCTGCTGCACCGCGTGTCCCATGGCAACGTTGGCGAGCCGATCGAGCGGGTCCGCTCGCTCTACCGGGGCGACCGGTTCAGCTTCATGGCGCGGCTGCGCGCGGAGTGAAGGTCACGTCACGGTAACCGTCGCGCGCGCCGGGCGACCGTCCACTGAGGACTGTCCGGGTCATCCGACGTCGGGCGGGTGTCCCGGTCACGGCGCGACCGCCCGACCGTTAGCGAATCTTTCCCTGGAACCGCCCATTGGCAGCAAGTTCTCCGCGCCCCGGCGGATGTACCGTTGGTGCCCTGGGACGTGAGTCCTCCTCACCCGCGACGCAGCGGGGGAAGCGGGGGTGGCGCCATGACGTTCAAAGAGGAGTTCCTGACGGAGCTCGAGGACTGCCTGCGCGGGTACGGCGCGGTACCGGTGATCGACCCGGACGCGCTCGCCAGGTTCATCGACTACGTCCGCCGACTGCCGGACGACGATTCGCGGCTGCGCTGCCTCGAAGGCGTCGACCAGGGTTCCGGTTCGTTCTGGAACAACCCGGCGGTGTGGTGGGAGCGGGTGCCCCGGTTCGGCCTCGGGTCGTCGGACTGCTCCGAGCTGCTCGACCGGATGCTGGACGAGGCGATCAGCGACGAGATCGACGTGCTGGAGATGGAGATCCGGGAACTGCCGGGCTGACCGGCTGCCGCGTCGACCGCCGGCGAGACGCGAATCACCCGTTGTGCACCTGGGTCGCCAGACGCACAACGGGGAGTCTTCGCCTCGCCGGCGGTCACACGGACAGCAGCCGGTCGAAGAACGCGCGGTACCGCTTGAGCGCCTGCCGCAGTTCCTCGGTCTGCACCTCGTCGCCGCGCCGCCACTGCTCTTCGAGCGCGTGCTTGTGCTCCGCGAACGTGTCCGTGAGCACCTGCATGACCTGGGTGACCAGTTCGTCGACCCGCTGCACGGCCTCGCGCGGGTCGTCCACGAACTCGGCCTGCAACGCGCGCCACTCGACCTGGAAGTTCTCCGCGTCGCCGGTGGCGAACAGCGGCGGGTCGCCCGGTGTCGTGGAGACCGGGTACAGCTCGACCGGCTCCCGGTACTCGACCGCGTCCTCGGTGGTTGTGTGCCCGACGGCGTCCTGGGTGGTGTCCTGGTGGAGGGCCATCACCGTGCTCCTTCCCGGCGTTGCCCGTCGCGCGGGTCGCCCAGCAGGTCCTCGAACAGGGTCCGGTAGTGGACCATCGCGACGCGGAGGTCCTCGGTCGTGGCCTCGCCGCGGTCCTGGCGTTCGGTGATCGCGTGCGCCTCGCGGTAGTGGTCGAGCGCGCGGGCGTGCTCGACCGACAGCATCGACGCCCGCCGCTCGTACCCCTCGGTGGGGTAGCCGCGTTCGGCCATGAGGTCGGTGACCAGGCGGTCCGCCTGGCCCACCGCCGTGGTCGGCGCGTCGACGAACTGCTCCTGCACCCGCGTCCAGTTCCGCGCGTAGCTCTCCCGCGAAGCGGGGCTCAGCGGGCGCAGTTCCAGCTTGGCGTGCTCGCGCTCGCGTTCCACGAGTTCCCGTTCGGCCGCCATCCTGCTGTCACTGCCCCGCACCACCCGCTCGTACTCGGGCCCGAACTTCGCGCGCAACCTCTTGCGCTGCACGGCGACCTTCAGCAACACCACGAGCGCGGCCAGTACGACCAGCGCGGTGACGATCACGCCGATGGTGGTCCCGGTGGACATCTCGGCCTCCCTGGCTCGGCTCCGTGCCTTCGGCTGGGATGCCACCGGACTACCCGTTCGGGTGACGGTCCGAAACCTGAAACCCTTGACACACCGGCGTCCGCCGGTTAGCGGGCCACCGCCTTGCGGTACTGCCGGATCGCCAGCGGCACGAAGACCATCAGGAACACGGCCACCCAGATCAACGTCATCAGCACCGGGTGCTGCAACGACCACACGTCCGCCGGCGGCGCCATCGGGTTGGTGTTGCCGAACAGTTCGCGGGCCGCGGCGGTCACCGCCGAGACGGGGTTCCACTCGGCGAACGTCTTCAGCGGTCCGGGCAGGTTGCTCTCCTGCACGAACGTGTTCGCGATGAACGTCAACGGGAAGATCACGATGAACGAGGCGTTGTTGAACACCTCTGGGCTGCGCACCATCAACCCGACGATCGCCATGCCCCACGACACCGCGTAGGCGAACAGCAGCAGCAGGGCGAACCCGGCCAGCGCCTCCAGCGGCGAGGAGTGGATCCGCCAGCCCACGATCAGGCCCGTCACCGACATCACCACGATGACGATCACGTTGTTCACCAGGTCGCTCGTGGTGCGCCCGATCAGCACCGCGGACCGCGCCATCGGCAGCGACCGGAACCGGTCGATCACGCCCTTCTTGATGTCGTCGGCCAGCCCGCTGCCGGTGATCGACGCGCCGAACACCACGGTCTGCGCGAAGATCCCCGCCATCAGGAACTCGCGGTAGTCCAGGCCGGGGATGGTGATCGAGCCGCCGAACACGTACGCGAACAACAGCACGAACATGATCGGCGCCAACGTGGAGCCCACGATCAGGTCCGGGACCCGCTTGACCTTGATGAGGTTGCGCTTGGCGACCACCGCGCCGTCGCTCAACGCCTCGGTGAACGCGCTCATTCGCCCTTCTCCCCCTGCTTGGTGTCGGCGTTGTCGTCGGTGCCGTCGTTCTCGGCCGCGTGCCCGGTCAGCGAGAGGAACACGTCGTCCAGCGTCGGCCGGCGCAGGCCGATGTCGAGCACCTTGACCGACTCGGCGTCCAGCCTGCGGATGCCGTCCACCAGCACCTCGGCGCCACCCGCCACCGGCACGGTCAGCCGGTGCCCGCGCTCGTCCCGGCTGATCCCGGCGATCGCCAGCGGCGTCAGCGCCGCCTTCGCCGTCTCCGCGTCCCGCGCGGAGCCCAGCGTCAGCTCCAGCCGTTCACCACCGACCTGGTCCTTCAGCTCGTTCGAGGTGCCCAGCGCGATGACCTTGCCGTGGTCGATGACCGCGATCTTGTCCGCGAGCCGGTCGGCCTCCTCCAGGTACTGCGTGGTGAGCAGCAGGGTCGTGCCGCCGGCCACGAGTTCGGAGATCACGTCCCACATGCCGAGCCGGCTGCGCGGGTCCAGGCCCGTGGTCGGCTCGTCGAGGAACAGCACCCTCGGCTTGGCCACCAGCGCGCCCGCCAGGTCCAGCCTGCGGCGCATGCCGCCCGAGTAACCCTTGACCTCCCGGTCACCCGCCTCCACCAGGTCGAACCGCTCCAGCAGCTCGCGCGCCCGCTCCCGGCTGCGCTTCTTGCCCAGGTGGTAGAGCCTGCCGACCATGTCCAGGTTCTCGAACCCGGTCAGGTTCTCGTCCACGGCCGCGTACTGGCCGGATAACCCGATCCGGCGGCGCAGCTCCTTGGCGTCGGCGACGACGTCCAGCCCGGTGACGGTGGCGGTGCCCTCGTCGTGCTCCAACAGCGTGGTGAGCACGCGAACCGTCGTGGTCTTGCCCGCGCCGTTCGGTCCGAGCAGGCCCATGACGGTCCCTTCGGGCACCACGAGGTCGAGGCCGTCGAGGGCGACCACCGACTTGTAGCGCTTGACCAGTCCCTCGGCCACGATTGCGTCTGCCATGCGCGCCATGATGTACCGGAGGCCCGACAAATTCCGGCGGATTTCCACACCGGCGCTGGAACTTTCCAGGTGGCGCGGCCTTCACGCCAGCAGCTGCGTCCGCAGTTCCTCGTCCCTCAGCACGGCCAAGGCCCAGGGCGTCTCCTCGAACACCAGGTCCGCGCCCGGTGACCGCGCCAGGCGCAGCATCGCCTGGCAGACGTCCGCGAACGGTTGCCCCCGCACGGTCAGCACGGCCTCGCGCATCTCGTCCGCCGCGTCCCGCGCCCGCCCGGCCGTCCACCGCGACAGGCACATCAGCACGACCCGCCTCGCGTGCACCCGCCCCTGGGTCAGCACCGGCCGGTTGAGGCCGCACACGTCGATCGTCGCCTCGCCCTTCTCCGTGCGCGCCACGTACACGCCCAGCGACAGCGTGAGCAGCAGGTGGTCGAACGGGTCCTCGGTGGTGGGGTCCACCAGCAGCGGCGTGCCGTCCTCGGCCACCGGGAACCGGTCCCGCTTGAGGTTGCTGTTGCACGTCGAGCAGGCCAGCAGGTGGTTGAGCCAGTCGAACGTGCGCAGCGGGTTGAGCGACAGCGGCTCGAAGTGGTCGATGTCGGTGCCCTGGCTGTCACCGCAGTACATGCACCGCTGGTAGCCCGGTGCCATGTCCTCCAACAACCGCCGCAACGGCGCGTGCACGTTCCGCCGCACCACGGCGCGTTTCCACAGCGCACGCGCGGTCCGGGTGCGGTGCGTGGCGTTGCCGATCTCCTCGGTCAGCTCGGGCAGCCGGGCGGCCAGTTCGGCGGGCAGCGCGGGCCGGACGAGCCGGATCACGTCCCGTCGCGTTCCAGCCGTGCGGTGACCTCGCGCGTGCGGGCCACCGGTGAGCTGGTCAGCAGCGCCCGCAGCTCCTCGTAGCGGCGCACAGCGCGGGCGTCGGCCGTGCCGCCGATCACCGCGACCTCCAGGTCCACCAGTTCGGCCCGCAGTTCCTGCGCGCGTTCGGAGTAGGGCGTGTCCAGGCCGAAGAGCTCCGAGAGCACCGCGTCGTCACCGCTGCCGTACACGATCCGCTCGTAGAGCTCCCGGTCGACCACCCGCGGCGGTTCCTGCTGGTCCGGTCCCGGCAGCCGGATCAGGCCGCCGGGGTCGGCGGCCTGGCACAGGTACGGGCTGTGCGTGGTGACGATGAACTGGATGTTCGGGAAGTGCTCCTTGAGCCAGCCGCCGATCCGCTTCTGCCACGACACGTGCAGGTGCGCGTCCACCTCGTCGATGATCACCACGCCGGGCGCGGTCAGGGCCAGGCCGTGCGCGGTGGGCGTGGTCTTCAGGTCGCCGTACGACTCGTGGATCTGCTTGATCAGGTCGACCACGAGCGCGGCGACGGTGCGGTAGCCGTCGCTCATCTCCCGCAGCGGGAACCGGTGCCCGCCGCTGACCACCCACAGGCCGTCGGAGTCGACGCCCTCGATCCGGTAGTCGTCGGGCAGCAGGCCGTCCGACAGCACGCCGAGCGCGACCGTCTTCAGCTCCTCCGCGCCCGGCCTGCGCTCCAGCGACCTCAGGTGCTGCTCGATGAGCCAGCCGACGCCCTCGGCCAGCGACGCGTCCTCGTGGAAGAGGCTCGCCAGCCGGGACACCGGGCCGTGGCTGAGCATCAGCCGCTGCGCGTCGCCCGCGCCGCCGACGAGCCGCCGGAACGGGCCGTAGGCCGCGCAGAACCACCCGGTCGGGTTGTCCTGCCACGGTCCGCGCGGGGCGGCGGTCTTGCTGCCCTCCAGCTTCTCCTTCAGCGACGGCTGCAGGCCCCGGTGCGCGGGGCGGCTCTCCTCGTCCGGCATCGTCCAGCCCAGGCCGGCCCACAGCCTGCCCTCCGGCGGGCGGCCCTTGCCGAACTTCTCCACCCGCCGGTCGTGGGTGAACTGGACCTGGACCACGCCCTCCCGCTGGCCCGCGGTGACCCAGTTCTCGAAGTCGGGTACCAGGTTGCGGGCCACCGCCGGGCCGCTGACGGCCAGCGCGATCGCCCTGAGCAGCGAGGTCTTGCCCGACCCGTTGCGGCCCGCGATCACCGTCCAGCCGGGTGCGGTGAGCTTGAGATCCACTTCGCGGGCGCCGTGGAACCCCTTGACGTTCCGCAGCCGGACCTGCGAGATGTACATGTGGCCAGACTTTAGTCGGCGCTGATCACTCGTCCAGCTCGTCGCACGTCCCGCGGGCGCCCGCCCCCGCCCGCGGGGCTGCCGACGGGGGGCGACGAGTGAGGAGGGCGAATATGCACCTTTGGCGCTCGATCGAGTGAATGAGAGCGGGCTGCGGAACCTCACTAGGGTGTTCGCAGTTCTTTTCCAGCGAGGAGCGATCCGCATGGCAGCCGTCCAAACCCGACGCAAGCGCAAGCTGGGGCAGTTCCTCAACGCTTTGCGCAAGCGAGCGGGCAAGACCGAGATCGACTACCACGCGCTGACGCGGAAGACGCAGTCGACGCTGTCGCGGATGGAGAACGGGTACATCAGTCCGAGTTGGACCGAACTGGGCGCGCTGCTCGGGCTCTACGGCGCGACCGATGCCGAACGGCGGGAGGCGGAAGCGTTGTGGGAGGACGCGAAGCAGGACGGCACCCGCCTGGTGTACGCGGCCGCGTTCACCCCGGAGGCGCGGACCTACGCGCGGCAGGAGGCGGATGCCACGGAGGTGCGCACCATCGAGATGATCGTCATCCCGGGACTGCTCCAGACACCCGCCTACGCGGCGGCGATCCGGCTCGCGGGTCAGCGTTTCATGGACTCGTCGGTCTCGGTGGAGCAGGTGGCCGCGGCACTGGCGAGCCGGCAGCGCAGGCTGCCCGGGTTACGGCTGCACGCGGTGATCGACGAGGCCGCGCTGCACCGAATCGTCGGCGGTCCCGCCGTCATGCGCGAGCAGTTGTCGCATTTGCTTGAGAAGGGCAAGCAGGACAACATCACCATCCAAGTGGTTCCGTTCGGCGCTGGTGCCCACGGAACCATGTCCGGTGGTGGCGCGACCGCACTCCGCTTCGAGGACAGTGATCCTTCGGCCGTGTACCTGGAGTACGCGGGCGGTGGCAAGTGGGTGGACAATCGCGCCGACGTGCAGAAGTACCTGTTGCACTTCGAGGAAATGGTGAGCGAGGTCGCCCTGTCGCCCAAGGAGTCGGCTTCGCTGATCAGAAAACTGGCAACCGCACTGAAGGACACATGAACAACGACAAAGCGTGGCGCAAGAGCACCTACTCCGGCGCGGGGAACAACTGCGTCGAGCTGGCCGTGGGACGGAGCACGACCAGCGTCAGGGACAGCAAACGGCCAGGACCCAGATTGACCTTTGGGGAGCGCCCGTTCCGGGCGTTCCTCACGGCACTTCGGCAAACCTGACCGTCACCGCCAACCCGCCGTCCGCCCCCGGTGTCGCGCTCACGGACGCACCGTGGGCGGCGGCGATGGCACGAACGATCGACAGTCCCGGGCCCAGGCCCCGTTCACCCGTCGTGGTGGTGTCCCGGTCCAGCCTGCGGAACGGCCGGAACAGCCCTTCCACCTCGTACCGCTCGACCTTCGGACCGGTGTTCGCCACGGCCAGGACACCCGGTCGGTTGATCAACACCTCGATGAGCGCCCGTTTCACCGCCAACGGGGTCAGGAGCCGATCAGCCGGGCCGCCGCCAGCGCCACCGGGTCCAGGGATTCCGGTGACGTGGCGACGTGGTGTCGCAGGTCGGTGCGCATCCGGGGGTCCCAGAAGCGCTCGATGTGGTGGGCGATGGCGGTGGCCGCCTGGTCCGGCGGTTGGTGGTGGAACTGGCGGGCGATCTCGTTCGCCAGGCGGACCGCGGGTGGGGTTGCGCCGCTCATGGTCAGTCGACCACCGCGCGGTCGCGCGCCACCGCGATCTCCGCCGACCCCGCACCCTCGGTGCGCAGGGCCACCTGGACCGCGGTCACCTTGTACTCCGGGCAGTTGGTCGCCCAGTCGGAGTTCTCCGTCGTCACCACGTTCGCACCGGTCACCGGGTGGTGGAACGTCGTGTACACGACACCGACCGGCATGCGGTCGGAGATGACCGCGTGCAGTGACGTCGCGCCGACCCGGCTCGCCAGCGTGACCGAATCGCCGTCACCGATCCCGCGCACCTCGGCGTCGTGCGGGTGGATCTCCAGCACGTCCTCCGGGTGCCAGGCGATGTTCGCCGTGCGCCTGGTCTGCGCGCCCACGTTGTACTGGCTCAGGATCCGCCCGGTCGTCAGGATCAACGGGAACTTGCGCGTCGTGCGCTCACTGGTCGGCACGAACGACGTGGTCACGAACTTGCCCTTGCCGCGGGTGAACGATTCGACGTGCATGGTCGGCGTGCCGGTCGGGGCCTCGTCGTCGCACGGCCACTGGATGCTGCCCAGCCGGTCGAGCTTGGCGAACGACACCCCGGCGAACGTCGGCGTCAGCGCCGCGATCTCGTCCATGATCTCGCGCGGGTGCGTGTACGGCATCTCGTAGCCCAGCGCCGCTGCCAGCTCGCACACGATCTGCCACTCGTGCTTGCCGGTCTTCGGCGCCATCACCGGGCGGACGCGGTTGATGCGGCGCTCGGCGTTGGTGAACGTGCCGTCCTTCTCCAGGAACGACGTGCCGGGCAGGAACACGTGCGCGAACTTCGACGTCTCGTTCAGGAACAGGTCCTGCACGACGACCAGGTCCATCGCGGTCAACGCCGCCGTCACGTGCGCGGTGTTCGGGTCGGACTGGGCGATGTCCTCGCCCTGCACGAACAGCCCGCGGAACGTGCCCGCGATCGCCGAGTCGAACATGTTCGGGATGCGCAGCCCGGGCGTCGGCAGGATGCTGCGGCCCCACACCCCCTCGAACACCGTGCGCACCGCGTCGTCGGACACGTGCCGGTAGCCGGGCAGTTCGTGCGGGAACGAGCCCATGTCGCACGACCCCTGCACGTTGTTCTGCCCGCGCAACGGGTTCACGCCCACGCCGTCACGGCCGACGTTGCCGGTCGCCATGGCCAGGTTCGCCATGCCCATCACCATGGTCGACCCCTGGCTGTGCTCGGTGACGCCCAGCCCGTAGTAGATCGCCGCGTTCCCGCCCGTCGCGTACAGCCGGGCCGCCGCACGGATCTCCACCGCGGGCACCCCGGTGATCGACTCGACCACCTCGGGGCTGTTCTCCGGCCGCGCGATGAACTCCGCCCACTCCTCGTACCCCTCGCAGCGCGCCGCCACGAAGTCCGCGTCCACCAGTCCTTCGGTGACGACGACGTGCGCGAACGCGTTCACCACGGCCACGTTCGTGCCGGGCCGCAGCTGCAGGTGGTGGGTGGCCTCGACGTGCGGCGAGCGCACCAGGTCGATCCGCCGCGGGTCGATCACGACGAGCTTCGCGCCCTCCCTCAGCCGCCGCTTCATCCGGGACGCGAACACCGGGTGCCCGTCGGTCGGGTTGGCGCCGATCACCACGATCACGTCCGCCGCCGCCACCGACCGGAAGTCCTGGGTGCCCGCGGACTCGCCGAACGTCTGCTTCAACCCGTACCCGGTGGGGGAGTGGCACACCCGCGCGCACGTGTCGACGTTGTTGTTCCCGAACGCCGCCCGCACGAGCTTCTGCACCACGTACACCTCTTCGTTGGTGCACCGCGACGACGTGATGCCGCCGATCGCGCCGACCCCGTGCGAGGCCTGGATCTCCCGCATCCGCGACGCCGTGTAGGAGATCGCCTCCTCCCACGACACCTCGCGCCACGGATCGGTGATCTTCTCCCGCACCATCGGCGAGAGAACCCGGTCCGGGTGCGTGGCGTAGCCGAACGCGAACCGCCCCTTCACGCACGAGTGACCCTCGTTCGCGCCACCGTCCTTGTACGGCACCATCCGCACCAGCTCGTCACCGCGCAGCTCGGCCTTGAACGAGCACCCGACACCGCAGTAAGCGCACGTGGTCAGCACCGTCCGGCTGGGCATCCCCAGCTGCACCACGGACTTCTCCTGCAACGTCGCCGTCGGGCACGCCTGCACGCACGCGCCGCACGACACGCAGTCGGACTCCATGAACGGCACACCGGCCGCGGACACCTGCGAGGAGAACCCGCGCCCCTCGATGGTCAACGCGAACGTGCCCTGCACCTCGCCGCACGCCCGCACGCACCGCGAGCACGAGATGCACTTGGACGGCTCGAAGTCGAAGTACGGGTTGCTGGTGTCCTTCTCCAGCGACAGGTGGTTCTCGCCCTCGTACCCGTACCGCACCTGCCGCAGCCCGACCGCGCCGGACATGTCCTGCAGCTCGCAGTCGCCGTTGGCCGAGCAGGTCAGGCAGTCCAGCGGGTGGTCGGAGATGTAGAGCTCCATCACGCCCTGCCGCAGCTTCGCCAGCTTCGGCGTCTGGGTGCGCACCTTCATCCCGTCGGCGACCGGCGTGGTGCACGACGCGGGCGTGCCGCGCCTGCCGTCGATCTCCACCAGGCACAGCCGGCACGACCCGAACGGCTCCAGGCTGTCGGTCGCGCACAGCTTGGGGATGTCGATGCCGCTGGTCGCGGCGGCGCGCATGACCGACGTGCCCTCGGGCACCGTCACCGGGATGCCGTCGACCTCCACCGTCACCGAGGTCGAGGACGTCGAGGCCGGTGTGCCGAAGTCCGGTTCCTTCAAGATCGTCACGGGGTGACCCTCCTTGGGGTGAAGTCGTCGGCGAAGTGCTGGAGCGCGCTCCGCACCGGGTTGGGCGTGAGGCCGCCCATCGCGCACAACGACCCGTCGGTCATCAGCTCGCAGAGATCGCCCAGCAGGGCGAGGTTGTCGTCGACGTCCTCGCCGCCGACGATCCGGTCGATCACCTCGACCCCGCGCACCGCGCCGACCCGGCACGGCGTGCACTTGCCACAGGACTCCTCCGCGCAGAACGCGAACGCGAACCGCGCCATCGACGCCATGTTCACCGTGTCGTCGAACACCACGATCCCGCCGTGGCCGAGCATCGCGCCCGCCTCGGCGAACGCCTCGTAGTCCATCGCCAGGTCCAGCCCGGACGCCGGCAGGTACGCCCCGAGCGGCCCGCCGACCTGCACCGCGCGCACCGGCCGGCCGGACAGCGTGCCGCCGCCGTGCACCTCGACCAGGTCCCGCAGCGAGATGCCGAACGCCGTCTCGAACACGCCGCCGCGCGCGATGTTCCCGGCGAGCTGGAACACCTGCGTGCCACGCGACCGCTGCACGCCCAGCGCCTGGTAGGTCGCGCCGCCGTCGGCCAGGATCGCGGGCACGGACGCCAGCGTGAGCACGTTGTTCACCACGGTCGGCTTGCCGAACAGGCCGGTGATCGCGGGGATCGGCGGTTTCGCCCGCACCACGCCCCGCTTGCCCTCCAGGCTCTCCAGCATGGAGGTCTCCTCGCCGCAGATGTACGCGCCCGCGCCGACCCGCACCATCAGGTCGAACTTCAGCCCGGACCCGAGCACGTCGTCCCCGAGCCAGCCCTGCGCGTACGCGATGTCGATCGCCCGGCGGAACGTCCGCACCGCTTCCGGGTACTCCGACCGCAGGTAGATGTAGCCCTCGGTGGCGCCGACCGCGAAAGCGGCGATGGCCATTCCCTCGATCAGGCAGAACGGGTCGCCCTCGATGAGCATCCGGTCGGCGAACGTGCCGCTGTCGCCCTCGTCGGCGTTGCAGCACACGAACTTCAGCTCTCCGGGCGTGTCCGCGACGGTCTTCCACTTGATGCCCGCCGGGAACCCCGCGCCGCCGCGCCCGCGCAACCCGGAATCGGTCACCTCGGCGACCGTGGCCGCGGGCCCGATCTCCAGCGCCCGCCGCAGGCCCGTCAGGCCGCCGTGCGCGAGGTAGTCGTCAGGCGACAGCGGGTCGGTGACGCCGACGCGCGCGAAGCACAGCCGGTGCTGCGCGCGGAACCACGGCAGCTGTTCGACCACGCCGACGCGCAGCTCGTGGTCGGCACCGTCCAGCATCCCGGCTGCCACCAGGCCCGGCACGGCGTCGGCGGTCACCGGCCCGTACCCGATCCGGCCCGCGTCGGTGACCACCTCGACCAGCGTTTCCAGCCACAGCATGCCGCGCGAGCCGTTGCGCACGACCCGGACGGCCCGGCCGGCGAGCGCGGCTTCCCGGGTGATCGCGGCGGCGACCGCGTCCGCGCCCACGGAGAGGGCGGCGGCGTCGCGCGGGACGTACACGGTGGTCGTCATCGCAGCTCCCTGTTGATCACGCCGTCCAGGCGGGCCGGGTCCAGCCGTCCGTGCAGCCGCCCGATGACCTGGGCGGCGGGTCCGAGGGCGCAGTTGCCCAGGCAGAACACCTGGTCGAGGGTGACCGCGCCGTCCGCGCCGGTCTGGCCGACCTTCACGCCGTACGCGGCCTCGGCGTGCTCGACCAGGCGCTCGGACCCGACCGCCTGGCACGCCTCGGCACGGCACAGGCGCACGGTGACGCGGCCCGCGGGCTCGCTGCGGAAGTCGCTGTAGAAGGTGACGACGCCGTGCACGTCCGCTCGCGACAGGTTCAGCTCCTTGGCGACCAGCGGGATGACGGACTGGTCGACGTAGCCGAACTCGGCCTGGATGCCGTGCAGGATCGGGAGCAGCGCGCCCCGGTCGCCGCGGTGCGCCTCGATCACGGCGAGCACCCGTTCCACCACGGTCATGTGGCCTCCACTGTCGCTCGCAGACTGTATACCGTATTCAAAACTGTACGCCTCCGCTCCCGCCCGCGACAGGCAGCACTTCCACCTCGCCACCGCCGAACCCCGGCGGCACCACCGCCAGCGCGTCCGCCAGCGCCGCACCCCACAACGTCCCGGGCTGGTCGTGCCCCACCGCGACCCCGACCGATCCGGACACCACCACCGGCACCAATCGCGTGTCGTGCCCGTGCGACCGCACTGCCGCCAACCCGACCGTCCACGGCCGACCCGGCTCGCGCCCGGACAACGTCTCCAGCAGCGGCGCCAGCAACGTCACCCCGGCGGCCAGCGCGGCGAACGGGTTGCCGGGCAACCCGACCACGCACCGCCCGTCCGGCAGCACGGCCAACACCTGCGGGTGACCCGGTCGGCACGCGACACCGTCCACCCGCACGTCCGCGTGCAGCACCCGCAACGCCTCGCGCAAGTGGTCGGCCGGGCCGACGGACGTCGCGCCACCGACCACGACCACGTCCGCGTCGACCTCCCACAACGCCTCGACCAGCGCGCCGGGGTGGTCGACGAGGTAGGTGACGCCCGCGAGCTCACCGCCCGCCGCACCCACCAGCCCCGGCAGCACGGGCCCGATCGCGTCGCGCACCCGACCCGGTCCCGGCACGCCCGCGGTCACCACCTGGTCACCGGTCAGCACCGCCGCCACGCGGGGACGTCGGTGCACGGCGAGGGCGTCGTGGCCGACGCTCGCCGCCAGCCCGAGCACGGCCGGCGTCACCACCGCGCCCGCCGGGAGCAGCGGCACGCCCGCCGGGCAGCTCTCGCCGACCCGGCGGATGTGCCGACCCAACTCCACATCGCCACTCACCAGTGCGCCGACGGCTTCCGCGTGTTCCACCGGCAGCACGGCGTCCGCACCGCTCGGCACGGGCGCGCCGGTCGCGATCTCGACCGCCTGGCCGGCGTGCAGCGACCCCGCCACGCCGCCCGCGCGCACCCGCCCGACCACGGTCCACGGTCCGCGCCCGGCCACGGCGTAGCCGTCCATCGCCGAGTTGTCGAACGACGGCACGGCGGCCAGCGCGGGCAAAGGTGCCGCCAGGACCGCGCCCGACGCCCGCGCCAACGGCAGTTCCACCACGTCCAGCGGCTTGCCCGCGTGCCGGGCCGCCTGCCTCGCCTCGGTCCAGGGGATGCGCATGGGGTCCGCCCGCCTGAGGGGTGTTCAGGAATGCATACAGACGGTAGGCTACTCAATACTGTATACAATCTGCAAGGAGGGTGAGCCTCATGCAGGTGCGTGAAGTCCTCGACGTCTACGGCCGCCGGTACCGCATCGGCGAGTCCGACCGCGAACTCCTGGGCCGCCCGCGAAGCCGGATCGCCTGGCTGAGCGGCATCGCCATGCTCGTCACCGGCACCGCCCAGTACGGGTTCGGCGCCCTGGTGCCCGCCCTGGGACAACGGTGGGGTCTGGTGGAGCTGTGCTGGGCGTTCGCGCTCTGGACGGCGTTCCAGGCGGGCATCGCGTTCCCCGCCGCGTGGCTGCGCGAACGGGGCCTGCTGCCACCGCGCCACGCCGTCGTCCTCGGCGCCGTGCTCAGCGCGATCGGCCTGCTCACCCTCGGCTCCGCCGACCACCTGCTCGTCGTCTACCTCGGCTACTCACTGGTCGGCGGCATCGGCACCGGCCTGGTCTACGCGACGTGCGTGGGCACGGTGATCCGCTGGTTCCCCGACCGGGTCACGGGTCGGATCGCCCTGGTCACGGGTGCGTTCGCGCTCGGCGGCGTGCCGTTCGCGCTGGCCGCCGGGCTCTGGTTCGACCCGGGCGAGCGGGCCGGGTTCCTGTCCGTCGCGGCCTTGGTGGTGCTGGTGGTCGTGACCGCGTGCGGCCTGCCGCTGCGCGATCCGCCGCGCAACTGGTGGCCGGTCGACGTCGACCCGCGCCACCGGGAACGGCGCACGCACCGCAGCAACCGGCCCGCCATCCGCCACTTCGGGCCGGGGGAGGCGCTGCGCAGCGGTGTCCTCGTGCCGATGTACGTGACGGTGGTGTTCGCGGCGGCGGTGTCGTTGTTCGACCTGGTGTTCCTGGCAGTGTTCGCGGACGGCACGGTGTTCGCGGCGGTGGCGCTGGCGGTGCTGGCCGCGTCGGCGGGTGCGGGGCGGATCCTGGCGGGCCGGATCTCGGAGGCCATCGGGCGACGGCTGACGCTGCGGCTGGCGATGGCGACCGGCGGCCTGGCCCAGCTGGTGCTGCTGTTCGGCGGTCAGCGGCAGGACGCGGTGGCCCTGCTGGTCGGCGCGGGCGTGGCCGGACTGGGCACGAGCTGCTGCTACTCGCTGCTGGTCGGGCTCGTGCGCGAGTACTTCGGCGAGGACACCGCGCCGCTCAACTTCGCCGTCATCTACAGCGCCAAGGCGCTCGGCGGCGTCCTCGGCGTCGGCCTCGCGTCGCTGGTCGTCGTGTCGCACGGCTACCCCGGCCCGTTCCTCGCCGCCGCGGTGCTCGGCGTGGCGGGAGCGGCGCTGGGTGGGCGGTTCAGCCGGCCGGGACGCCCGCACCACCTGCTGCCGCGACCGCGTGAGGCGTCGTGACGACGCGGCTGCCCCGGTTGACGCCGGGGCGGCACGTCACCCCCGCGCACGGCTGCTGCCTGCTGGAGCTGGTGTCCACGTTGGCGGACGAGGAGTGGACCGACCGGCCGGCGACCGTGCACCCGGTGCTGGCGGCGGTGGCCCGGTGCGTCAACGACTACAGCACGCAGAACGGGCGGCGCGCGCTGCTGGTGTTCGCGGTGCCGTTGGTGGGCACCGCCCGAGCGCGCTGCACGAAAGCGTTGGTCGAGCACTGCCTCAGAGCCGTGGGCCGACCGGCGGCGAAGTGGATGACGTGGTGGCCGACGCTCGCCGTGCACCGGGCGACGAGGGCCGTGGCGATCGCGGCGGGGGAGCGGCGGGACGAAGCGTTGCGCCGCCTGCTGGCCGAGTGCACCGCGCTGTGCCGAGACGAGGGGTGTCCACATGGGACGGGTGACGAGCAGGCGGCGGGTCGTGCGGGTGGTGGACGGCGTGGCGGACGCCCGCGCGGACACGCTCACCGTGGAGGAGCCGCTGGAGATCCGGGTCGACGGCAAGGCGCTGTCGGTGACCATGCGCACGCCGGGTGACGATTTCGACCTGGCCGCCGGGTTCCTGGTGAGCGAGGGCGTGGTGCGCGGCGCCGACCACGTGAGCACGATCCGGTACTGCGCGGGCGCGACCGCGGATGGCTCCAACACGTTCAACGTGCTGGACGTGGGCTTGGCGGAAGGCGTGCCGCGGCCGGATCCGTCGATCGAGCGCAACTTCTACATGACGTCGTCGTGCGGCCTGTGCGGCAAGGCGAGCCTCGACGCCGTGCGCACCAGCGCGACCTGGCCCGTGGCCGACGACCCGCTCACCCTCGACGCCGACACGCTGGCCGCCCTGCCCGATGAACTCCGTGCCGCGCAACGGGTCTTCGACCGCACGGGCGGCCTGCACGCGGCGGGTCTGTTCGACGCTGACGGCGGGCTGCTGTGCCTGCGGGAGGACGTCGGCAGGCACAACGCGGTCGACAAGGTCGTGGGTTGGGCGTTGAAGAACCGCGGCCTGCCGTTGGGCGGCACGGTGCTGGTGGTGAGCGGCCGGGCGTCGTTCGAGCTGGTGCAGAAGGCGGCGATGGCGGGGATCCCGGTGCTGGCCGCCGTGTCCGCACCGTCGTCGCTCGCGGTCGACCTGGCCGCGGAGGTCGGGATGACCTTGGTCGGCTTCCTGCGCGGCACCTCGATGAACGTCTACGCGGGCCGCCACCGCCTGCGCTGACCGCGACCAGCCGAGCGGGGTGACCCACGTCACGGTCGAAGCCTGTCAGGGATCGGCTCGCTGTCCCGTTCAGGGGGCGAGCAACCAGACAGGAGCACGAACATGCCGCACCGCATCGTCGTCCTCGGCGCCGGGTACGCCGGGGCCTTCGCCGCTGGAAACCTCGCCCGCCGCCTGCACCCCGACGACGTCGAGGTCACCGTCGTCAACGCCGAACCCGACTTCGTCGAGCGGCTGCGCCTGCACCAGGTCGCCGCCGGCCAGGACCTGCGCCGTTACGAGCTGGCCGAGGTGTTCTCGGGCACCGGTATCCGCCTGCGCCTGGCACGCGTCACCGCGGTGGACGCCGAGCACCGGACCGTCACGGTGATCGACGGGAAGGGCACCGACTCGCTGCCCTACGACACCCTCCTCTACACGCTCGGCAGCACGGTCGCCGACCACGGCGTCCCCGGTGTGGCCGAGCACGCCTTCCACGTCGCCGCACGGCCGGCGGCGCTGCGCCTGCGCCGTCGCCTGGACGAGCTGGACGGCGACGGGAGGGTGCTGGTCGTGGGCGGCAACCTGACCGCGATCGAGGCCGCCACCGAGTTCGCCGAGTCCCGGCCCGGGCTCCGGGTCACCCTGGCCACCCGCGGTGAGCTGGGCGGGTGGCTGGGTCCGAAGGCCCGTCGCCACCTGCTGGCGGCGTTCGACCGGTTCGGCATCGAGGTCCACGAGCACAGCACCGTCGTCCGCGTCGACGAGACGGGTGCGGTGGCCGCCGACGGCCGGGTCTTCACCGCCGACGCGACCGTCTGGGCGGCGGGTTTCGCCGTCCACCCGATCGCCAAGGCCAGTGGGCTCGCGGCCGCCGACAACGGCCAGCTCCTGGTCGACCGCCGGATGCGGTCGGTCTCGCACCCCGACGTCTACGCGGCCGGCGACGCCGTCCACATCATCGGGGACAACGGCCTGCCGCTGCCGATGTCGTGCGCTTCGGCGGGGTACACCGTCGGGCAGGCGATGGCCTCGATCATCGGTGACCTGACCGGCAAGGAGCCGCCGATGAAGTCCCTGCCGTACGTCGGCAACCACATCAGCCTCGGCCGCAAGGACGCGATCTTCCAGGCGGTGGACGGCGCCGCGCGGTCGAAGTCCTGGGCGCTGCGCGGTCGTCCGGCGGCACGGTTCAAGTCGGCCATCCTCCGGACCGCGGCCTTCGGCGTGGCCCACCCGACCTTCGGGATGCCCACCCGCAGGCACCGCCTGTCGACCGCCGCCGACCGCCGCACCGAGGCGATCACCGCCTAACCTGCGTTCGTGGACACCGCGACCGTGGAGCGCTTCGAGGCCAGCCGCGACCGGCTGGCCTCGTTGGCGTACCGCCTGCTCGGTTCGGCCGCCGACGCGGAGGACGCGGTGCAGGACGCGTTCCTGCGCTGGCAGGCCGCCGACCACGACCACATCGAGGTGCCCGAGGCGTGGCTGACCAAGGTGGTCACCAACCTGTCCCTCGACCGGCTCCGCTCGGCGAAGGCGCGGCGGGAGCGCGCGGTCGGCGCCTGGTTGCCCGAGCCGCTCCTGGACGGAGACCCGATGTTGGGCCCGGCGGACACCGTCGAGCAGCGCGAGTCGGTGACCCTGGCGGTGCTGATGCTCCTGGAACGCCTGTCGCCGGTCGAGCGGGCCGTCTACGTCCTGCGCGAGGCGTTCTCCTACAGCCACGCCGAGATCGCCGGGATCCTCGACATCACCGAGTCCGCGAGCCAGCAGCACGCACACCGGGCCCGGCGGCACGTCGCCGCCGGGCGCAACTCCGGTGAGGTGGACCGCGCCGCCGCGCGCCGGATCGTCGAGGCGTTCCTCGCCGCCGCGTCCTCCGGCCACACCGAACGGCTGGTGGCGTTGCTGACCGACGACGCGACCGCGATCTCCGACGGCGCCGGGTTGACCGAGAAGCTGCTGCGGTACGCGGACCCCGAGCGGGTCGCCTCCGTCGCACGAGCGCTGTTCAAGCCGTCCGCGGCGAAGCGGCGGCTGGTCGGCGGTTCCCTGGTGGTCCACGCCGGTGTGGTGAACGGTGCACCCGCCCTGATCGCCGTGGTGGACGAACGGGTCGTGGGCGTGGTCGCGCTGGAGGTCCGGGACGGCCGGATCGCGACCCTGCGCGGCATGGCCGCTCCGTCCCGGCTCGGCCGGATCACCGAGCAGTGGCGGCGGCACGGTCACCACGACCCGCTCCTCGACTCGTGGTGACCGGGGTCAGGTGAGCAGCTCCCGCAGCAAGCGGGCCGTTTCGCCGGGGGTCCTGCCGACCCGCACGCCCGCCGCTTCCAGGGCTGCCTTCTTGGCCTGCGCCGTGCCCGCCGACCCGGACACGATCGCGCCCGCGTGGCCTATGGTCCTGCCTTCGGGCGCGGTGAAACCGGCCACGTAGGCCACGACCGGTTTGGTGACGTGGTCGCGGATGTGGTCGGCGGCACGTTCTTCCGCGTCGCCGCCGATCTCGCCGATCATCACGATCGCCGACGTCTCCGGGTCCTGCTCGAACGCGGCCAGCGCGTCGATGTGCGTCGTCCCGATGACGGGGTCGCCGCCGATGCCGACCGCCGTGGTGAAACCGATGTCCCGCAGCTCGTACATCAGCTGGTACGTCAGCGTGCCCGATTTCGACACCAGCCCGATGGGGCCGGGTCCGCAGATGTCGTCCGGGATGATGCCCGCGTTCGACTTGCCGGGGCTGATCACGCCGGGGCAGTTGGGCCCGATGATCCTGGTCCGCCCGCCCGACGCCACCGCGTGCGCCCAGAACGCGGCCGTGTCGTGCACGGGCACGCCTTCCGTGATCACGACCGCCAGCCCGATACCGGCGTCGATCGCCTCCACCACGGCGTCCTTGGTGAACGCGGGCGGCACGAAGACGACCGTCACGTCGGCGCCGGTCGCGGCCATCGCGTCGGACACGTTCCCGAACACCGGCAGCACGTGACCGTCGAAGTCGACGACCTCACCGGCCTTGCGCGGGTTCACCCCGCCGACGATCCGGGTGCCCGCCTTCAGCATCCGCTTGGTGTGCTTCGCGCCCTCCGCCCCGGTCATGCCCTGGACGATCACGCGACTCCCCGACGTGATGAAGACGGCCATTTCAAACCCCCACGGCTGCGAGTGCGGCGGCTCGGTCGGCCGCGTCGTCCATCGTGTCCACCACGGTCACCAACGGGTGCGCGGCCTCGGCGAGGATCCGCCTGCCCTCGGCCACGTTGTTGCCGTCCAACCGCACCACCAGCGGCTTGGTGGCCGCGTCGCCGAGCAGGTCCAGCGCCGTCACGATCCCGTCGGCCACCGCGTCGCACGCCGTGATGCCGCCGAAGACGTTGACGAGCACCGACCGCACGTCCGGGTCGTTCAGGACGACGTCCAGCCCGTCGGCCATCACCCGGGCGGACGCGCCGCCGCCGATGTCGAGGAAGTTCGCGGGCCGCACGCCGCCGTGCCGCTCGCCCGCGTGGGCGACGACGTCCAAGGTGGACATGACCAGCCCGGCGCCGTTGCCGATCACGCCGACCTGGCCGTCCAGCTTCACGTAGTTGAGGCCGCGCGCACGGGCCGCCGCTTCCCGCGGGTCCTCGGCCGCCACGTCCTGCAGCGCCGCGTGCGCCGGGTGCCGGAACGCCGCGTTCGCGTCGAGCGTGATCTTGCCGTCCACCGCGAGGACGTCGCCGGAACGGGTGCGCACCAACGGGTTCACCTCGACCAGCGTGGCGTCCTCCGCGACGAGCGCCACCCACAGCTTCACGATGACGTCCGCGACCCGGTCCGCGACGGACGGCGGGAACTTGGCCGCCGTCACGATCTCGTGCGCGACGGCCAGGTCCACGTGGGTGACCGGCACGCGGGCCAGCGCGTGGGGTCGGGTGGCCGCCACCTCCTCGATGTCCATGCCGCCCTCGACCGAGGCCAGGGCGAGGAAAGTCCGGTTTGTCCGGTCCAGCAGGAACGAGAAGTAGTACTCCTCGGCGATGTCGCTCGCCTCGACCACGAGCACCTCGCGCACCACGTGTCCCTTGATGTCCGTCCCGAGGATGTCGGCCGCGGCCTCCCGTGCCTGTTCCGGTGTGCGGGCGAGGCGGACACCGCCCGCCTTGCCCCGGCCGCCGGTCTTCACCTGCGCCTTCACCACGACGGTCCCGCCGAGCGACGTCGCCGCGGCGTGCGCCTCGTCCGGTGTCACGGCCAGCAGGCCGTGCGGCACCGGTATGGCGTGCGCCGCGAACAGGTCCCTGGCTTGGTGTTCGTGCAGATCCACGGCAGAAAGTCCTTCCCGCGCGGTGGGGTGCCGACGGCGAGCGGTGGGGGTTGGGGTGTTCCGGGCTCTGGACATCGGCGCGAACAAGGCGTAACTATATGGGCTACCCCATACGGTATGCAATCTACAACCGGGCCGGTTCCAGGGCCGGGACCACGCCTCTGAGAGGGGCGGACCCGACCGCGATCGAAGGAGTTGACCAGCACATGGCGCGGACAGCGACCGAGGCCGTCACCGGCGACAGCGCGGGGCAGGCGGACGGCACCGACACGGGCTCGGAACTGATCTCCGGCGGGCACCTGGTGGCCAAGGCACTCAAGGCCGAGGGCATCGACACGATCTTCACCCTGTGCGGCGGCCACATCATCGACATCTACGACGGCTGCGTCGACGAGGGCATCGCGGTGATCGACGTGCGGCACGAGCAGGTGGCCGCGCACGCCGCGGACGCCTACGCCCGGGTCACCGGCAAGCCGGGTTGTGCCGTGGTGACCGCCGGCCCGGGCACCACCGACGCGGTGACCGGCGTGGCCAACGCGTTCCGGGCGGAGAGCCCGATGCTGCTGATCGGCGGCCAAGGCGCGCTGAGCCAGCACAAGATGGGCTCACTGCAGGACCTGCCGCACGTCGACATGATGACCCCGATCACGAAGTTCGCCGCGACCGTGCCGTCCACCGCGCGCATCGCCGACCTGGTGTCGATGGCGTTCCGCGAGGCGTTCCACGGCGCGCCCGGACCGTCGTTCCTGGAGATCCCGCGCGACGTGCTGGACGCGAAGGTGCGGCTGGACCAGGCGCGCATCCCGGCGGCGGGCCGCTACCGCGCGTCCACTCGCAACGCGGGCGACCCGGCGGCGGTGGAGCGGCTGGCCGACCTGCTGGTGCACGCGAAGAAGCCGGTGGTGCTGTTCGGCAGCCAGGTGTGGACCACGCGGGCCACCGACTCGGCGATCGAGCTGGTGCGCGCGTTGAACATCCCCGCGTACATGAACGGCGCGGGCCGCGGCACGTTGCCGCCCGGCGACCCGCACCACTTCCAGCTCTCGCGCCGGTACGCGTTCGACAACGCCGACGTGATCGTCATCGTCGGCACGCCGTTCGACTTCCGGATGGGCTACGGCCGCCGGCTCTCGGCCAAGGCGACCGTCGTGCAGGTCGACCTCGACTACCGCACCGTGGGCAAGAACCGCGACGTGGACCTGGGCATCGTCGGTGACGCGAACCTGGTGCTGAGCGCGGTCACGCAGGCCGCGTCCGGTCGCGCGGACACCGGTGCCGTGGCGCGCAAGCCGTGGCTGGAGGAACTGCAGGCGGTGGAGGAGAAGGCGCGCGAGAAGCGGTTGCCGCAGCTGCGCTCCGACGCCACGCCGATCCACCCGTACCGGCTGGTGCACGAGATCAACGAGTTCCTGACCGAGGACTCGATCTACATCGGCGACGGCGGCGACATCGTCACGTTCTCCGGCCAGGTGGTGCAGCCGAAGTCGCCCGGCCACTGGATGGACCCCGGACCGCTGGGCACGCTCGGCGTCGGCGTGCCGTTCGTGCTGGCGACCAAGCTGGCCAGGCCGGACAAGGAAGTGGTGGCGCTGTTCGGCGACGGCGCGTTCAGCCTCACCGGCTGGGACTTCGAGACGCTGGTGCGCTACAACCTGCCGTTCGTCGGCATCGTCGGCAACAACTCGTCGATGAACCAGATCCGCTACGGCCAGGCGCAGAAGTACGGCGTGGCACGGGAACGCGTCGGCAACACGCTCGGCGACGTCCGCTACGACGAGTTCGCGCGGATGCTCGGTGGCTACGGCGAAGAGGTCCGCGACCCCAAGGACATCGCAGCCGCCCTGCGGCGTGCCCGCGAGTCGGGCCTGCCGTCGTTGATCAACGTCTGGGTCGACCCCGACGCGTACGCGCCGGGAACCATGAACCAGACCATGTACAAGTAGCGCTCCGGTTATGTGCCAAGGAGTTCCCTCGATCCCAGACGAACAAGAAGGAGGACGTGCCATGGGCAAGGCTCTCGACGGCGTCCGGGTCCTGGACCTGACGCATGTCCAATCCGGACCGTCGGCCACCCAGATCCTCGCGTGGCTGGGTGCCGACGTGATCAAGGTGGAGGCGCCCGGCCGGGGCGACATCACCCGCGGGCAGCCCGGCGCCAGGTCTGACACCGGAAGAAGACTTGACCGAAAAGCCGCCGAGGACGGTCAGCGCCCGACGTAGGCGCGGAGGTAGGCCGTGTTCGGGCAGCTCGTCACCACCGCGGACGTGCTGGTGGAGAACTTCGGCCCCGGTGTGGTCGACCGGTTCGGGTTCACCTGGGAGCGGCTCCAGGAGCTCAACCCGGGCCTGGTGTACGCGTCGATCAAGGGCTTCGGCGCCGGCCGGTACGCGCACTTCAAGGCGTACGAGGTCATCGCGCAGGCCATGGGCGGCTCGATGAGCACCACCGGGTTCGAGGACGGACCGCCGCTGGCCACCGGCGCCCAGATCGGCGACTCGGGCACCGGCATCCACCTGGTCGCCGGCATCCTCGCGGCCCTCTACCAGCGCACGTCCACCGGCCGCGGCCAGCGCGTGCAGGTGGCCATGCAGGACGCGGTGCTCAACCTGTGCCGGGTGAAGCTGCGCGACCAGCAGCGGCTGGCGCACGGCCCGCTCGGCGAGTACCCGAACGAGTCGTTCGGCGACGAGGTGCCGCGCTCGGGCAACGCCTCCGGCGGCGGGCAGCCGGGCTGGGCGGTGCGCTGCGCGCCCGGCGGTCCCAACGACTACCTCTACGTGATCATCCAGCCGGTCGGCTGGCGGCCGATCACCGAGCTGATCGGCAGGCCGGAGCTGGCCGACGACCCGGCGTGGGCCACCCCGGAGGCCCGGCTGGACAAGCTGGACAAGGCGTTCGCGCTGATCGAGGAGTGGACCGAGCGGCACACCAAGTGGGAGGTCATGGACGCGCTCAACGCCCACGACATCCCGTGCGGC
Organism: Saccharothrix sp. CB00851; assembly: GCF_001905065.1. Classification (NCBI taxonomy): domain Bacteria; kingdom Bacillati; phylum Actinomycetota; class Actinomycetes; order Pseudonocardiales; family Pseudonocardiaceae; genus Saccharothrix; species Saccharothrix sp. CB00851. Next base: position 35,971 of record NZ_LWLC01000032.1, read on the forward strand.
CCGATCCTGTCCACCCGGGAGCTGATCGAGGACGAGACGCTGGCCGAGCTCGGCACCGTGGTCGAGGTCGAGCACCCCGAGCGCGGCGCCTACAAGACCGTGGGCAGCCCGTTGAAGCTGTCCGACTCGCCGGTCGAGGTCCGCCGGTCGCCGTTGCTGGGCGAGCACAACGACGAGGTGCTGGCCGAGCTCGGCTACCTGCCCGAGCAGCTGCGCGCGCTGCGGGCCGGCGGCGCTATCTGATCACCGCGAACCACTTCTCAAGGAGACGTCATGCCGGACTACGACCGGGCAGCGGTCGAACGGATCATCGCGGCGGTCACCGCCGAGGGGCGCACTTCGCTGACCGCGCCCGAAGGGCGGCTGGTGTGCGAGGCCTACGGGATCGCGACCCCGGCCGAGGGCCTGGCCGCGTCACGGGACGAGGCGGTCGCGCTGGCGGCGGACATCGGCCTGCCGGTGGTGCTCAAGATCGTCTCACCGGACATCCTGCACAAGACCGAGGCGGGCGGCGTGCTGGTCGGCCTGGCCACCCCCGAGGAGGTGGCCGCGGGTTTCGACACGATCATCGCCAACGCCGTGGCCTACCGGGCCGACGCGGACATCGTCGGCGTGCAGGTGCAGCGGCTGATGACCTCCGGCCAGGAGGTGATCGTCGGCGCGACCACGGACGACACGTTCGGCAAGATCGTCGCGTTCGGCCTGGGCGGCGTGCTGGTGGAGGTGCTCAAGGACGTCACGTTCCGCCTCGCCCCGACCACCGCGGCCGAGGCCAGGTCCATGGTGGACGGCATCGCCGCCGCCGAGATCCTGCGCGGCGTGCGGGGCGCGCCGCCCGCCGACACCGACGCGCTGGCCGACCTGATCCGCCGCGTCGGCGACCTGGTCACGGACTTCCCGCAGCTGGCCGAGGTCGACCTCAACCCGGTGCTGGCCACCCCGGAGGGCGCGACCGCGGTCGACGTGCGGATCCTGGTCGACCCGGCCGCGGCGCGCGAGCCCGTCCGGTTCAGCCAGGAGGCCATCCTGGCGTCGATGAACCGGATCATGAAACCGGCGGCGGTGGCGGTGATCGGGGCGTCCAACGAGACCGGCAAGATCGGCAACTCGGTGATGCGCAACCTGGTCGACGGCGGCTACCGGGGCGAGATCCACCCGATCAACCCCAAAGCGGACGAGATCATGGACCGCAAGGCCTACCGCAGCATCGCCGACGTGCCCGGCGACGTGGACGTGGCGGTGTTCGCGATCCCGGCGAAGTTCGTGCCCGCCGCGCTGGAGGAGGTCGGCGCGAAGGGCGTGGCGGGCGCGATCCTCATCCCGTCGGGCTTCGGCGAGACCGGGAACCAGGAGTTGCAGGACGAGGTCGTGGCGGTCGCGCGCAAGCACGGCGTGCGCATCCTCGGCCCGAACATCTACGGCTACTACTACACACCTGAAAATCTTTCGGCTACGTTTTGCACCCCGTACGACGTGAAGGGCGGGGTCGCCCTGTCCTCGCAGAGCGGGGGCATCGGCATGGCGATCCTCGGGTTCAGCCGCTCCGCCCGGATGGGCGTGTCCTCCATCGTCGGCGTCGGCAACAAGGCCGACATCGACGAGGACGACCTGCTCACGTTCTTCGAGCAGGACGAGAACACCCAGCTCATCGCGATGCACCTGGAAGACCTCAAGGACGGCCGCGCGTTCGCCGAGACCGCCAAGCGGGTGTCCGCCAAAAAACCGGTCGTGGTCCTCAAGGCGGGCCGCACCGCCCAGGGCGCGAAAGCCGCCAGTTCGCACACCGGCGCACTGGCCGGCAACGACAAGGTCTACGACGACATCCTGCGGCAGAGCGGCGTCATCCGCGCACCCGGCCTCAACGACATGCTGGAGTACGCGCGCGGCGTGCCCCTGCTGCCCACTCCGAAGGGCGAGAACGTCGTCATCATCACCGGCGCGGGCGGCTCCGGCGTGCTGCTGTCCGACGCGTGCGTCGACAACGGACTCGCCCTCATGGAGATCCCGCCCGACCTGGACGAGGCGTTCCGGAAGTTCATCCCGCCGTTCGGCGCGGCGGGCAACCCCGTCGACATCACCGGCGGCGAACCACCCTCCACCTACCGCAACACGATCGCGCTCGGCCTGGAGGACGAGCGCGTGCACGCCCTGATCCTCGGCTACTGGCACACCATCGTCACCCCGCCCACGGTGTTCGCCGAACTCGTCGTCGAAGTCGTCTCGCACTACCGGGACCAGGGCATCCACAAGCCCGTCGTCGCCTCGCTGTCCGGCGACGTGGAAGTCGAACAAGCCAGTGAACACCTCTACCGGCACGGGATCGTCGCCTACCCGTACACCACGGAGAAGCCGGTCGCCGTGCTCGGCGCCAAGTACCGCTGGGCCCGCTCCGCCGGGCTGCTGTGAAGGGGGAGCCCCGACTCAGGAAGCAGTAACTCACCGGGAGGTCCGTTGTGGATACACCCAACTCACCCGCCGATCCGCGGTCGGGCGCGGACGTCACCACACCTCCACCGGAGGAACGCGTGTGGCGGGCGGGGCGGCTGGAAGCGATGCCCATCAGGAAACTGCCCGACGCCCCGCCGTCCATCCACATCCTGGGCCCGACGGTCTTCCTCGTCGCGCTCGGCGTGGGCATGGGCGAGTCCTACATGTGGCCGCGGCTCGTGCTGCTGTTCGGCCCGGAGATCCGATGGCTCTTCCTCATCGGCGTGACGCTCCAGGCCGTCGTCATGCTGGAGATGGCCCGCTACGCGATGGCCACCGATGAGAGCATCTTCTTCGGCGCGGCCCGCGTGTTCAAACCGATCATGTGGTTCTTCTTCACCGTCGCGATCCTGGTCTACATCTGGCCGGGCCACCTGTCCGCCGGCGCCGCCGCCCTGGAAGAGCTCACCGGCATACCGTGGACGGTGTCGGCGTGCGTCGGCCTCATCCTGGTCGGCGTCCTGTTCAGCCTGGCCAAGGTGATCTACAACCTGCTGGAGAACGTGCTGTCCCTGCTGATCGGGCTGCTCGTCGTCGGCACGGCCGTGGTAGCCGCGATGGTGGGCACGTGGTCGGACGTGGTGTCCACCATCACCGGCATGTTCCACTTCGGCTTCCTGCCACCCGAAGCGCTCAGCGCGGCCTGGTTCCCGATCATCGTCGGCTCCATCGCGTTCGCCGGACCGTCCGGCATGCAGCAGATGTGGTACACGCTGCACCTGCGCGACAGCGGCGCCGGCATGGGTGCCCACATCCCGAAAGTGCGCGGCCTGCGGCACGCCGGCGAGGAAGAGGCCATGCCGTCGCGCGGGTTCATGTTCGACACCGACGACCCGGCCGAGATGGCGAAGTGGCGCGGCTGGCGGCGGTGGGTCACGTTCGACGCGCTGCTGCTGTTCTGGGGCATCACGATGCTCGTCACCGTGTCGTTCACCGTGCTGGCCCAGGCCGCCAGCCGGACCAGCCCCGACGTGAAGGAGCTGCTGCACGCCGGGGAACGCGAAGCCGCGCTCAACGCCATGTCCGACTCGTTCGCCGCGGCGGGCGGTCCCGTGCTCGGCGGGGTGTTCCTCGGCTTCATCGCGCTCATCGGCCTCAACGCCACCCTCGGCCTGTTCGACTCGTTCTCCCGCGGCCAGGCCGACATGACCTATCACTTCGTGCCCGGCGCGAAGCGGTTCCGCATGTCCCACCTGTACGCCGGGTTCCTCTGGGGCGTCATCGCGTTCGGCATCGTCATCCTGCTGTTCGGGCCCGCCGACGGACCCGGCGCGATCCTCGACATCCTCGCCTTCCTGTCCACGTTCGCCATGGGCGCCTACTGCGTCGTCCTGCTGCTGGTGAACAACCGGATGCTGCCCAAACCCATCCGGCCCAGGCTCGTCACCAACCTGATCATCGGCTTCGGCGCGGTGTTCTACCTCGGCATGCTGATCTACAGCCTGCTGCGGTTCGGCGTGGTGGTGGGCTGATGAGGGACCGGCTGGAGTTGGCGGTACCCGGCGCGGTGGTCGGCGCGGTCGGCGGCCTGATCGCGGGCGCGCTGTCGGCGTTCGTCGGGCACCCGGCCGGGTGGGCGGCGGCCACCGCGGTCGCCATGGCCGTGCCGCTCGGGCTGCTCGGCGGCGGTTTCGGCCTGCTCGTCGGCAGCGGGCGGTTCCGGCTCGGCGTGTTCGCACCGGCCGCCCTGTACTGGCTCGTGGGCTTCCCGGCGGCCAGGCTCGTCGCGGAGACCTCGACGGGGTTCCTCCTCGGCGGCGGGTTCACCCCGCCCGACGACGTGCTCGGTTTCCTGGCCTACCAGGGGATCGTCAGCTTCGGCTGGGCCATCGGCTTCCTGTGGCTGCACGAGCGGATCGCGCCGCACTGGCTCGACAAGGTGCGTGCGCGCAACGCGTTGGCGCAGCAGTGGTACGAGCGCTACGTGACGCACGCCCGCGTGCTGCGGGAAGCGTCGGCACGCGCCCGACGCAGGCGTGCCACCCACCCGACGACCGCGCGGACGAAGTGACCGGCTAGCGAAGGGGCCGGTCGGCCCGGCTCTGGCCGGTTGTGGCAGGTCCGGCGTACCCGGTCCGGTCCTGTCGGGATCGTTCCGGATGGGCCGCCGGGACCGTGTCGACCGGGTAGGTCGGGATCAGGCGACCGTGGTGCTCTCTTCGCCCTTGCTGCGCTTGTTCGCGTACTGCTCGATGTCCGCGACCGCGTCGTCGGTCTCCCGGCGCTGGGCGTCCATCGCGGCGTCCAGGCCGAGGCCGAGGCGGCGTCCGTCGGCGGAGAACCCGGCGGGCCGGGTCAGGGCGTGCTTGAGCTGCTGCCATCCAGGCATGGTCGTACCTCTCCTGCTCATTCTCGGGTGTGAGCGTTCCTCGGAGCCTGCCCGCGCCATCGGGGGCGGCTCCACGATCCAGTAGACCGCAGTCGCACCAGGTGTACCGGCCGGAGGTGCTACATCCAGGATACAGGCTATCGTATACAAAACGCCGCAAGCGCGAGACCCGTCACCTGTACACGATTCAGGTGCCCTGAGCTGGACCTCGTCAGGGGTGGCGCGGACCGGGGCGGGTGGTCCCGATCACTTCGACTGCGTGGAGTCCCGGTGCTCGCGGTAGGCGGTGCGGGTGCGCTCCGTGTGGTGGCTCATCAACCTGGCCGCCTCTTCGGGCTCGCCCATGGTGATCGCGTCGATGATGTCGGCGTGCTCGGTCCACGCGTCCTTGCCGCGGGTCAGCGCGAGCGGTGCGTAGTACCAGCGGACCCGGCGGTCGACGGTGGCGATCATCTCGGCCAGCACGGTGTTGCCGGACAGCTGCGTGATGAACGCGTGCAGTGCGGCGTTCGCGGCGACGACCCGCTCCACGTCCTTGGCCTTGAGGGCGGCGACGCCTTCGTTCTGCAGCTTCCGGAGCTGCTTGACGTCCTCCGGCGTGGCGCGCTCGGCGGCGAGCCGGGCGGAGTAGGTCTCCAGGACGTTGCGCACGGAGAGGAGCTGGTCGGCCTCTTCGTCGGTCGGCGTGTGTACGAACGCACCCTGCGCCGGGCGCAGGTCGACCCAGCCCTCGGTCTGCAGGCGCTGCAACGCCTCGCGCACCGGCTGGCGGCTCACGCCCAAATGCTCGGCGAGCTCGATCTCGACGAGGTGCTGCCCGGGCTTGAGGGTACGGTTGACGATCAGGTCGAGCAGGGCCTCGTAGACGGCCTGGCGCAACGGGGCGGGCCGTTCGACCTTCCGGGCGGCGGCGCTGCTCAGCGAATCGCGGGCCGCGCGGCGGGTGTTTCCCGCGCCGATCAGCGGCGCGTTGGGCTGGCTCACGGTCGCCTCCTCGGGCAGGTGTCGGAAATGCCCGGACTTCAGCATACAGATTTTCGTATGCACAAAACAATCTGCCTCACCCGGCCGAGCTACCGGTTCACGGGACGCGTCCGCGTCCTGGGAGCGGACCCATCTTCTCCGTGAGCCCACATGTCCCCGGTTGGGCTATCGCTCGCGCAGGTCATACAGCATACTGTATGCAATTACTGCGAAGGCGAGGGACGACATGAAAGTCGCAGTTCTCGGAGCCGGAGCCATCGGCGCCTACGTCGGAGCGGCACTGCACCGCGCCGGCGTGGAGGTGCACCTCGTCGCACGGGGAGCGCACCTGGAAGCCATGCGCCGCCACGGCGTCCGGGTCCACAGCCCCCGCGGCGACTTCACCGCCGCACCGCACGCCACCGACGACCCGGCCGACATCGGCACCGTCGACTACGTGTTCCTCGGGCTCAAGGCACACCAGTACGCCGCCTGCGGCCCGCTCATCACACCCCTGCTCGGCCCGGACACCGCCGTCGTCGCCGCGCAGAACGGCATCCCCTGGTGGTACTTCCACGGGCTCACCGGCCACCCCCTCGAAGGCACCCGCATCGAGGCCGTCGACCCGGGCGGCAGCGTCAGCGCCGTCCTCGACACCCGCCGCGCGATCGGCTGCGTCGTCTACTGCTCCACCGAGATCGAGGCGCCCGGCGTCATCCGCCACGTCGAAGGCACCCGCTTCTCCCTCGGCGAACCCGACCGCAGCACCTCCGCCCGCTGCGAGCACCGCAGCGAGGCCATGGTCGCGGGCGGCCTCAAAGCGCCCATCGAACCCGACCTGCGCGACGACATCTGGGTCAAGCTGATGGGCAACGTCGCGTTCAACCCGCTCAGCGCGCTCACCCGCGCCACCATGGCCGAGATGTGCGAGCACCGCGACACCCGCGAGCTCGTCGCGCTCATGATGGCCGAGACCATCGCGGTCGCCCACGCCGTCGGCTGCCGGCCCCGCGTCTCCATCGAGAAGCGCATCGACGGCGCCCAGCGCGTCGGCCACCACAAGACGTCGATGCTCCAGGACCTCGAAGCGGGCAAGGCCCTGGAGACCGACGCGATCATCGGCGCGGTCGTCGAGATCGCCCGCCTCACCGGTGTCGCCGCGCCGACCCTGCGCAGCGTGTACGCCGCGATCGACCTGTTGGGGCGCAAGGCTTTCACCGCCGCTAGCTGAGAGGACCGACATGCCCCCGATCCTCAAGCCGGGCACCTCGTGGCCCGAGCTGTACGACCGGTGCGCGCGCGTCGCGCCCGAGGCGTTCCACCCCGACCGGCTGCTCAACCACGTGGCCGGGAAGTGGCAGCGCGTCGGCGCGCCCGGCGACGCCACCTCACCCGTGGACGGCTCCACCATCGCCGGACCGCCCCGCCTCGACGCCGCCCAGGCCTCGCACGCCGTCGCGTCCGCCGTCGAGCAGCACCGCGCGTGGGCCACCGTGCCGCTGAAGGAACGCAAAGCCCGCACGCTCGCCGCGGTGGCCGACCTGCGCGCGCACCGCGACCTGCTCGCGTTGCTGCTGGTGTGGGAAATCGGCAAGCCGTGGCGCCTGGCGACCGCGGACGTCGACCGGTGCGTCGAAGGCGTCGAGTGGTACGTCGAGCAGATCGACCCCATGCTCCACGGCCGCACGCCGCTGCACGGCCCGGTCAGCAACATCGCGAGCTGGAACTACCCGATGAGCGTGCTGATGCACGCGATGCTCGTCCAGGCGCTGGCGGGCAACGCGGTCATCGCCAAGGCGCCCACCGACGGCGGCGTCAGCTGCCTGACCCTCGCCACCGCCCTCGCCGTCCGCCACGGCCTGCCGCTCACCCTGGTCAGCGGCGGCGGGCGCGAGCTGTCACCGGTGCTGGTCGGCTCGCCGGACATCGGCTGCCTGTCGTTCGTCGGCGGGCGCGGCGTCGGCGGCGAGATCGTCACCGGGCTCGACGCCACCAAGCGGCACGTCCTGGAACAGGAAGGGCTGAACTGCTGGGGCGTCTGGGAGTTCGGCGACTGGGAGTCGCTACGCCCGCAACTGCGCAAGTCGTTCGACTACGCCAAGCAGCGCTGCACCGCCTACCCGCGGTACGTGGTGCAGCGGTCGTTGTTCGACTCCTTCCTCTCGGCCGAACTGCTGGCCGCGATGAACGCGAGCAACGGCGCGTTGGTGGCTTCCCTGTCGTGCGACGACGAGGCGACCGCCCGACGGCTGGCCGGTGAGGTGAACGCGTTCAAGTTCGGCCACAGCAAGGCCCGCTCGCGCGGTGACCGCGAGGAGGTGTTCGGCGGGCGGGGCGCGTCGTGGCGCGGTGCGTTCGTCGGCGGGTCGTTGCTGGTGCACGCGGTCACCGAGGGCCCGCCCGGCGAACGGCTCTACGGCAACTTCCCGTCCTACTCCCTGTACCCACCCACCTGAGTCGGAGGCTCGGATGTCCGCCGGCCTGGCCGGCACCCCGGCGCCGGCCCCGTGCAACGACCTGGCCGGTCCCGACCAACGAGTGGACGGGACCGGCCAGGGAGTGGATGGGGGCAGCCGACGGTCGGTGCGTGGTCAGTGGACCCCGAGTACGCCGTCGACCCGGCGCGGGATGCCCAGCGGGTTGTTGTCGCGCAGTTCGGCGGGCAGCAGGGCGTCCGGCCAGGACTGGTAGGTCACCGGGGCGACCCAGCGGCGGATCGAGGTGGCCCCGACGGACGTGTGCAGCGGGTTGGTGGTGGCCGGCCAGGGGCCGCCGTGGTGCATGCCCCAGGCCACCGCGACGCCGGTCGGCCAGCCGTTGAAGATCAGCCGCCCCACGACCGGCCGCAGGGCCTCGGCGACGCGCCCCGCGGGCTCGTGCTCGGACTCGGCGGCGTGCAGGGTGCCGGTGAGCGTTCCCGGGAGGCGCGGCAGGACGGTCGCCAGCTCGGCGGGATCGGTGTAGGTCACCACGATCGCGGCCGGGCCGAAGTGCTCCTCGGTGAGCTTCTCCAGGTTCTCCGCGAACGTCGCCAGCGGCACCTCGAAGAGGCGCGGTGGGACGCTCCACCCCTCGGTCGGCGCGCTGCCCTCGGCGACGAGCGAGGCCAGCCCCGAGGAGGCCAAGCCGTCAGTGCCCGACCGGTAGGCGTCGCACATCCGCTCGTTCAGCATCGGGCCGCCCACCGCGGATGACACGGCGTCGGCCAACGCGGGCACGAGGGAGTCCGGCGCGAAGACCAGGCCGGGGTTGGTGCAGAACTGGCCGACCCCGAGGGTCAGCGAGCCGACGAACTCGGCCGCGAAGCCGTCCGGCCTGGCCGCGGCGGCCTCGGGCAGCACCACGGTCGGGTTGACGCTGCCCAGCTCGCCGTAGAACGGGATCGGGTCGGGGCGCGAGCTCGCCAGGTCGAACAGCGCCCGACCGCCCACCGTGGAACCGGTGAAGCCGACCGCCTTGATCGCCGGGTGCTTGACCAGCGTCACCCCGGCCTGCTGCCCGTGCACGATGCCGAAAACACCCGCCGGCACGACGGACGCCACGATCCGCGCCGTCTCCTGCGACGTCCCCGGGTGCGACGGGTGCGCCTTCACGATCACCGGGCACCCCGCGGCCAGTGCGGACGCCGTGTCGCCACCAGCCACCGAGAACGCGAACGGGAAGTTCGACGCCGCGAACACCCCGACCGTCCCGAGTGGACGGAGCATGCGCCGCAGCACTGGCCGCGGCGGGATGATGTCGGGGTTCGCCGAGTCCAGCGTCGCCTCGACGTAGCTGCCCTCGCGCAACACGCCACCGAACAGCCGCAACTGGTTCGTGGTCCGCTTCAGCTCCGTCGTCAACCGCGGCACGCCCAGCGCCGTCTCGGCCTCCGCGAGCTCGATCAACGCGTCCGACGAAGCGTCCAGCGCATCCGCCACGGCGTCCAGCACCGAAGCCCGCTCCACCGCCGGCAACGACGACCACGACGGGAACGCGGCCTCGGCCGCACGAGCCAGCGAGTCCACGGAGACATCCGATGTCTCCGGCACGGGCGCGCCTACCGGCTCACCGGTCCGCGGGTTGTACCCCTGCACGCCGCCGCTCATCGACCGGCCTCCTTCACCGCGGTGTCGAACTCGGGCGTGCACCACACGCCACCGAGGTACGTGAGAGCGGGCGACGAAGGATCCGGCGAGCCGCCCGCCAGCACCTCCGCCGCGAACACCTCGGAGTCATCGGATGACTTGTACCCCAACGCCTCCGCTTCACGAAGCGAGAACCACCGCCGCGTGTTGTCCGAAACACCCCACACCACCCGGAACCCGGGCGACGGCGCCGACAGGCACGCCTCGAACAGCCGCGCGCCGTCGTCCGGCGACAGCCACGTCGACAGCATCCGCGCGTCCCGCGGCTTCTCGAAGCACGACCCGATCCGGATCGCGATCACGTCCATCCCGTACCGCGACGCGTACAGGCTGCCCAACGCCTCCAGCGCCACCTTGCTCACGCCGTAGTACGTGTCCGGCTTCGGGAACAGGTAGTCAGCCGCCTCACCGGCGGAACGCTCGTAGTACCCGACCGCGTGGTTGGAGCTGGCCAGCACCACCCGGGACACCCCGGCCCGCCGCGCCGCCTCCAGCACCACGTGCGTGCCGTTGATGTTGACGTCCAGGATCTCCGCCCACGGCCGCTCCAGGCTGTGCCCGCCGAGGTGGATCACCGCGTCGACGCCCTCGCACGCCTCGTCCATCGCCGCCTGGTCGGTCACCGACGCCGTCACCAACTCGACCCGTTCACCGTCTTCGGCGGCGGGCAGCGGCGCGATGTCGAGCAGGCGCAGGGTCCGGTCCGGCGCGGCCAGTCGGGTGCGCATGAGCGTGCCGACTATGCCGGCGGCGCCGGTGATCAGGATTCGTGCGGTCACGTCGAGCCCTTTCGCGATAACGGAATCAGCGGCCGAACTGGCGCAGCAGTTCGGTGATCGTGCGTGCGGCGTGCAGCAGCGCTTCGACGACCTGGCGCTCGTGGTCGGGGTCGAGCCGGCCCAGCGGCACGGAGCAGCTCATCGCGTCGAGCACCGGGTTGCGGTAGGGCAGCGCGACGGCGAAGCAGCCCAGGCCGGGCGTGTTCTCCTCGCGTTCGTGCGCGTACCCGACCGCGCGGAACCCGGCGAGCTGCGCGTGCAGCGCCGGGCGTTCGATGATGGTGTTCGGCGTCAACGGCGTCAGCCGGGCGGGCAGGATCGCGTCGACCTCGGCGGGCGTGCGCGCGGCGAGCAGCGCCTTGCCCAGCGACGTGGAGTGCGCGGGCAGCCGCCGTCCGACGCGGGACACCACGCGCAGGTGGTGCTCGGACTCGCGGCTGGCCAGGTAGACCACGTCCGCGCCGTCCAACCGCGCCAGGTGGACCGTCTCGTTGATCTCCCGGCGCACCTGCTCCATCACCCGGATGGCGACCTGCACCACCGGGTCGTGGTCGAGGTACGACGTGCCGACGAGCAGTGCGCGCACGCCGATGCCGTACGTGCCTCGGGTGGGGTCGAGCTCCACCCAGCCCCGGGCGACGAGCGTCTGCAAGAGCATGTAGAGGCTCGACTTCGGGTAGCTCAGCTCGCGGTGCAGTTCGGTCAGCGTCAGCGGGCGGTCGGACGCCGACAGCACTTCGAGCAGTTCCACAGTCCGATCGGCCGACTTGACCGCGTTCGGCCGAGCGGGTGACGCGGGTCCAGTCACCAAGTCCTCCACGGGAAACGTTCCGGCAACACGCACTTGACACGTCGCTGCGCCGATTCTTACAGTCCGGCCAACACGTTCACAAGTACGACCGCAATTCATATATATGAACATTGCAGCCGTGAACAGGAGTCGCCGTCCATGACACTCTCCCGCCGGTGCGCCACGGCCGTCGCTGTAGCGACCGTTGCGGGTCCCATCACGCACTCGACCTGCGGGTACCGGGTGTCGAGCGGAGCGGTGCACCGCCACGTGCCGCCCCCGGCCCGGACGCACCGCGCCGCGAGGCCGCCCGAGTTACGCGTCAAGTCTCCCGGCGCGTGGCTCCGCGCCGACGCCGACCCCGCCGGCAGCGCGCCTCCGGTGGCCTGCGCCGAACCGGTGAACCCCCGCGAACGCCCGGGGTTGCGCAAAACCTGGACTTGGACCGTCCATTCACCCAGGGTGGCCCGGTGACCCCGGTCGACACCCTCCGAGACGTGGGGGCGACGGCTAGTGGCGGCGGTGCCGTCGCAGCCCACCCCGTGGGGCGGCACCGACGTCGGTGCCGCCCCACGGAACCGCTCCCGAACCACTGCCACGTCGGCGGGGACTCGCTCATCAGCGCCGATGGTGCCCCTGCTGCTCCACCTCGTCGTCAGCGCGCTCGCCGCCTGTGCGCTGCCGCGCGAGGAAACGCAAAGTCCGTCCTGCGTGGGATCACCACCGGAGCGATCAAGGGATGAAGGTCTGGGTATGCAACTGGATGGGGTGCTGTTCTTCCCGGTGACGCCGTTCGACGCGGACGGCGCGCTCGCGGAGGACGTGCTGGCCGAGCACGTAGGACGAGGGGTGGCGGCGGGCGCGGGCGGCGTGTTCGTCGCCTGCGGCACCGGCGAGTTCCACGCGCTGGAGCCGTCGGAGGTCGAACGGGCGGTGGCCGTCGCGGTCGAGGCGACGGCCGGGCGGGTGCCGGTGTTCGCGGGCGTCGGCGGCCCGGTGCCGACGGCCAAGGGGATCGCCCGGGCCGCGGCGCGGGTCGGTGCGGACGGCTTGCTGCTGCTGCCGCCGTACCTGGTGACCAACCCGGCCAAGGGGCTGGTGCGGTACGTGACGGAGGTGGCGGGCGCGTCGGACCTGCCGCTGATCGTCTACCAGCGCAACAACGCGATCTTCACGCCGGAGACGGCGGTCGAGGTCGCGTCGCTGCCGACCGTGGTCGGGTTCAAGGACGGGCTCGGCGACATCGACCTGCTGCACCGCATCGTGCTCGCGGTGCGCTCGGCGGTCGAGAAGCCGTTCCAGTTCTTCAACGGCCTGCCGACCGCGGAGCTGACCGTGCCCGCGTACCGGGGCATCGGCGTGGACCTGTACTCGTCGGCGGTGTTCTGCTTCGCGCCGGAGATCTCGCTCGGCTTCTACCACGCCGTGCGCAACGGTGACGCGGCGTTGGTCAACCGGTACCTGTTGGAGTTCTACAAGCCGCTGGTCGAGTTGCGCGACAAGGTGCCCGGCTACGCCGTGTCACTGGTGAAGGCGGCGGTCCGGGCCACCGGGCTCGACGTCGGCGGCGTCCGCGCACCACTGCTCGACCCGACGCCCGAGCACGTGGCGGAACTGGAGAAGGTCGTCGCCGCCGGCCGGAGCCTGGCCGCATGAAGATCACCGACATCACCATCACCCCGGTCGCCTTCCGCGACCCGCCGCTGCTGAACTCGGTGGGCGTGCACGAACCGTGGGCGCTGCGCACCATCGTGGAAGTGCACACCGACGAGGGGATCTCGGGGCTCGGCGAGAGCTACGGCGACATCGGCCACCTGACCCGGATGCGCACCGCCGCGCCCGCGCTGGTGGGCCTGGACGTGCACGCCCTGAACGAGCTGCACTCCCGGATCGCGACCGCGCTGGGCGGCGAGGCCGGGTCCGACCGGCACGGGCTGACCGGGCCGCTGACCGTCGAGTCCACTGTGGACCGCGTGTTCTCGACGTTCGAGGTGGCGTGCTGGGACATCCGGGGCAAGGCGCTCGGCCGCCCGGTGAGCGACCTGCTCGGCGGCGCGGTGCGCGACGCCGTGCCGTACAGCGCGTACCTGTTCTACAAGTGGGCCGGTCACCCCGGCGCGGAACCCGACGAGTTCGGCGAGGCGCTGGACCCGGCGGGCATCGTGGCGCAGGCCCGGATGCTCGTCGAGCGGCACGGGTTCGGCTCGATCAAGCTCAAGGGCGGCGTGTACCCGCCCGAGCAGGAGATCGAGGCGATCCGCGCGCTGCGCGAGGCGTTCCCGGACCACCCGCTGCGGCTGGACCCCAACGCGGCGTGGACGCCCGAGACGTCGCTGAAGGTGGCCGAGGAGCTCGACGGCGTGGTCGAGTACCTGGAGGACCCGGCGCCCGAGATCGACGGGATGGCGCAGGTCGCGGCACGTGCGCCGATGCCGTTGGCGACGAACATGTGCGTGATCGCGTTCGAGCACATCGCCCGGTCGGTGGAGGTGGGCGCGGTGCAGGTGATCCTGTCCGACCACCACTACTGGGGCGGGCTGTCGCGGTCCAAGGAGCTGGCCGGGATCTGCCGGACGTTCGGCATCGGCCTGTCCATGCACTCGAACTCGCACCTGGGCATCAGCCTGGCCGCGATGACGCACCTCGCCGCGTCCACGCCGAACCTGAACTACGCGTGCGACACGCACTACCCGTGGAACGTCGCCGACGACGTGATCACGACACCGTTCACGTTCGTGGACGGTGCGGTGCCGGTGCCGACCGCACCCGGGCTGGGCGTCGAGCTGGACCGCGACGCGTTGGCCCGGCTGGCGGAGAACTACCGGACGTGCGGCCTCGTGCAGCGCGACGACACCGGTTACATGCAGAAGCACGACCCGTCTTACGAGAGGAAGCGCCCCCGGTGGTGACCACCGTTGCGCACTTGTACCCCTGGGATGTCGTGGGCGACCCGGCCGCTGTCGAACGGGTCGTCTCGCTCGGTGTGGATGCCGTGGCGCTCGCCGCGTCGTACCACACCGTCCGCGCCGCGACGCCGTTCCACCCCTCGCACCGGATGGTGGACGCGCGGCACGCGGCGTTCTACCTGCCCGTGCGGGAGGAGGCGTGGCGGGGCAAGCGGTTGGTGCCCGCTTTGCCGTCCTGGATGGACGGTGTGGACTCCTACGGCGAGGCTTCCGACGCGCTGCGGGCGGCCGGGCTGCCGGTGTACGCGTGGACCGTGCTGACGCACAGCAGTCGACTGGGTGACGCTCACCCGGACGTGGCGGTGCGCAACGCGTTCGGCGACCTGTACCCGTACGCGCTGTGCCCGTCGAACGACGACGTGGTCGAGTACGCGCGGACGTTGGTGTCCGAGGTGCTGGAGCTGGGGCGGCCGGACGGGATCGTGCTGGAGGCGTGCGGGCCGCTGGGGTTCTTCCACGGCGGGCACCACGAGAAGACCGACGGCGCGGACTGGTCGGCCGTGCAGCAGAAGCTGCTGTCGCTGTGCTTCTGCGCGGGTTGCGTGCGGCGTTACGACGACGCCGAGGGGTTGCGGGCGCTGGTGCGTGCGGGGGTCGACAACGCCGCTACCAGCGTCGAGGAGGCTCTGGGCGCCCAGGCCGACAGCGTGCGCTCGGTGCGCACCGACCTGTCCCGGTTGCTCCGGCGTGAGCTGGTGGGGCTGATCAGGTCGACGTCGCCGGGCACGCGGATCGCCGTGCACGCGACGGCCGACCCGTGGGGCACCGGGCCGTTCGCCACGGTGGCCGGGGGCGTGGACGCCGACGTGGACGTCCTCACCCTGACGTGCTGGCCGGGCGTGGACGCGTCGTTGCCCGCGATCCGCGCCCTGCGTGCCGAGGCCGACGTGCGCACTGCCGCGTACGTGCTGGCCCTGCCGCCGAAGCCGGCGGACGGCGATGAGCTGCTCAAGGAGTGGCTGGCCTACGCGGAGGCCGGCGTCCAGGAGTTCCACCTGTACCACGCGGGCCTGGCCTCCGAATCCCGCCTCGCCGCCCTCCGCCACGCCATCACCGGCCTGACCAACTCCCTCCCCTAACACCCGCGTGTCCTACGTTCAGAACGCGCGTGTCCTACGTTCAGGCACCCCATGTTGAACATTCGGAACAGCTGGACCGTGTTCTGAACGCTCAACATGGGTGTTCTGAACGTGGGACACGCGCGACGCGAACGTAGGACACGCGCGGTTCACTGGGTTGGGTAACTGTGAAGAACGGGGGGCAACCCGGGGCGTGGGTTGGTCCGTCCTGGGTGCATGAGAAGCCTTGGAACCGCAATCGGCGCGGGTGTGCTGCTGGTCGTGCTCGCCGCCTGCGCAACGTCCACGCCCGTCGGTCCGGGCGCAGGGCCGACGCTGACCACGTCGGCCGAACCGACCTCACCCGCGAGTGAGGAGCCGGAGTTCGAGAGCCCTGTGCCGCCGGGCGGCAAGGAAGTGCCCAAGACCAAGGTCGACGCGAGCGCCGTCCCCGAGGGCAACCCCACCACCACGTGGACCGAGGGTGACGGCAGCGTGCTCGGCGTCATCGCGCAGGAAGCGGGCTGCGGCAAGGCCAGCGTCGAGATCGCCGAGCAGAACGCCCAGGTGGTGAAGGTGGTGCTGGTCGAGACCACGCCGCTCGACCAGCAGGTCTGCACGATGGACATCCGCTACCCGCCGCTCACCGCGAAGCTCGACGCGCCGCTCGGTGACCGCACGGTCGTCCTCAGCACCCGACAGGACCAGAAGTAATCCACCCTGGTGCCCGGTCGGCCATGCCCCGGTCGGCCGGGCACCGCCCTTTGCAACCTCACGGCCCCGAGTACCGTCCTCCAGCTATGAGGAACGTCAAGGCCGCCGTCGCCCTCGCCGTGCTCGCGCTCGCGGGGTGCACCAGCACGAGCACCGACAACCCACCGCTGGGCCAGTCGTCCGTCACCACGACCACCACGACGGGTTCGACGTCTGCTCCGACAACGTTGTCATCCACTGGCGAGCCCCAGCCGACCGCCCCGCCCCCGCAGACCACCCCCGCGCCGCTGGAAGGCGGTCCGACGGAGGTCCCGGCTGCCCAGATCGACGGAAGCACGCTCCCGGACATCTACGAGAAGAAGGCATCGACCTCGGCGGACGGCCGCACGGTGCAGGTGCTGGGCCTCGCGGGCGGCTGCAAGACGGCGAGCGCCGAGGTCACCGCCCAGTCCGGCGACCAGGTGCTGATCACCCTGGTCACGACCTACTACCCGCCGCCCACCGGCGTCCTGTGCACCCAGGAGCTGCGCTCCGTCCCGCTGAACGTCACCCTCGACGCACCCCTCGGCTCGCGCCGCATCGTCCTGGAGGCACGGGAAGAAGCAGCGTGACGGGGGCGGGCTGACCGGGTGAACACCTGAAAAAGATTCGCGTCAACGGTTCCCCGGTCGAGCCCCGAACGCCACACTCCGGTAACGTGAGACGACTCCTCCGACTCCTCGGCACCGTCCTCGCGGCAGCGGGCGCCACCACGCTGGTGACCCCGACCGCGTCCGCCGACGTCAGCGGCCGGATCTCCGTGCTGACCTACAACGTCGCCGGCCTCCCCGAACCGCTGTCGGGCTCGAACCCGGCGGAGAACACCCCGCTCATCGGCGCCCGCATCCGCGACTACGACGTGGTGAACGTCCAGGAGGACTTCAACTACCACGCCGCCCTCTACGCCGCCGACAACCACCCTCACCGCACGCCGACCAGCGGGGGAGTGCCGTTCGGTGACGGCCTCAACACCCTCTCCGCCTACCCGTACAGCGACTTCACCCGGATCAAGTGGAACCGCTGCAACGGCACGGACTGCCTGACCCCCAAGGGCTTCACGTTCTCCCGCCTCCGCCTCGCCGAGGGCGTGTACGTCGACCTCTACAACGTCCACGCCAACGCCGGCAGCACGGACGCCGACCTGGCCGCCCGCCGCGCGAACATCACCCAGTTGTCGGAGTACGTCACCCGGAACTCGGCGGGCAACGCCGTGATCATCATGGGTGACACCAACACCCGCTACACCCGCACGGGCGACAACATCCGCGACCTCGTCCACCCGAACGGCCTCACCGACGCCTGGGTCGAGCTGATCAGGGGCGGCGTCGAACCCGCGGCCGGCGCACCCGCGCTGGTGTGCGACCCGCAGAACGTCACCAGTTCGTGTGAAGTCGTGGACAAGGTCCTCTACCGCGACAACGCCGCCATCGACCTCACCGCCACCACCTACCGCAACGACCACGCCGCCTTCCTCGACGCCGACGGCGAACCGCTGTCCGACCACTACCCGCACGCCGTCGACTTCACCTGGCGGCTCACCGACCACCTCCGGCTCAGCGACCAGTTCGGCGGCCCGCACGGCACCCCGTTCACCGACGTCGACGCCGTGAACCCCGGCACGACGGTGCGCCAGGTGACCCTGAGCGGCGGAGCCCGCCTCGACCGGGTCGGGCTCACGCTCGCCGACGGCACCACGCGAACCCACGGCGGCACCGGCGGCACGCCGACCACGCTGACCCTCCAGCCGGGCGAGCACCTGACCCAGGCCACGCTCACCCGAGGTCAACGCGACGGCCGCACCCGGATCTTCTCCGTCCGCATCACCACCACCCTCGGCCGCACGATCTCCGCCGGCACGCCCACCGCCGACGCGGTCACCCTCACCGCACCCACCGGCTGGCACATCGCGGGTTTCGCCGGCCGGTCCGGGACCGAGATCGACAAGCTGGGCCTGATCTACACCCCGAGCTGACCCTCCTTGCGCGCCTCGACCAGGTAACGCTCCGAACTCGCCACGAACGACCCCTCACGCTCGATGTGCTCGTGCATAGCCCAGAGCCGGTCCCGGTACGCCGAAACGGTGAACCCGGGCACCGTCCACAGCACCTTGCGCAGGAAGTGCACGACCGCGCCGACGTCGAAGAACTCCACCCGCAACGACTCCGACCGCAGGTCCACGACGGTCAGCCCGGCCGCCTCCAACCCGGCCACGGCGCGCTCGGTGCTGCGCGCGTCGCTGACCGGCTGCGGACCCATCATGAAGTCCGTCAGCTCCCGCAACGTGGAGAAGTCCCACCCCTCGACGGGCACGGCCGCGCCCTCGGCCACCAGTTCCTCGAACGTCATGCCCCACAACCTGCTACAGCGGCGCCGAGCACGACACCGGATTATTCGGTCGTCGCGAAGGCCGCCACCCCGTCCCACGCCAGCCACAGGTCGGCGTCCACCTGGTCCTCGTCCGCCACGATCGTGCCCGTCTCGCCGACGTAGAGCCCCAGGTTGCACTCGTGGTCCAGCAGCTTCCGCACCATCCACGCGTGCAGGCTCTCGCTCCCGTCCACCGGCTCACGCGTGATCTGCCGGAAGTAGACCCCGCTCCCGGACGTCTCGATCAAGCTCACCTGGTAGAAACGCGACCCCATTGGACATCACTCCCCGGTCATGGTTGTATACTCTCCGAATTCGAGATGACTATCTCGTACGTACACGATGGACACAAGTCCCGATCGGGTGATGATCGAGGAGAGCGATGACCAGCCCACACCGCAGTGCCGCCCGCATCCAGATCGGCACCACCCTGCGCCGCATGCGCGAAGAGGCAGGCGTGCCCCGGGAACGCGTGGGCGAGGTGCTGCACTGCACGATGACCAAGATCAGCAACATCGAGAACGCGATCAGCGGCGTCAAGCAGGCCGAGCTGGAGAAGCTGCTCGACCTCTACCAAGCCGACGACGCGACGCGCGAGGACCTGCTGGCCCTCAACTCCGAAGCGCACCGGCGCAGGCCGAAGAGCAAGATCGGCGGCACCATCCAGCCCTGGCTGCGCCGCATCCTCGACGTCGAGGCCATCGCCACCGAAGCCCTCTACTCGTCGTTCGAGCTCCTCCCGGCCGTGCTCCAGACCGAGCAGTACGCCCGCGCGCTCATGACCGGCATCGGCCTCAGCGGCGAGCCCTTGGAGAAGAACCTGCAACTGCGCCTTGAACGCCGTGCGCTGCTGACCGACCGCGAGCCGCCGCTGAAGCTGTGGGCGGTGGTCTCCGAGCCCGCGTTCAGGGCCAACATCGGTGGCCCGGAGGTCATGCGGGACCAGCTCAAGCACGTGCTCGCGATGACCGAGCTGGAGAACGTCGTGGTGCAGGTGATGCCGCAAGGAGCGGGAGCGCACGCGTTGTCCGGTACTACGCTGACCTTGTTCCGGCTGCCCGACAAGCTGCCGTCGCTGGTCAGCGTCGACACCCCGTTCGGCGACCACTTCGAGGACGGTGTCAACCACGTGGAGAAGACGAGCCGCTGGTTCGACCACACCCGTGCGAAGGCGTTGGGAGTTGAGGAAAGCCGCGAACTCCTGACCCGGATCACGGAGGAGACCTGATGACCCTGAAGCACGGCGTGTGGACGAAGTTCAGCGGCGGCGGCTCGAATTGCGTCGAGGTCATGCGCACGGCCGACGAGGTGCTCGTCCGCAACAGCAACCGGCCTGAAGAAGTCCCACAGCGCTTCACCTACAGCGAGTGGGACTTCTTCACGCGCGGCGCCAAGCTCGGCGTGTTCGACCTGTAAGCCGGGAAGAGCTACTTCCGGAACGAGATCTGGAGGGTCGGGGCGGAGGTCTCGGCGAAGAAGTCGTTGCCCTTGTCGTCCACCACGACGAACGCCGGGAAGTCCTCCACCTCGATCTTCCAGACCGCTTCCATGCCCAGTTCGGGGTACTCCAGCACCTCGACCTTGCGGATGCAGTCCTGGGCCAGCCGCGCGGCCGGTCCGCCGATCGAGCCCAGGTAGAACCCGCCGTGCGTCTGGCAGGCGTTCGTCACCTGCTTGGACCGATTGCCCTTGGCCAGCATCACCAGCGACCCGCCGGCGGCCTGGAACTGCTCGACGTAGGAGTCCATCCGGCCCGCCGTCGTCGGCCCGAACGACCCGGACGCGTACCCCTCGGGCGTCTTGGCCGGTCCGGCGTAGTACACCGGGTGGTCCTTGAGGTACTGCGGCATCGGCTCGCCCGCGTCCAGCCGTTCCTTGATCTTGGCGTGCGCGATGTCCCGCGCCACCACCAGCGGCCCGGTCAGCGACACGCGCGTCTTCACCGGCAACGCCGACAGCGTCGCGCGGATCTCCGCCATGGGCCGGGTCAGGTCGATCTTCACGACCTCGTCGGACAGGTCCTCGCCGGTCACGTCGGGCAGGAAGTGCGCCGGGTCGCGTTCCAGCTGCTCCAGGAAGATGCCCTCGGGGGTGATCTTCGCCTTGGCCTGCCGGTCCGCCGAACACGACACCGCGATGCCGACCGGGCAGGACGCGCCGTGCCGGGGCAGCCGGATCACGCGCACGTCGTGGCAGAAGTACTTGCCGCCGAACTGGGCGCCGATGCCGAAGTTCCGGGTCAGCTCCAGCACCTGCTGCTCCAGGTCGACGTCCCGGAACGCGTGGCCCGCGGCCGAACCCTCGGTGGGCAGGCCGTCGAGGTAGCGGGCCGACGCGAGCTTGGCGACCTTCAGGTTCTGCTCGGCCGACAGACCGCCGACGACCACGGCGAGGTGGTAGGGCGGGCACGCGGCGGTGCCGAGCGAGCGCAGCTTCTCGTCCAGGAACTTGGCCAGCCGCGAGGGGTTCAGCAGCGCCTTCGTCTCCTGGTACAGGAACGTCTTGTTGGCCGAACCGCCGCCCTTGGCCATGAACAGGAACTCGTACTTCGGCTCCACGCCCGGCGCGGTGAACAGGTCGATCTGCGCGGGCAGGTTGGTGACGGTGTTCTTCTCGTCCCAGAAGGTGACCGGCGCCATCTGCGAGTACCGCAGGTTCAGCTCCTGGTAGGCCTCGAAGATGCCGCGCGACAGGGCTTCCTCGTCCGTGCCGCCGGTCAGCACGGACTCGGTGCGCTTGCCCATCACGATCGCGGTGCCGGTGTCCTGGCACATGGGCAGCACGCCGCCGGCGGAGATGCACGCGTTGCGCAGCAGGTCCATCGCGACGAACCGGTCGTTGCCGCTGGCCTCGGGGTCGTCCACGATCGCGCGCAGCTGGGCCAGGTGCGAGGGGCGCAGCAGGTGCTGGATGTCCCGGATCGCCTCCTTGGCCAGCAGCGTCAGCGCCGCGGGCTCGACCTGGAGGAACGTCCGACCGGCGGCCTCGACCACCGACACGCCGTCCGGCGTCACGAGCCGGTAGTCGGTGTGGTTGTCCTTGGCCAACGGCAGGACGTCGGTGTACTGGAACGTCGGTCCCAACAGGTTCGACGAGGTCACGTCGCGGGCTCCCTTGCGCGCTTCGGGTTCCGACGAACTTATACCGATCGCGCCGTCGCGTCCCGCCACGCGTGGTGTGATTCGCGTCGTGGTCGACAGCCTCACCAAGCGACGGCTCTCCGCCGCCGAACTCGACTCCCTGGTCCGGCGCGTCCTCGGTGTGCCGCTCGCCGCGCACGTCGAGCTGACGGAGGGCATGTTCAACACCGCTTACCGGCTCACCGCGGCGGACGGTCGGGAGGCCGTGCTGAAGGTCGCGCCGCCGCCGGGCGTGCCGCTGCTCACCTACGAGCGGGACCTGATGCGCACGGAGGCGCTGGCGTTCGAGCTGATGGCGTCACGCGGGCTGCCGGTGCCCGAGGTCCTGTTGCACGAGGACGACTTCCTGCTGATGACGGCGCTGAACGGCGTGCCGTGGTCGACCGCACGCCCTGGGCTGACCGATGCCGAGCACGGTGCGCTGCGCCGTGAGCTGGGCGCGATCGTCCGCGAGCTGCACCGGATCACCGGTGACGTGTTCGGCTACGTGCAGGGGCCGAACGCGGCGACGTGGCGTGCGGCGTTCACGGCGATGGTGGACGCGGTGCTGGCGGACGCGGACCGGTTCGGCGTGGAGCTGCCGGACGTGCGACCGGCCTTCGCGGCCCGCGCGCACCTGCTGGACGAGGTCACCGAGCCGGTGCTGGTGCACTTCGACCTGTGGGAGGCGAACATCCTCCTGGCCGGCGGCCACGTCGAGGGGATCATCGACCCGGAGCGGGCGTTGTTCGGCGACCCGTTGGCGGAGATCGCGACCGTGGCGTTGTTCACCGAACTGGACGACGACTACAAGGCCGGTTACGGGATCGAGGGGTTCACCGAGGCCGAGGAGACCCGGATCGCGCTCTACCGCGCGTACCTGTGCCTGATCATGATCGTGGAAGGCGTGCCGCGCGGTTACGCCGGCGAGGAACGCGAAGCGCACGTCCGGTTCTTCCGAGAGAAGCTCGCGGAGTACCTGGGGCTCTAGGGAAACGCGGAAGGCCGGGCCGGCCCCCGACCGCCCCGACCTTCCTCAGCGTGCGACAACCTCCGCGTAATGGGGCGGAGGTGTCGCGTGGCTCGTGTAACGCACGACCGTGCCGTGACAGGCGTCACAAGTCAATCCCGCGCAGCGGTGACGTCCCGCTGGGTGGACCCTGTATCGATCGGGTCGGTTTCAGCTCGCGTAGGCCCGCAGCTTGGCCGCCCGCTCGCCCTGCCGCAGCTTCGACATGACCTCGCGCTCGATCTGCCGCACGCGCTCCCGCGACAGCCCGAACTGCTTGCCGATCTGGTCCAGGGTGCGCGGCTGACCGTCCTCCAGGCCGTAGCGCAGCCGGATCACCGCCTGCTCGCGCGGGTCCAGCGTGGCCAGCACCCGACGCAGGTCGTCCTGCAGCAGGCCGGAGATGACCGCGCTCTCCGCGTCCGTGGCGTCGGAGTCCTCGATGAAGTCGCCCAGCGGGGCGTCCTCCTCGGTGCCGACCGGCATGTCCAGGCTCACCGGGTCGCGGGCGTGGTCGAGCAGGTCGACCACCTTCTCCGGCGACAGGCCCGACTCCTTGGCCAGCTCCTCGTTGGTCGCCTCGCGGCCCAACTGCTGGTGCAGGTCGCGCTTGATCCGGGCGAGCTTGTTGACCTGCTCCACGAGGTGGACGGGCAGCCGGATCGTGCGACCTTGATCCGCCATTCCCCGCGTGATCGCCTGGCGGATCCACCAGGTCGCGTAGGTCGAGAACTTGAAGCCCTTGGTGTAGTCGAACTTCTCCACCGCGCGGATCAGACCCAGGTTCCCCTCCTGGATCAGATCGAGCAGCGGCATTCCGCGGCCGGTGTATCGCTTCGCCAGCGAAACGACCAACCGGAGATTCGCTTCGAGAAGGTGGTTCTTTGCCACGTGCCCATCCCGGATCAACGCGCGGAGTTCGCGTTGGCGCTCCTCCGGCAGCTCCGGGTGGGTCTCGAGCTTGTGCTGCGCGAAGACGCCCGCCTCGATCCGCTTGGCGAGCTCCACCTCGTCCGCCGCGGTCAGCAGCGCTGTCTTGCCGATCCCGTTCAGGTAGACCCGAACCAGGTCCGCGGCCGGTCCCTGGGCGTCGAGGTCCAACTCGGCGCTCGTGCTGGTCGTCTCGTTCCCGACCTGACGGTCGAGGAGCTTCGGGACGGTCATGGCGCTCCCTCCCCCTTGTGTCGCGGGCTGGCAGTGCGGTCGTGTCGCACACTCCGCGCTGCGCTGCGCGGCCACCTTTCGGTGTCTGTCACTGGGGGAAACGCGAACCGGGTCGAAATGGTTCCCGCTTCCCATGACCAGAAGACGTCACTGCCGTCACAGCGGTTGCGCCGCGAATCCTGAGATTTGCCTGAGAAGGATCTAGAGTTCCACCAACACGGTGAACGGGCCGTCGTTCACACTCCGCACCGACATCATCGCGCCGAACCGTCCCGTTTGTACTCGGGCACCCTTCCGGCGCAGTTCCGCGACCACTTCCGCCACCAACGGCTCAGCCCGCTCGGGTCGTGCGGCGGCGGTCCACGACGGCCGCCGCCCCTTCCGCGTCTCTCCGTAAAGTGTGAACTGGCTCACCACGAGCAGGGGCGCTCCGGTCGTCGCGCACGACTGCTCGTCCCTCAGGACGCGCAGCTCGTACAGCTTTCGGGCCATCACATGCGCCCGGACGGCGTCGTCGTCGACGTGGATGCCGAGCAGGACCAGCAGGCCCGGCTCGTCGATGGCGCCGACGACCTCGCCGTCCACGGTGACCGAAGCCTCCGTGACGCGCGCCACAACGGCTCTCACGCGGGCACCACCATGCCGTGCCGGACGAGGTCGCGGACGATCGGGAGCGCGGCTCCGGCCAGCGCGTCCGCGTCCAGGTCGTGGGCGTAGGCGAGCAGGGTCACCAGGTCTTCCAGCGGCAACGCGCCCCGGAAACCCGCCAGCAGCTTCGCCGCGGTCTCGTCCAGCTCGTGCTGCCAGCCGGGGCCGTCCACGCGGTGCAGGCGGCGCACGACCGCCTCCCAGCCCTCGTCGGTGGGGGAGGAGACCTCCTCCAGCAGCACGGTCTCCGGCATGGTGAAGCGGGTGCGCAGGAGCTGGTCGTTGTCGGTGGCGCGCAGCCAGGCGACCCGGTCCAGCCAGGCGGCCGACTCGGGGCCCAGCGGGTCGTCGAAGGCGTGGCGGAGGTCTTCGCACACCACCTCGGCGTGCTCGGTGTCCGTGCGGCGGAGCGTGACGAAGCCGAACCCGATGCCCTCGACGTCGTTCTCGGCGAACCAGTCCAGCCAGGCGGCGGCCTTGGCCCGGCCTTCGGCGCCGCGCGGGTCGACGCCCGCGTCACGCAGCCACGTGCCGACGTAGAGGGCGGGGTCGGCGACGTCGCGCTGCACGAACCAGGCGTCCACACCGCCGCGCGGCAGCCAGCCGGAGACCCGGTCGGCCCAGTCCTCGCCCTTGCGGTGCAGCCAGGAGGCCAGGAGCTGGCCGACGCCGCCTTCGTTGAGGAATGACGGCATCTGGCGCACGACCAGGGCGCTGGCGTCGTCGCCGGCGAGGCCGGAGTCGCGGTAGACGTAGTCGACCCGGGGCGGGCCGACCACGAACGGCGGGTTGCAGACGACCTGGTCGAACCGCCGTCCGCGCAGGGGGCCGAACCACTCGCCCTGGCGGAGTTCGACGTCGACCTCGTTGAGCCGGAACGTGCCCGCGGCCAGGGCGAGCGCGCGTTCGGACAGGTCGGTGGCGGTGATCCGCTCGGCGTGGCGGCTCGCGTGCAGGGCCTGCACGCCGCAGCCGGTGCCCAGGTCGAGGAGGGCGCCGACGGGGCGGCGTGACGTGGCGCGGGCGAGGCTGATGGACGCGTGGCCGACGCCGAGCACGTGGTCGGCCGGGACGGGCCCGCCGCGCTGGTCGGCGTCCTGGTCGGCGATGACCCACCAGGAGCCCTCGTCGTCGCCGTAGGGGCGGATGTCCAGCCCGGCGCGCAGGCCGTCACCGGCACCGCGCAGCACCTCGGCCTTCACGGCGGTGTCCAGGTCGACGTCCGGCAGGGCCGCCCGCACGGCGGCCTCGGGCTCGGTGTCGCCGAGCAGGAACAGGCGGACCAGCGTGCCGAGCGCGCCCGCGTCCCGGGTGGCCCGCCTGGCGGCCTCGGGCTCGCCCCGGCCCAGCGCCGCGTGGGCCTGCGGCCCGAGCACGTCGACCACCCCGTCGGCGTCGTAGTCGGCGGTCCGGAAGGCTTCGCGCAGCCGTGCGGTCAGGTCGGCAGAAAGATCAGGGAGCACCGCGCCATCGTCTCGCGCCCCACCCTCCCGCGCCCTACCAACCCACCCGAACGTCGAACTCGGGGTACCCGAGCGTTCGACACGGTGGTCCTGAGCGTTCGACACGCGCGTTCCGAACGTAGGACACGCGCGAGAGTCCTACGTTCACGTCGCGCGTGTCCTACGTTCAGAACGGGCGTGTCCTACGTTCAGGACCGGTGAGTTCAACGTTCAGGGGTGATGGCCAGGGCGATGGCCATGGCCAGGCGCTGCTCCGGGTCGTCCAACGGCAGCGACGTCACCGCCGCCATCCGCTGCAACCGGTAGCGCAGCGTGTTCGGGTGCACCGATAGCGCCCGGGCCGCCTCACGGGAGTCCCCCTGAGCCGCCAGCCAGGCACGCAGCGTCATCGCGTACTGCGTGCCGTGCTCGGCGTCGTGCCGCACGAGGTCCGCCACCGGCCCGCGCGACGGCAACCGCCCGGCCTCCGCCACCGCCGCCAACCGCCGCAGCAGCACCCGCGCCCACGCCTGGTCGTACACCACGGGCTCACCACCGGACAGGGCCAGGCACTCGTCCGCCTCACCGCGGGACGCGGGCAGTGACGCGGCGTCCGCCCGCCCGCCGACCCCGGCCAGCACGACCGCCTCCGCGGGCAGCTCACGCCCCAGCGCCCGCACCCAGTCCACCGCGGCCGACGGGTCCTCGCCGCACGGCAGCACGGTGTAGAGCACGTTGCCGAACAACGCCGACCGACCGGGCCGTGACCAGCCGAAACCCGCCGTCGCCCGGGAGAACGCGAGCAGCGCCGCCCCGTGCTCACCCTCACCGGCGTGCGCCTGCACGGCGATCACCCGCAGGTCGGTCGACGGCAACCCCAGCCGGGCCAGGTTCGCGGGCAGCCCCGAGTCCAGCGCCTCGATCACCAGGTCCGCCTCGGCCTGTCGCTCCAGGTCCGCCGACGCCCGCGCCCGCAGCAGGTGCAACGCCGCCGTCCGCGCGCCGTCCACCAGCGCCGCCGCACGCACCGCGTCCACCGGGTCGTCCACCTCGACCCACACCGAACCCAGCAGCTCCCGGCCCGCCCGCACCGCCGCCACGAGCCGCCCGCCCAGCTGGTCGGTCAGCTTCGGCACGAACAGCGGCTGGTCGGACCGCGCCAGGTGCGTGAACACGCCGTACGCGTCCAGCGCCTGCCACGCCTCCTCCGGCACCCGCCGACCCAGGATCGTCTCCACCCGCACCTGGTCGACGCCCTGCTGCCGGTACGAGTACGCCAGCACCCGCGACTGCTGGTCCTCGATCGTCACGGGCCCGCCGACCACCGCCGCGATTGCGTCCGCCACCGCGAACAGGTCGCCGGAACCCTGCCCGCCCAGCACGAGAGTCTGCGCGACGTTCGCCAGCTGCCCCCACGGCACCGACGGGTCCACCAACAACACGGCCGCCCCGGACTTCTTCGCCGCCGCGAGCACCCGTTCGTCCAGCGGCGGCGCCCCGTGCAGCACGACCGCCGCCGCCGAGGTCGACCCGACCAGCCGTGCCGCCGCGGCAGGCGAGGGCACGCCCAACCCGAGCAGCACGTCGTCCGCCGCGGCCGTCGTGTGCTCCGCCGGGTCGTGCAGCGCCACCCCGCGCAACTCCACGTCCCGCCCGCGCGGCGCGCAGCTCAGGTGCGTGCCGAGGCTCCCCAGCACGTCCACGAGCCGATCAAGGGCGACCACAACGGGATCCTAAGGTCAGCCGGATGGCCGCGCGTGCGGCTGTGAAATCGCAACCCGGCGGGTGTCCGTCGGGCCGAGCCAGTGGGAGGATGGAGGCATGGTCAGTCCCGAGCGCGACGGCACACCGGTGCTCATCACCGAAGCGGCCCCCTCCTACGAGGAGCAGCACGCCGCGCGCAAGCGCAAGTACGCGATCATGATGGGCGCGCGCATCCCGTGCCTCATCCTGGCGATGGTCTTCTACCAGACCTGGTGGCTGGCCCTGGCGCTGATCGTGCTGTCGGTGCCGCTGCCGTGGATGGCCGTGCTGATCGCGAACGACCGGCCTCCCCGCAAGGCGGAGAAGGCCAGCCGTTTCGTCAAGGAGCACCGCGCGATCGAGTCGCGCCCGCATCACGTCATCGAAGGCTGAGAGGGCTGGGCCGGCTGAGCCGGTTGTGCGCCGACGGCCGACACCGCCCGGGCCGCCGCGCGCACCCCGCCGCGCAGCGCGTCCAGCCGTGACGCCCCGGACAGCCACGCCGCCAGCAACCCCGCGTCGAACGCGTCACCGGCACCGGTCGAGTCCACGCACTCGACGTCCTCCGCCGGCACCGACACCACGCCGTCGGAGTCCACCCAGCTCGCACCGTCCGCGCCGGACGTCAACGCCACCGCGCCCACCACGTCCAGCAACGCCGCGGCCGACGCGGGCTCCGCGGACCCGGTGAGCGCCACCAGCTCCTCGGTGTTCGGCAGCAGCAGGTCAACACCCCGGATGTCGTCCAGGAATCCGTCGTAGATCAACGCCGACGACTGCGGGTCGACCGAGGTCGTCAAACCCGCCTCCCGGGCCGCGCGCAGCACCGCCAACCCGGCGGGCCGGGACGACGCGTCCAGCAGCACGTACCCGGACAGGTGCAGGTGCGCGGCGTCCCGCAGCAGCCCTTCGTCCAGGTCACCGGGGGAGAAACGGGCGTTCGCGCCCCGGTCGGGCAGCATGCTGCGCTGACCGGTCTCGTCCACCAGCACCACCACGCAGCACGTCGCCGCCTCCGGGTCCACGGCGAACGCGCACCGCACCCCGGCCGACGTCAGCTCGGCGTGCACCTGGCGTCCCGCCGAGTCCGCGCCGACCCGGGCCACCAGCACCGGCGACGCGCCGCA
Source organism: Saccharothrix sp. CB00851 (assembly GCF_001905065.1). Classification (NCBI taxonomy): domain Bacteria; kingdom Bacillati; phylum Actinomycetota; class Actinomycetes; order Pseudonocardiales; family Pseudonocardiaceae; genus Saccharothrix; species Saccharothrix sp. CB00851. The sequence goes on from NZ_LWLC01000032.1 coordinate 64,842, forward strand.
CGCGGCCAGCCACACCGCCGTGTTGGCACCCGCGCCACCGGGTTCGATGGTCACCGACGCCCGCGAGTCACCGCCGTGCACGATCGGGCCCGCGTGCCGGGCCACCACGTCCAGCCCGGCGTCGCCCACGACCACGATCCCGCTTCTCACGCCGCCAGCTCCACGGCCACCGCCGCGGCGAGGGAGGCGTTCGACACGACCAGGGCCTCGTTGGCGTCCAGGCTCACCCCGCCGCTGGCGGTGTGGAAGTGCTCCAGCAGCACGGGCGTGACCTCCTTGCCCTGCACGTTCCGCTCGCGCAGCAGCTCCAAGCCCTCCGTCAGCAGCCGTTCGTGCAGGTCGGCGGCCATCTCGAAGTCGACCGGGATGGGGTTGGCCAGCAGCACGCCCGCCGAGCCCGGCACGGTCCGGTGCGCCGCCACCACGGCCGCCGCCTCCGCGGCCGAGTCGACCCGCCACGGCACGCCGAAGTCCGATTCCCGCCGGTAGAACGCGGGGAAGCGGTCCGTGCCGAAGCCGATCACCGGCACCGAACGGGTCTCCAGCAACTCCAGCGTCGCGCCCATGTCCAGGATCGACTTCACGCCCGAGCACACCACCAGCACCGGCGTCGTGGCCAGCACGTCCAGGTCGGCGGACACGTCCCACGTCTCGCGGGCGCCCCGGTGCACGCCACCCAGACCACCGGTGGCGAACACCCCGATCCCGGCCGCGTGCGCCAACGCCGCCGTGCCGGCCACCGTCGTCGCACCGTCGCGCTTCAACGCGTACGCCGCGCCCAGGTCACGCCGGGACAGCTTCACCAGGTCATTTGTTGGGTCGCAGACAAAATCCAGTTCGGCGGGGGTCAACCCGATCTTGGGCACGCCACCGAGGACGGCGATCGTGGCCGGTACCGCGCCCGCGGCGCGCACCACGCCTTCGAGCCGTTCGGCGACCTCGCGGTTGCGGCCGGGCGGTAGCCCGTGGGACAGGATGGTGCTCTCCAACGCGACCACCGGCCGGTTCTCGGCCAGGGCGGATCGGACCTCGTCGGTGACGCTCGGCGTACTCACGAGGTGCCATCTTCCCAGGTACCCTGGGCGCGTGAGCACGCAGACTCTGCCCGACGTGGAGACCCGGCCGGAAGGCACGGACACCACCGGTGACGACACCCCGAAGATGTTCCACTACGTGCGGAAGGCCAAGATCGCGGAAAGCGCGGTGATGGGCACGCACGTGGTGGCGCTGTGCGGCGAGGTGTTCCCGGTGACGAAGTCGCCCAAGCCGGGCTCTCCCGTCTGCCCGGAATGCAAGAAGATCTACGACAGCCTGCCCAAGGGCGGCGGCGAGTAAGCCCTCCGCACGTCGAGAAGCTCAGGAAGGCCCCGGCACCGACCCGCCGGGGCCGGACCCGTGCCCGCTCACCCGCGTCTCGCGCGCCGTCCGGCGTTCCACCGGCAACGGCACGGTGTGGTGGGTGTCCGCGGGTGACGGCGCGGTGTGGTTGCGGCCCGGCGGCTCGGCCCCCGCGGGCGGCTTGTTCCGGTCCGAACGGATCCGCTCGGCCGCCCGCTCGATCTCCAGCCGCTGCCACCGCCGCCGCTGCCGCCGCGTCATCTTCGCCGGCCACATCTCCTGCATCGCGCTGTTGAAGTACGCGCCGAGCGTGATCGCGAGCCCGATCAGGTAGGCGAACAGCAGGAACGCGATCGGCGTCGCCAGCGCGCCGTAGGTGTACCCGGTGGTCGTGATCCACTGGATGTAGAGCCGCAGCCCGATCGAGGACAGCAGGAACACCGCCATCGCCAGCACGGCGCCCGGCAGCAGCCGGTGCCACGGCAGCTTGTTCGGCAGCGACAGCTTGTACAACGTCGCCAGCGCCACCACCAGCAGCACCGCCATGCCCGGGTAGTAGAACGCGCTCAGCCACGACTCGATCGTCGGTTCCCACGAGTCCGGGAACACCCGCGGCAGCAGGTCGGGGCCCAGCGCCACCACCGGCAGGCCGAGGATCAGCAGCACCAGGCTCGCCATGTAGAGCAGCAGCGCGAAGATCCGCTGCCACACCTCGTTGCGCACGCCGTACTGGTCGTGCGCCGCGGTGATCGCGTCCACGAACGACGACATCGCCGACGACCCGGCCCACAGCGAGATCAGGAAGCCGACCGAGACGATCTCGCCCTTGCCGGTGGTGAGGATCTGGTCGACCGTGGGCACGATCACCCCGTTGACCACGTCCTGGCTGAAGATCGTCCGGCAGGTGGAGATGATCCGGTCCTTGACCGCGCTCACGACCTCCGGCCCGAACCAGTCGCCGAGGTACCCGAGGCTGCCCAGCAACCCCAGCAGCAGCGGCGGGAACGACAGGACCTGCCAGAACGCCGCCTCGGCCGCCTCGGAGAAGATGCTGCCGTCCCAGGCCTTGGACAACGTGCGCGCCAACAGGCGCAGGGGTCCCTTGCGACCCGCGCTGCGTGCTGTGTCGTCCCTCGGCGAACCCATCGCAACATCAAGCATGGTGCATGGCGGGTGATTTCGCGGCATCGGCCACCGTGCGTCGCGAGCGCAGCGGGTAGGCTGTGGATCGCCCTCGACGGTTACCCGCAGCGAGGGCATTTGCGTGTCCACCCCGCAACGCGACCGCACCACCGGTCGCACGGCCCCCGCGGCACCGCCGCTGATCAGCGCAGAAAGGGTTCGAGGTTGTCGCAACCGCAAGTCGCCACGACCCGTCCCCTCCGCGCCTGGCAGCGCCGCGCGCTGACGAAGTACCTGGCGGCCAAGCCGAAGGACTTCCTGGCCGTCGCCACGCCCGGCGCGGGCAAGACCACGTTCGGCCTGCGCGTCGCGGCGGAACTGCTGGCCGACCGCACGATCGAGGCCGTCACGATCGTCACGCCCACCGAGCACCTCAAGCACCAGTGGGCGAAGGCGGCGGCCGAGGCGGGCATCGCGATCGACTCGAACTTCCGCAACACCATGGCGGTGACCTCCCGCGACTACCATGGCGTCGCGCTCACGTACGCCCAGGTCGCGGCTCACCCGATGCTGCACCGGGTGCGCACGGAGAACCGCAAGACGCTCGTGCTGCTCGACGAGATCCACCACGGCGGCGACGCGAAGTCGTGGGGTGACGCGATCCGCGAGGCGTTCACGCCCGCCGTGCGCCGGCTGTGCCTGACCGGAACGCCGTTCCGCTCGGACGACTCGCCGATCCCGTTCGTCAGCTACGAGCCGGGCCCGGACGGCGTGCAGCGCAGTCGCGCCGACCACTCCTACGGCTACTCGGACGCGTTGCGCGACGGCGTGGTCCGGCCGGTGATCTTCCTCGCCTACTCGGGTGAGGCGCAGTGGCGCACGAGCGCGGGCGAGGAGTTCTCCGCCCGGCTGGGCGAGCCGTTGACGCAGGAGCAGACGGCGCGGGCGTGGCGGGTGGCGCTGGACCCGACGGGCGAGTGGATGCCGTCGGTGCTCAAGGCCGCCGACATGCGCCTGACCCAGTTGCGCGAGGGCGGTGTGCCCGACGCGGGCGGCCTGGTGATCGCCACCGACCAGACCGTGGCCAAGGCCTACGCCGAGATCCTGAAGCGCACCACGGGCCACGAGGCGACCCTGGTCCTCTCCGACGACCCGAAGGCGTCCGGCCGGATCGCCGAGTTCGCCGCCTCGACCGACCGCTGGCTGATCGCCGTGCGGATGGTGTCCGAGGGCGTGGACGTGCCGCGGCTGGCCGTCGGCGTGTACGCCACCAGCGCCTCGACGCCGCTGTTCTTCGCCCAGGCCGTCGGCCGGTTCGTGCGGGCCAGGGCCAAGGGCGAGACGGCCAGCGTGTTCCTGCCCAGCGTGCCGGTCCTGCTGGGGTTGGCGAGCGAGCTGGAGCAGCAGCGCGACCACGTGCTGGGCAAGCCGCACCGGGAGAAGGACGGCTGGGACGACGAGCTGCTGTCGCAGGCCAACCAGGTCAAGGACGAGCCAGGCGAGGAGGAGAAGGCGTTCACCGCGCTGGGCGCCTCGGCCGAGCTCGACCAGGTGATCTACGACGGCTCGTCGTTCGGAACGGCGGCGTTCGCGGGCAGCGACGAGGAGCAGGAGTACCTGGGCCTGCCCGGCCTGTTGGAGCCGGACCAGGTACGCGCGTTGCTGCGGCAGCGGCAGGAGAAGCAGCTGGTCGAGGCCAGCAAGCGCCAGGTCGCCGCACCACCGCCGCCACCGGCCGCGACCCGTCCGGCGAGCGTGCAGGAACGGCTGGCGCAGCTGCGCAAGGAGCTGAACACCCTGGTGGCCATGCACCACCACCGCACCAAGAAGCCGCACGGCAAGATCCACAACCAGCTGCGCGAGTACTGCGGTGGCCCGCCGACCGCGATGGCCAGCATCGAGCAGCTCGAGGAACGGATCGCCACCCTGCGTTCGTGGTGACCTCTCCGGCGACGTTCGTTGTGACCGGATGTAACGAACTACGGCATTAGGCGTAGTCAGATGTCCGTTCGGTTACCTCGCCGTTAGCGCATCGTGCCTACTTTACCGGTCAAGTGTGCTTCCGGTCACCGTGGGTGTGGGCATACGTTGTGCGCCACAACATTTACGCTCCTGCGTGAAAGGGATGGCGGATGCGCAGCAAGAGCCTCGCTCTCATCGCCCTTGGCACCGGCCTCGCCGTGGCCATGACGGCATGTGGCGCCAACACGTCCGGTGGTGGCACCACCACCTCGGACACCAACACGAACAGCGGCTCGGGCGGCGCGAAGGTCGGCGTCATCCTCCCCGAGACCGCCAGCTCCGCGCGGTGGGAGGGCTTCGACAAGCCGCTCCTGCAGAAGGCGCTGGAGGCCGAGGGCCTCCAGGCGGACATCCAGAACGCCCAGGGTGACGTGCAGAAGTTCTCCACGCTCGCCGACGGCATGATCAACGCCGGGGTCAAGGTGCTGATCATCGCCACGCCGAACAGCGAGATCGGCGCGACGGTCGCGAAGAAGGCCGAGGCGCAGGGCATCCCGGTCATCGACTACGACCGGCTGAACCTGGGCGGCAGCTCGAAGTACTACGTCTCGTTCGACAACGAGAAGGTCGGCGAGCTGCAGGGCCAGGGCCTCGTGCAGGGCCTCGCCGCGCTGGCGCCGGACAAGAAGCCCGCCGAGATCATCGAGATCGAGGGCGCGCCGACGGACAACAACGCCACCCTGTTCTACAACGGCCAGCAGAAGGTGCTGAAGCCGAAGTACGACGCCGGTGACCTGAAGCTGGTCCAGTCGCAGCCGATCGACAACTGGGACAACCAGAAGGGCGGCACCACCTTCGAGCAGATCCTGACCGGCAACGGCCAGAAGGTCGACGGCGTCGTCGCCGCGAACGACGGCCTCGCCGGCGCGATCATCACCGTGCTCAAGAAGTACGGCCTCAACGGCAAGGTCCCGGTCACCGGCCAGGACGCCACCCCGGAGGGCCTGCAGGCCATCCTGCGCGGCGACCAGTTCATGACCGTGTTCAAGCCGATCAACGACCAGGCGAACGCGACCGCCAAGCTGGCCGCCGCGCTGGCCAAGGGCGACACGGCCGCCGCCGACGCGCTCGCCACCGGCGTCACCAAGGACACCACCGGCAACCGCGACGTCAAGTCGGTCCTGCTGCCCGCGCAGCTGATCACCAAGGACAAGGTCAAGACCGTCGTGGACGCGGGCTTCGTCAAGGCGACGGAGATCTGCGTCGCCGACCTGGCCGCCGTCTGCACCGAGCTCGGCATCAAGTAGTCCAGGCTCGCGCCGGGGCGGGGTGTGCCAGGCGCACCCCGTTCCGGCGCGTCCACCCCTGTGCGGGCAACACCTGAGAACGGGGCAGACCCCCTTCAGACGGGTTAGACGGAGGAATTCCAGTGAGCGAGCCGATCCTCGAGCTGCGCGGCATCAACAAGAGTTTCGGTCCCGTGCACGTCTTGCACGACATCGACTTCGACGTCCACCCCGGGCAGGTCACCGCGCTGGTCGGCGACAACGGCGCGGGCAAGTCGACGTTGGTCAAGTGCATCGCGGGCATCCACCCGACCGACTCCGGTCAGGTCCTGTTCAACGGCGAGGAAGTGCACATCCACGGCCCGCGTGACGCCGCGCACCTGGGCATCGAGGTCGTCTACCAGGACCTCGCGCTGTGCGACAACCTCGACATCGTGCAGAACATGTTCCTGGGCCGGGAACGCGGCAAGCTCGGCATGCTCGACGAGGCGGACATGGAGCAGGCCGCCCGCAAGACGCTGACCTCGCTGTCGGTGCGCACGGTCAAGTCGGTGCGCACGCAGGTCGCGTCGCTGTCCGGTGGTCAGCGGCAGACCGTGGCCATCGCCAAGGCCGTGCTGTGGAACAGCAAGGTCGTGCTGCTGGACGAGCCGACCGCGGCGCTGGGCGTCGCGCAGACCCGCCAGGTCCTCGACCTGGTGCGCCGGCTCGCCGAGCAGGGCCTGGGCGTCGTGCTGATCAGCCACAACATGAACGACGTGTTCGAGGTCGCGGACCGCATCGCGTGCCTGTACCTGGGCCGGATGGCCGCCGAGGTCAACACCAAGGACGTCACCCACGGTCAGGTGGTCGAGCTGATCACCGCGGGCCGCTCCGGCGACCTGGGCATCGCCCGACCCGAATCCGCGACCATCTGATGCCCGCCCGCGCAGAGCTCCCCACGACGAGGAACGCAGCATGACCAACACCACCAGCGAGACGTCCCCGGACGCACCCCAGGGCGCGATCTCCGACTTCGGCATCGACACCACCTCCCAGTCCACCGGTGAGGCGGTCCGCGACTACTTCGCCCGCCTGCGCGGCGGCGAACTGGGCTCCCTGCCCGCGCTGCTCGGCGTGGTCGTGCTGCTGATCGTGTTCAGCTCGCTCGCCGACAGCTTCCTGACCCTGGGCAACATCGCCAACCTCCTCCAGCAGGGCGCGAGCATCGTCACCATCGCCATGGGCCTGGTGTTCGTGCTGCTCCTGGGCGAGATCGACCTGTCCGCCGGTACCGCGTCCGGCGTGTGCGCCTCGGTGATGGCGCTGCACCTGGTCAAGGGCGGCAACCTGCTCGGCGGCATGGGCGACACCGTCTTCTACCTGTTCTGCGGCATGCTGGCGCTGGCCGCCGTGCTCGCCGCGCTGATGCGGATCTGGGCGGGCACCGCGCTGTCGGTGGTGGCCCTGGCCATCGCGCTGATCGGCGTGCCGCCGAACCCGTGGGTCGAGATGCTGCTGGCCGTCTGCGTCGGCACCGCGATCGGCTGCATCACCGGCTACCTGGTGGCCCGCGTCGGCATCCCGTCGTTCGTCGTGACCCTGGCGCTGTTCCTGGCCTGGGGCGGCGTGATCCTGCAGTTCATCGGCCAGGGCGGCACGCTCGGCCTGCGCGACGACGTGATCTTCAGCGTCGCGAACGGCAACCTCAGCACCGCGGGCTCCTGGGCGCTGTTCGTGATCGCTGCCGGTGGTTACGCGGCTGTCGTGCTCACCCGCCACTTCAGCAGGCTGCGCAAGGGTCTCGTCGCGCTGCCCACCCCGATGGTGCTGGCGAAGGTGGGCACGGTCGTGCTGCTCGCGGCGGTGGCCACCTACGCCCTGACGCTCAACCGGTCCCAGAGCAGCCTCGTGGTGATCACCGGCGTGCCGTTCGTGGTGCCGATCGTGCTCGTGCTGCTGGTCATCGGCACGTTCGTGCTCGAACGCACCAGCTACGGCCGGCACGTCTACGCCGTCGGCGGCAACAAGGAAGCCGCCCGCCGCGCCGGTATCAACGTGGCGCAGATCCGGATGAGCGTGTTCGTGATCGCCTCCTCCCTGGCGGCCGTCGGCGCGATCATCTACTCCTCGAAGGTCGGCTCGGTCGACCCGAACGCCGGTGGCGACAACACCCTGCTCATGGCGGTCGGCGCGGCCGTCATCGGTGGCACGTCGCTGTTCGGCGGCAAGGGCAAGATGCGGGACGCGGTGATCGGTGGCGCGGTGCTCGCGATCATCCAGAACGGCATGGGCCTGCTCAAGCAGCCCGCCGCCGTCGTGTTCATCGTGACCGGCCTGGTCCTGCTGCTCGCCGCGAGCGTCGACGCGCTGTCCCGCCGTCGGGCGGCCACCGCCGCCCGCTGACGTGAGCACACCGACCGCGGGAGCCCGACCCGACGAGGTAAGAAGGCACAACAGAACGGCGCTGCTGCGCCGACTGCACGTGGACGGGCCCTCCACCAGGGCTTCGCTGGCGGCTGAGCTGGGCCTCAACCGCAGCACGATCAAGGCCCTGGTGGACGGCCTGGCCGAGTCGGGCGTGGTGGCCGAACGGGTGCCGGCGCAGCGCTCCGGCGCCGGCCGCCCGTCGCTGCTCGTGCTGCCGCAGCCGCACGCGGCCGTGGTGATGGCCATCGACATCCGCGTCGAGCAGGTGGCGATGGCCATGGTCGGCCTCGGCGGCGACATCCTCGGCCGGGACTCGTGGAACCTGCACCACCGGTCCCGCGACCCCGGCGAGGTGATCACGCACGTCGCCGACTCGGCGAAGCTCCTGGCCGACGAGCTCGACGTGCAGGCGGTCAGCGTCGGCGTCTCCGTGCCCGGTGTGGTGCGCCGCGCCGACGGTCTGGTGCACGAGGCGCCGAACCTGCACTGGACCGACGTGGCGCTGGGCGAACGGCTGTCGTCGGTGCTCAAAGCCCCCGTCCAGGTCGGCAACGACGCCGAGCTGGGCGCTTTGGCCGAGCACGTGCGCGGCGCGGCCCGCGGCTCGTCGGACATGGTCTACATCTCCGCCGACGTCGGCATCGGTGGCGGCGTGATCTCCAGCGGCCAGCCGCTGCGCGGCACCGGCGGCTACGTCGGCGAACTGGGGCACATGGTGGTGCGCCCCGGTGGTCGGCGCTGCTACTGCGGCTGCCAGGGTTGCTGGGAGACCGAGGTGGGCGAGGCGGCGCTGTGCCGTGCCCTGGCCCTGCCCGAAGACGCGCCCCGCGGGACGGTGGTGGCGGAGCTGCGATCGTTGGCCGGTTCGCCGGACAGCGTCGCGCACCGGCTGGGCGAGTTCACCGAGTGGCTGTCCATGGGCCTGGTCACCGTGGTCAACATGCTCGGGCCGGAACTGGTGGTGCTGGGCGACCTGTTCACCGCGCTGCCGGAGTCGCTGGTGGACCAGCTGCGGCGCACCGTGCAGAAGCGGTCCCTGGTGTCACGGGCCGTCGGCGGCACCAAGATCGTTTCGTCGCCCCTCGGCCGTGACGCCAAGCTCATCGGCGCCGCCGAACTCGCCTTCGAGCCGGTCCTGGGCGACATCTGAAAGTTTTCGAACCCTCGTCCGCGTGCGTGCGACATCCGGGTGATCAGGGCCGAGAACCCGGAGCTGATCGCCGAGCAGTTGACGGAGCAGGGTGATCGCGGTTGGGACCTGGCCCGCGCTTGCGTAGCAAATGGCCAGGAGGTGGCGGGTGGTCAGGGTCTCGCGGTGATCGGGCCCCAGGACCCGACGCTGGTCGTCCGCCAGTTGTTCGAGATCGGTGATGGCGCGGGCGTGGTCGCCTGCTGCTGCTCGCCAAGCGGCGAGGTTGTTGCGGGCGAGGAGGGTCCGCGGGTGGTCGGGCCCGACGAACCTGAGGTGGTCGGCCACCGACCGTTCGAACTCCGTGACCGCCTCTGCGCGGTCACCCGCCTCGGCGCGCCATCCGGCTAGGTTGTGCCTGGTGGCGAGGGTGTCAGGGTCGTCGGGGCCCAAGACTCGAAGTCGGTCGGCGAGCAGTCGTTCGAAGTCCGTGATCGCGCTCGTGATGTCACCGGCCTTGGCCCGGTAGGAAGCGAGGTTCGCCCGGACGATCAGCGTGTTCCGGTGGTCGGGCCCCAGGATTCGTGTGGACGCCGTGACCAGGTGCTCGTATTCCGGGACTGCTTCGGCGTAGCTCCCCACCTGTCCGTTCCAGTGTGCGACTTCGTGGCGGGCATGAAGGCTGTCGCGGTGATCAGGACCGAGATGGTGTTCCGCGTGTCGCCGCAGGTCTCGGAAGTAGGCGATGGCGTCGGCCAGGAGTCCCGCCTCTCCCATGGAGTTGCCCGTCTTGAAGAGGACCGCGTGTCCCTCGGTGCCCCAGAGCGCTGGTGTCGTGTGCAGGTGCAGTGCGATCGCGGAGGACCGCAGCGCGGCGGCCAGTGAGCTGTCGGTCTCGTGCGGTGGCCAGGCCAGCAGGAGCGCGTCCGCCGCGAGGTGGGCCAGGGGAGTGAGCCGTTCCGGCTCGATGGTGTCGCGGACGGCGCGTTGCAGCAGCGCGTGCGCTCTCACGGTCTTCGCGTCGAGGGTGATGAGGCTGAGACGGTGCAGGCAGGCCAGTGCGTCGCCGACCTCGTCCGCATCCACCGCCAAGTGCGCCAGGACGTTGTCCCGCGTGAGCACCGCGACCGGGGTGTTCGCCGGGTCGAGCAAGCTGATGATCTCCAACAACGGCCGGGAGAGACCTTCGGGGCGGAGGCTGTCGGCGCGTTCGATCGACAACGACCAGGTCGCGGCGATGGTGTCCCGGTGCTCGTCGGGCAACTCGTCCGCCGCGGGCATCACCTGGGCCAGCGTTCGGCGGCGGTCGGCCAGGCGTTCGCGGTAGTCGGCGACGGTGAGCAGCGGCTTGTCCGCGATGAACGCGGCGGCCTGTGCCAACGCCAGCGGCAGGTGGCCCAGGTCGTCCGCCAGTTCGCGGAGTTGTCCGTGAGCCGGCAGCTTCGCGGTGAGGTAGGCCACTGACTCGGCCTCGGTGAACACGCCGACCTCGATCAGCGGGCGATCGTCACGGGACAGCGCGGCATCACGGCGGCGGGTGGTCACCACCACTCGGCCGGTTGGTGTGCTCGATGGCCACAAACCCTTGAGGTCGGCCGGGTCTTGCACGTCGTCCAGCACGATCAGCCACCGACGATCGGTCGAGCTGAGCCAGGTCTGGAACGCCGCCGCCGCTTTCTCCGCGGTGCTCTTGGGATCGCGCAGCACCCGTTCGGCCGCATCGGCGTAGCCGCTGATCACGGCGGCCCGCGTCACGGCGTTGATCCACACCGCCAGGTCGACCGACTCGTCCCGCCACACGGCGTGCGCGTGTCGTGCCGCCAGTTGGGACTTCCCCACACCGCCCAAACCGGACAGAACGACGGACGTTTCCGCGAGCTGCGCCTCGGCTTCCCGGTGCTGGTACCGGTCCGCGATCGGCGGCAGGACACCGACCCGCACGGGCCACCGCACCGGAGCCGGCGGCGGCAGGTGGAGGTGCTGGGTGTTCCCGTCACCGATCTGCACGCCCTGGTTGTCGTGCACGTCGAACGTGGCGGCCGCAGTCGTCCGCGGCTGTTCGAGATCCACCGGCACACCCTCCGTCACACCGAGTATCGCCGACGGCACGGCAAGTGTGACGCGGAAAAATGAGGGGGGCGGGGATCCTCGTCGGATCCCCGCCCCGGACGGCTAGGGTGCTACGAGTCCCCGCCGGGACTCGTGGTGTTCAGCCCTGCTGCAGCTCGGCAGCGAGTTCGCGCAGCTTGGTGCTGTGCTCACGGGCGTGGTGCCCGCAGAACAGCAACTCGCCCCCGGAGGGGAGCACGGCGCGAACCTGGGCAGCAGCCCCGCAGCGGTCGCAGCGGTCGGCAGCGGTCAACGCGGGGCGGGTGAGCGTCGTAGTCATGGAAATCTCCCTCCGTCCCGGCACCGGGGATCGGTGCCCTCACACCTAGCTGCGACCACTTCGCATCTGGCGGGTGCGCCGTGTTCGCTGCTTCCACTCTTGCAGACGCACGGGCGTAAGTCAGTGTTCCCTGAGTCGTGGCGACCCGCGTCACTCGTCATTTACCCGGCGTCCGGGCCCCCGGAACCTGCCGGTTCCACCGGTTCGATCCGCCCGTGCTCACGTTCCGCTGTCGTGGCAACGGTTTTCCGACCTGCGAATACGGCGTTCGACGCACCCCCGATGCTCCATAAGGTGGGTTCACAGAACCGGCCGGTGTGACGGGTAACACTTTGGTCAGCCCAGAGCGAACACGGCACCGGGTTCCACGATCCGGACATGATCCGTCCGGTTCACGGACCGTTCGACCGCCCGTTCAGATGGTCACGCGCCGCCCGTCGAACCGCGTCAGGCCGAACGACGCGTCCTCGTGGTTGACCCGGACGTGGTCGCGCAGCACCCCGATGCCGACCGCCTCGCCCAGGAGCATCGACTCGGTGAAGTCCGACCGCCAGTGCACGCCCGCCATGTTCCGGGCCGTCGCGACGTTCGCCGCCACCTTGTCCAGCTCGCCGCCCACGGTGAGCGTGACGCCGCCGGTGTAGGGCACCAGGGCCGTGCCCTCCGCGTTGGGCACGACCGGGTCGGGCAGCGCCCACGACTCGTCGAACCACGCCTTCAGCACCGTGACGCAAGCCCCGGCGACGGTCGCGTGACCCGACCCGTACGACGGGTGCGTCGGCGAGCCCTCCGGGAACGCCTGCGGCAGCAGGTACGAGCCGTGCTTCTCGTAGGTGAGCTTGACCGCCTCGGAGTCCAGCACCTCGCGGTCGATCATGTCGTACTCCCGCAGCCCGGACAGGTGCGCGTGGACCCGGCCGCCGAACGCCTCCGGCCGCAGCCTGCGGTGCACGAACCACTTCTGGAACCACACCGCCTTCAACGCCCGCGTCGCCACCTCGGTCACCAGCGACAGCAGGTGCGGCGCGCCGTAGGTGCCGAACCCGATCTGGTTGCCCGAGTGCTGGTACGGGTTGCCCGCGTCCACCGGCGCGCCCAGGTCGAGCAGGATGAGCGCCGCGTTGAGGTAGGCCTCGTACAACGCGTCGAAGTGCACGTAGTTCGACACGTCACGGCCGTTGCGCAGGTACCTGCGGTTCACCTGGTCCCGCTTGATCGGCCGGGTGCTCGCACCCTCCTGCACGGCGCGCCACGCCTCGAAGTCGGTGAGGAAGTCGCGGTCCGGCCGCACGGTGTCGTGCAGCTGCGGGATGCGCAACGTGCCGTACTGGACGTCACGCAGCAGGAACTGCGACAGGAACGGCCCCCGCAGGTCGCCGCGGGTGGAACCGCGGAAGATCGTGGCCGGCGTGACGCGGCCGTCGACCTTCGGCGCCCGGTAGTCGCTCAACCGCGACAGCTCGGCCGCCGCCTGCGCGATCAACGGGTGCTCGTCGTAGGCGGTGAACGGGATGTCCCGGGTCAGGGCCATCCAGTACAGCTCCACCGCCTCGGCGGAGTGGCGCGCGCTGTCGATGCGCGGCACGGGCGGCATGGCGAGCGACTGCGGGTCCGGGCCCTCCAGGTCGAACGCCAGGCCGGACTGCGGGTTGGTGAGCTTCACGCCGCGGCCGAGCGGGATGCGCTCGAAGTCCTCGGCCCGACCGGTGGCCAGCGCCCTCAGCAGCGTGTTGTACGCCTCGGGGCGCACTTCGCCCACTTCGTCGTGCGGCAGGCCCTTGCTGTAGTTGGCGACGTACGGGTAGTCGCCCTCTTCGCCGTTGTTGACGTGCTCCGGCCACGGCAGCCGGTCCAGCGCGTCGGCCGAGGCCAGGCGCGACAGGCGTGCTTCAGTGCGACGTTCACTCATGGACTTCCCCCTGGTGTCGGCGCGTCCCCGTGCCGCCCCCCGGCGGCTGCGCCACTACCAGGACACCACTGAGCGTGACCGAAGGCAGCGTCCGATCGGGTGAAGGACGGTCAAGAAACCAGGGCCCCCTCAACCGAACGGTCGAGGGGGCCCTGGCTCAGAGTGATCTTCAGCCTGGCTGTCAGTCCAGGTAGTCGCGCAACACCTGCGACCGCGACGGGTGCCGGAGCTTCGACATCGTCTTCGACTCGATCTGCCGGATCCGCTCCCGGGTCACCCCGTAGACCTGGCCGATCTCGTCCAGCGTGCGCGGCTGGCCGTCGGTGAGGCCGAACCGCAGCCGCACCACACCCGCCTCGCGCTCGGACAACGTCGCCAGCACCGACTGCAGCTGGTCCTGCAGCAGCGTGAACGACACCGCGTCCACCGCGACCACGGCCTCGGAGTCCTCAATGAAGTCACCGAGCTGGCTGTCGCCCTCGTCACCGATCGTCTGGTCCAGCGAAATGGGCTCCCGGGCGTACTGCTGGATCTCCAGCACCTTCTCCGGGGTGATGTCCATTTCCTTGGCGAGCTCCTCCGGGGTGGGCTCGCGGCCGAGGTCCTGGAGCAGTTCGCGCTGGATGCGACCCAGCTTGTTGATGACCTCGACCATGTGCACCGGGATGCGGATGGTGCGGGCCTGGTCGGCCATCGCGCGGGTGATCGCCTGGCGGATCCACCACGTCGCGTACGTGGAGAACTTGTAGCCCTTGGTGTAGTCGAACTTCTCCACCGCGCGGATCAGGCCGAGGTTGCCCTCCTGGATCAGGTCCAGGAACGCCATGCCACGACCCGTGTAGCGCTTGGCCAGCGACACCACCAGGCGGAGGTTCGCCTCCAGCAGGTGGTTCTTGGCCCGCTCACCGTCCCGCACGATCCACCGCAGGTCACGGCGCATCTGCGGGGTCAGCTTCTCCTGCTCGTCCTCGGCGCGGCGCACCCGCTCGGCGGCGTAGAGGCCGGCCTCGATGCGCTTGGCGAGCTCGACCTCCTCCTCCGCGTTGAGCAGGGCGACCTTGCCGATCTGCTTGAGGTAGGCGCGGACCGAGTCGGCCGAGGCGGTGAGCTCGGCGTCCTTGCGGGCCTGCCGCAGGGCCTCCGACTCCTCCTCGTCCCAGACGAAGTCGCCCTCGCCGGGCTTGGCCTCCTCCTCGGCGGGCTCCTCCTCGACCGGCTCGTCGATCAGTTCGACGTCGTCGACCAGGTCTTCGGCATCCGGAGCACCTTCGAGGTCTTCCGGCTCCTCGCCGTCCTTCTTCACCTTGCCGGGCGCGGCAGCGGCGGCCTTGGCGGCCGTCTTGCGCGGCGCCCGCGTGGCCGTCTTTCCCGCCGCGGCGGTCTTCGCCGCCGGCTTCTTCGCCGGGGCCTTCCTCGCCGAGGTGGCCTTGGGCGTCTCCTCGGCGTCAGCCTGAGCTGCCTGAGTCGTCTTCGCGGCTGCCACGTACGCCCTTTCGCGACTGTCGATCAAGGCCGACCGAAGGGCGCGAACCTCGGTCGCCTGAGTACGGGGGATCCCCCGCCGGATCGTTCGTCAGCGGGGCACCGTTCCATTGTAACGACGAGAATCGCGTGCCGTTGCGCCCCGGCGTGTTCCGAGCCGGTCCGGCACGCGTTCTCGCAGGTGGAACGCTGCGTAAATCAGTGCCGGAGACCTTGCGCGGCGGCCACGGCGGCGCCCACGATGCCCGCGTCGTTCTTGAGCGCGGCGGCCACCACCTCGGTGCGCACCTCCAGCAGCGGCAGCCACTTCTCCGCCTTCTTGCTGACACCGCCGCCCGCGATCACCAGGTCCGGCCAGATCAGGTCCTCCAGCACGTTGATGTACCGGGACACGCGGGGCGTCCACTCGGCCCAGGTCAGGCCCTTGTCCTCCTTCACCGAGGCCGCCGCGCGCTTCTCCGCGTCGTGGCCGTCCACCTCGAGGTGGCCGAACTCGGTGTTGGGGACGAGCTTGCCGTCCAGGAACAGGGCGCTGCCGATGCCCGTGCCGAAGGTCAGCAGCACCACCAGGCCGTCCCGGCCGACACCGGAGCCGAACCGCATCTCGGCGATACCGGCGGCGTCGGCGTCGTTGAGCACCACGACCTGGTCGGTCGGCCTGCCGAGGCGGGCGGCGAACAGGGCGGCGGCGTCCGTGCCGATCCACGCCTTGTCCACGTTGGCCGCGGAGTGCGCGACACCGTGCTTGACCACGCACGGCAGGGTGACGCCGACGGGGCCGTCCCAGTTGAACTTCTCGACGATCTCGGCGACCACGTCGGCGACCGCGTCCGGGGTCGACGGCTGGGGCGTGGTGATGCGCAGGCGCTCACCGTCCAGCGCCCCCGCTTCGAGGTCCACGAGCCCGCCCTTGATGCCGGAACCGCCGATGTCCACGCCGAACCCGCGGGTCATGCCCATCCCCGTGGCCCTTCCTACTCGATTCAGTAACCGTGGCCGCAGACATTAGCCTGCAGTTCTCCGATAGTCCCGTGAGAGTGACGCAGGAGGAACAGTTGCGTTTCGATCCGCGCTCATTGGTCGACGTCGCCGTGCTCGTGGCCCGCGAGGCCGGTGAGCTGGCCGTGACCATGCGCGAAGCCGCCGTGACCGATGTCGACACCAAGAGCAGCGCCACCGACGTGGTGACCGCTGCCGACCGCGCGTCCGAACAGCTCGTCCGAGCCCGGCTGGCCGAGCTGCGGCCGGGTGAGCCGGTGATCGGGGAGGAAGAGGGCGGCAGTGCCGCTGTCGAGGGCCTGACCTGGGTCGTCGACCCGATCGACGGCACGGTGAACTACCTCTACGGCATCCCGCACTACGCCGTGTCGGTGGCCGCCCAGGTCGACGGGGCGTCCGTTGCGGGTGCCGTCGTGGAACCCGTCAGCGGCCGGGTGTGGACGGCGGCGCGGGGCGGTGGGGCGTGGCTGGACGGCCGGCGGCTCCGGGTGTCCGACGCCACCCGATTGGATCTGTCCCTTCTGGGTTACGGCTTCGCCTACCGGGCGGAGCGGCGGCAGCGGCAGGCGGACGCGTGGGCGGGCCTGGCGACCAGGGTGCGGGACATGCGGCGGGCCGGTGCGGCGTCGCTGGACCTGTGCGCCGTGGCGGCCGGTCGGCTGGACGCCTACGCCGAGCACACCCTGGGTCGCTGGGACTGGGCGGCGGGTGCGCTGCTGGCGTCGGAGGCGGGCGCCGTGGTCCACCTGCCGGGTGAAGCCCCGGAGCTGGGCGCGGACGCCACCTTCGCCGCCGCACCGGGCATCGCCGACGCCCTGTTCACCGCCCTGGTGGAGTGCGGCTTCGGCAAGGTCTGACCCGCGTCACACCACTCGACCAGAGCCACGGCCGGGGTCCCCCGCGCAGGGGGACCCCTGGATTTCATCCAACCACGGGGGACCGACAGCGGGCGCCCGCCGTGGGCGAGGTTGTGGACAACTCCGCAGCTGATGGATAACCGGCCCGTGCGGGGTGCCGGTCAGCACTGGATGTCGCGGGCGCCCTTGAGGTTGTCGGCGTTCAGCGACAGCGGCGTGGAGCCCTCGGCGGCCTGGCCGCCCTGCTGCTCCGGCTGCTGCACCTCCCACTCGGCCAGCTGGTCGAGCACCTTGCGGGCGTCGCTGTTCGGCTTCACCTCGCCGAACTTCTGCCCGATCGCCACGTCCACCGTCGCGTCCTGGCGCTCGTCGCGCACCAGCTCCAGGCACGGCTCGACCAGGCTCAACGTCCGCGCCGCACCGGCACCGGGCGCACCGAACCGGATCTGGCCGCGGCACGTCATGTCCTGCGCCGGGTACACCGGGTCGTTGTCCGGCTCGGCCGCCTGCTTCATCCCCAGCTCGGTCAACGTCGTCGCCACGAACCGCGCCTGGTTGCGCTGCGTGCTGGCGTTGAACACCCGGAACTGCACCTGGCCGACCGGCACCGGGTCGGTCCGGTCCAGCGCGTCGTGCCCGAGCACCGTGCCCAACGCGGGCGGTGGCTCGGCCGCGGGCGCGGCGGCCGCGCCCGACGTCGGCGCGGGCACCCCGCCGGGCGGGTTGCACTTGATCGCCGCGTCCACGTCCCCCGCCTCGGACAGCACGCGGTTCCACACGACGACTGCCGTCACGGCGAGCACCAGGAACAGGATGAGCGCCGGCAACGGCCTCCGCTTCCGGTACCGCGACGACCCGCTGCTACCCGTACCGGGTCCCACGTCCGTCGACCTCCCCTGGCCTGGTGCTGACAGTGATCAGGCTATGCCGCGCTCCCCGGTCCCGCGTCTCGGGCGTCGGTGTAGCGCGGCGCAATCACCCGGTCGCGGACGGTCAACGCCCTCGTCGGGCAGCGGAACACGGGAGCACCGGGTGGGTGACGCGCGTCCAAGCCTATCTGGCCAGCGTGGGAAGGGCCTGTCACCCGTCTGCTCAAATAGGGGGAACCCGCTGCGCGACCCGCCGATCAATGAGCTACCCTCTGCGCGCTCCGAGCACCGCCGGACACCGGAAAGCGTCGACGAACAGGGGGTTGGCGCCCGGCCGCACGAGCGAGACCTCCGTCACTGGGGACGGAGGGCACAAATAGGGGCGCTGGTGCGTTAACCAGCGACACGAACAGTCTCCGTTGACCGCAGGGGTGAAAGAAGTATGGCGACCGACTACGACGCACCGCGTCGCAGCGAGGCGGACGAACTCGCTGAGGACTCCCTCGAGGAGCTGAAGGCGCGGCGCAACGAAACGCAGTCCGGGGTCGTCGACATCGACGAGGACGCGACCGCCGAGAACTTCGAGCTGCCGGGCGCCGACCTGTCCGGTGAGGAGCTGACGTTCAAGGTCCTGCCGAAGCAGGCGGACGAGTTCACGTGCTCGAAGTGCTTCCTGGTGCACCACCGCAGCAGGCTGGCCGAGGAAGTCAACGGCCAGTACATCTGCCGCGACTGCGCCTGAGGCACGTCCACCGGGCACGAACCCGCACGACAGCTCCACCGGTTCCACCGCACGACACCGGTTCCACCGCACGACCGATCCAGCACCTACGACCAGACCTGGGCGCTCACCCCCACCGCCGGGGTGGCGCCCAGTCCCCGTTGACGCGACACGGGCAGCGGTTCACCGGTCGCGCAGCAAAGCCGCCAACTTCTCCGCCGAACGCACGCTGAACAGCCAGTACGGCGTCGGGTCCGCCGGGTCCCGCAGCTGCACCCGCACCATCGGCCCGATCCACCCGCGGTGCGTCACGAACGCCATCGGGTCCAGGTTCGGCCCCATCGCCTTCCGCTTGGACTTCGCGTCGAACACCTCGACCTCGCCGAGCAGGTCCAGCGGCACGTGCGCCGAGCCGACCCGCAGCTCGCCGCCGGACACCTCGACTTTCGCCGAACCCATCCGCACGATCAGCAGCACCGCCAGCGGCACGGTGATCACGTACGGCAGCCACGACCGCACACCGGGGAAGCCCATGTGGATCTCGGCGGCCAGCAGCACGGCCGCGGCCAGCGGCAACGGCCAACCCCACCAGGGCACGTACAACCGCTCGCGGAACGCGATCGGGGCGGTCACAGCAGTCTCGCTCACGCCACCAGGGTAGTCTCGCGCGCCGTGCCCAGCGTCGAGGTCCTGTTGTCCCGGCTCGATCCCGCCGTGCCGCCCCCTGCCTACGCCCGACCGGGTGATGCCGGCGCGGACCTGGTGACCACCACCGACGTGGTGATCGAACCGGGGGAGCGCGCGGTGGTAGGTACAGGTATCGCGATCGCGCTGCCGGAGGGGTATGCCGGTTTCGTGCACCCGCGCTCCGGCCTGGCCGCGCGCGTCGGGCTGAGCGTGGTCAACACCCCGGGCACGATCGACGCGGGCTACCGGGGCGAGATCAAGGTGTGCCTGGTGAACCACGACCTGCGCGAGCCCGTAGTGCTGACGCGCGGTGACCGGATCGCCCAGCTGGTGGTGCAGAAGGTGGAGCACGCGG
The DNA here is from genome assembly GCF_001905065.1 of Saccharothrix sp. CB00851. NCBI lineage: Bacteria > Bacillati > Actinomycetota > Actinomycetes > Pseudonocardiales > Pseudonocardiaceae > Saccharothrix > Saccharothrix sp. CB00851. The sequence continues at coordinate 84,356 of NZ_LWLC01000032.1, forward strand.
TGTTCCGCGAAGTCGACGAGCTGCCCGGGTCCGTGCGGGGTGCGGGCGGCTACGGCTCTACAGGCGGGCACGACGTGCTCGCCCGGACGGAGGGGTGAAGGCGATGTTCGGTAGGCGCCGCAAGCGCGGTAGGCACTCCGCGAACCGGGGGACGGCGCAACCCGAGGTCGAGTTCGACGGCGTCGAGGAGCCCGAGGACGGGCCGTTCGACTCGTCGCAGGCCCCGAACGACGGCCTGAACCGGCTGGACCTCGGCTCGATCCGGCTGCCGGTGCCCGACGGCGCGCAGCTGCAGGTCGAGATGGACCCGGCGGGCGCGGTGCGGGCGGTGCACCTGCTGACGACGGTCGGCCAGCTCACCGTGAGCGCGTTCGCCGCGCCGAAGTCGGACCGGCTGTGGCCGGAGGTCTGCGGCGAGATGATCGCGCAGTTCAAGTCCGACGGGTTCCGGATCCTGCGGGAGAACGGCGACTGGGGCGAGGAGATCATCGCCCGGAACACCTCGGCGTCACCGGGCAGGAACGCCCCCCAGCAAGAGGTGCACCTCCGGGTGGTCGGCGTGGACGGTCCGCGCTGGATGCTGCGCGGCATCGCGGCGGCGCCCACGGAGGAACAGGGCCTCAAGGCGACCGACGCGCTCTACGCGTTGATGCGGGACACGGTCGTGGTGCGGGGCGAGCAGCCGATGCCGGTGCGCACGCCGTTGCCGATCGAGCTGCCCGAGGCGATCGCCCGGCACGTCCAGGCGCAACAGCAGCAGGGCTAGGCGCCAGGCCGGGGCTTGACCGGCGCCTCCGCCGAGGCGGAGAGGTAGGCGGTGAGCGCGGCGCGGCCCAGGGACTCCCGGTCCGCGCCCAGCGCCGCCAGCGTCGTCGTGCGCAGAGCGGCACGGGGGAGTGCGCCAACCCACTCCCGGGCGACGCCCAACGGGTGAATGGGGTCGTCGGTGCAGGCCGCGACCCCCACCGGTGCCGTGAGCCCGCCCAACTCGGCCAACGTCGGCGCCGTCGACCCCGCCGCCTCCCTCAGCACGTCCACGAGCCGCGAGCCGTACCGGTGCCACGCGCGCCGCAGCTCGTCACCAAGCCACTCGTCGACGCCGGTCAGCGCGGTCTCGACGCCTTCGGCCTCCACCAGCGACGCGCTGGCCCGTGCCGCCGACGCGGCCGGAGCGCCGTCCGCCGGACCGTGCCAGGCGGGCAACGCCACCAGCACCCCCGCGCACCGCTCGGGATGCCGCACCGCCCACGCCGCCGCCACGTGGGCCCCCAGCGACACGCCTCCGACGACCAGCGGCGTGCCGTCCCAGGCGGCGTCCAACGCCTCGAAGTGCTCACGCACACCCCGTGAAGCGGGCGCGACCAGCGCGAACCCCGCCTCGGCCAGGGGGCCCGCGAACACCGAGGAGACGAACACCTCGTCGGACGCGGTGCCCGGCAGCAGAACTGCGCGTGACGATCTCATGACGTCACATCCTCCCCCAGTCGGATACCCGGTCGGGTGCACCCGGTTACGCTGGCTGTTGGACGGGCTTCGTCGTCGAGGCCCCGCGCATTCCAGGAGTCGGGGATGAGTGGTACTGGGGGTGGCTACTGGCGCCGCCTCGTGCGTCGGCTGACCACCGACGTGAACGAGTTGGACGCTGACGACCTGTCCCGAAAAGCCGAGGCCGTCGGTGCCATCCGCGCGTGCGACTGCAAGTCCGGGCAGGAGGTCACGGTGCTGGGCCGGTTGCGCAGCGTCGAGCTGTGCCCCCGTGACGCCGCGGCCACGCTGGAGGCGGAGCTGTACGACGGCACCGAGGGCGTGACGCTCGTCTGGCTGGGCCGTCGCCGCATCGCCGGCATCGAGCCCGGGCGCACCATCAAGGCCAAGGGCCGGATCGCCGTGAGGGACGGTCGCAAGGTGCTCTACAACCCCTACTACGAGTTGCAGAACGCTTCATGACACAAGTGAACGAGTCCGAGAAGCAGCCCACCCTCCTCGAGCAGATGGGCGGCGTGAGCGGCCTGCTGTTCTCCTCGTTGCCGGTCGTGGTGTTCGTGCTGGTCAATGCCTTCGCCGGGCTCATGCCCGCGATCTGGAGCGCGCTGGGGTTCTCGGTCGTGATCGGCATCGTGCTGGCCATGCGCAAGGGCTCGGTCCAGCCGGCCGTCTCGGCGGTCTTCGGCGTCGGCATCGCCGCGTTCATCGCCTACCGGACCGGTGACGCCAAGGGCTTCTTCCTGTTCGGCATCTGGCAGAGCCTCGTCTACGGCGGCGTGTTCATCGGATCGATCCTGGTCAGATGGCCCCTGGCGGGCGTGATCTGGTCGTTCCTCAACGGCCAGGGCACGGCGTGGCGCAAGGACAAGGCGAACGTCCGCGACTACGACATCGCCACGCTCGTGTGGGCGCTGGTGTTCTGCTCGCGGTTCGTCGTGCAGCGGTGGCTGTACGACGAGGCGTCGGTGGGCTGGCTGGCGGCCGCGCGCCTGGCCATGGGCTACCCGTTGATGGCGGTGGCCCTGGTCGCCACGGTGTGGGCGGTGCGCCGTTCGGACAAGCGCATCAAGGCCGCCCTCGCCCGTGAGGAGGAGGAGAACCGGGCCGCTGAGGAACGGCTCCGGGCGCAGGCTGAGGCCGAGGGCAAGCCGAACATCTACGACCAGGTGCTCGACGCGGCGACCGAGCAGCGGCCGGCGACGACTCGGGCCGAGGACAGATAGCCCGGTTCAGTGCGGGCTGAAGCTGGAGAAGCTCGAAAAGCTTGAAAGCGTCCTCGCCGGACGGGCAGATCAGCAGGATGACATCCCCCGGTTCCGTTCGGGGTGTCGTTGCGTCGGGAACTGCTGTTGCGTTGTGGGTCCGGGTTTCGTGTCATCCCACCGACCTCCCTCCGGGCTACCACACGCGTCAAGGGGGCCCCGAAGTTGGAGTATCAGGCAACGCTGGCACGAGGCCCCCTTGACACGTGCGGTAGGGCTGCGCCAGGTCGGCGGGATGACACGAAGCCCTACTTTGTGAAGGCCGAAGGGCGTCGCGGCCGCACCTGAACCCGCGCTGGCGCCGGTCGGTTCCGCGTTTCAGTAGCCCAGGGCCGAGCGAATCTCGCGCTCCACGTCCGCCGCGGCCACGAAGAGGAGTTCGTCGCCGCCTTCCAGCGTGTCGTCCGGCGTCGGGACGATCACCCGGCCGCCTCGCAGGATCGTGACCAGGGCGGCGTCGCGGGGTAGTGCCAAGCCGTTCACCGGGGATCCCGCCAACGGAGTGTCACCTGGCAGGGTGATCTCCACCAGGTTGGCCTGACCCTGGCGCAAGGTCATCAGCCGCACCACGTCACCGACCGTGACGGCCTCTTCGACCAGCGCAGACAGGATGCGTGGCGTCGAGACGGCCACGTCCACGCCCCAGGACTCGGTGAACAGCCACTCGTTCGCCGGGTCGTTCACCCGCGCCACGACGCGCCGCACCGCGAACTCGGTCTTCGCCAGCAGCGACACCACCAGGTTGACCTTGTCGTCACCGGTCGCGGCGATCACGACGTCGCACAGCTGCATCCCGGCGTCTTCCAACGACGACAACTCGCACGCGTCGGCCTGCACCCACTCCGCCTGCTCCACGGTGTGCGGCTCGAAGTGCTTCCGGTCGCGTTCGATCAGCATCACCTGGTGCCCGTCGGACACCAGCTCGGCCGCGATGGAACGACCCACCGCGCCGGCCCCAGCAATGGCGATACGCACTAGCTCTCCTCGGGCGCGTGGGCCGCGGCGGCGGCCACGTCGGTCACGGTGCCGGACAGGGCGGCCACGTACACCTGGTCGTCGGCCTGCAGGACGGTCTTCGAGTCGGGCAGCACCCCGGTGCCGAACCGCATCACGAACGCGACCCGGCACCCGGTGGCCTCCTGCAGGTCGCGCACCGTGCGCCCGACCCAGTCCTCGTGCAGCTCCAGCGGCAGCACGGCCACCGTCCCCGACGGGTCGCGCCACGCCGTCGCCGTGCCCTCCGGCAGCAGCATCCTCAGGAACCGGTCGGTGGACCACGGCACGGTCGCCACGGTCGGGATGCCGAGCCGCTCGTACACCGCGGCGCGCTTCTCGTCGTAGATCCGCGCGACCACCGCCTCCACCCCGAACGTCTCCCGCGCCACCCGCGCCGAGATGATGTTGGAGTTGTCGCCGCTGCTCACCGCCGCGAACGCGCCCGCCCGCTCGATCCCGGCCTCGATCAGCACCTTCTGGTCGAAACCGTTGCCCACGACCTGCTGGCCGTGGAAGTCGTGGCCGAGCCTGCGGAACGCCTGCGCGTCCTTGTCGATCACCGCGACCTGGTGGTCCAGGCGTTCGAGTGCCTTGGCCAGGGACGAGCCCACCCGGCCGCAGCCCATGATCACCACGTGCACGAAAGCCTCCTGAACGACGCCTACGGAGAACCTACCCACGATTACTCCGACCAGGGGACCTGACCCCTTACGCTGTCGACCCGTGTCCAAGCTCGCAACCGCGGTCAAGCGCCTGCTCGTCGGCAGGCCCTTCCGCAGCGATCGCCTAGCCCACACCCTCCTGCCCAAGCGCATAGCGCTGCCGGTGTTCGCCTCGGACGCGATGTCGAGCGTGGCCTACGCCCCCGAGGAGATCTTCCTCGTGCTCTCGGTGGCGGGTCTGTCGGCCTACGCGCTGGCGCCGTGGGTGGGTGTGGCCGTGGTCGTCGTGATGCTCACGGTCGTGGCGAGCTACCGGCAGAACGTGCACGCCTACCCCTCCGGCGGCGGCGACTACGAGGTCGCCACGGTCAACCTGGGCCGCAGAGCGGGTCTCACCGTGGCGAGCGCCCTGCTCGTGGACTACATCCTCACGGTCGCCGTCTCGATCTCGGCGGCGGCGGCGAACATCGGTTCGGCCATCCCGTTCGTCGCCACCCACAAGGCCGAGTTCGCGGTCGCCGCGATCGTCCTGCTCACCGCCATCAACCTGCGCGGCATCCGCGAGTCGGGCAGCGCGTTCGCCATCCCGACCTACGCGTTCATGGTCGGCGTCCTCGGCATGATCGGCTACGGCCTGGTCCGCGGCTTCATCATGGGCGACGAGATGCGCGCCGAGAGCGCGGGCCTGGAGCTGCGCGCCGAGGACGACCACCTGATGGGCCTGGCGTTCGTGTTCCTCGTGCTGCGCGCCTTCTCGTCCGGCAGCGCGGCGCTGACCGGCGTCGAGGCGATCAGCAACGGCGTGCCCGCGTTCCGCAAGCCGAAGTCGCGCAACGCGGCGACCACGTTGCTGCTGATGGGCCTGATCGCGGTCACGATGCTGATGGGCCTGATCGTGCTGGCCCAGCTCACCGGCGTGAAGATGGCCGAGGACCCGGCCCACCAGCTGGTCAACGCGCCCGAGGGCTACGAGCAGAAGACGATGGTCGCCCAGATCGCGGGTGCGGTGTTCGAGGGCTTCCCGGTCGGGTTCTTCTTCATCACCACCGTCACCGCGCTGATCCTGGTGCTCGCCGCGAACACCGCGTTCAACGGCTTCCCGGTGCTCGGCTCGATCCTCGCCCAGGACCGCTACCTGCCCCGCCAGCTGCACACCCGCGGCGACCGGCTCGCGTTCAGCAACGGCATCGTGTTCCTCGCGGGCGCGGCGATCGTGCTGGTCATCGCGTTCGACGCGGAGGTCACCAAGCTCATCCAGCTCTACATCGTGGGCGTGTTCGTGTCGTTCACGATGAGCCAGACCGGCATGGTCCGGCACTGGACCCGGCAGCTCAAGACCGAGACCGACCCGACCGCGCGCAGCCGCATGCGCCGCTCGCAGGCGATCAACGCGTTCGGCCTCGCGCTCACCGCCTCGGTGCTGGTCGTCGTGCTGATCACCAAGTTCACCCACGGAGCGTGGATCGCGATCGCCGCGATGGCCGCCCTCTACGCCCTGATGACCGCGATCCGCCGGCACTACGACCGGGTCGCCGAGGAACTGCGCCAGCAGGAGCGGCAGAAGCTGCTGCCCGCCCGCAACCACGCCATGGTGCTCGTCTCCAAGCTGCACATGCCGACCCTGCGCGCCCTGGCGTACGCGAAGGCGACCCGACCGGACATCCTGGAGGCCGTCACCGTGAACGTGGACGACGGCGACACCCGCCGCCTGGTGCGGGAGTGGGAGAAGGAGAACTTCAAGGTGCCGCTGAAGGTGATCGAGTCGCCCTACCGCGAGATCACCAAACCGGTCCTGGACTACGTCAAGCGCGTCCGCACGGACAACCCGCGCGACGTGGTGACGGTGTTCATCCCGGAGTACGTGGTCGGTCACTGGTGGGAGCAGTTCCTGCACAACCAGAGCGCGCTGCGGCTCAAGGGCAGGCTGCTGTTCCAGCCGGGCGTGATGGTGACGAGCGTGCCGTGGCAGCTGGCCTCATCCTCGAAGGTGACCGACAAGGACGACGTGATCGCGCCCGGCGCGATCCGCCGCGGCCTGGACAACCGCGGCCAGGACAAGGACGGCAAGTGACGGCGACCTGGAAGCAGCGGCTCATCGAGGTCGAGGTCGGCGCGGTCGCCCACGGCGGGCACTGCGTGGCCCGGCACGAGGGCCGCGTCGTCTTCGTCCGGCACGCGCTGCCCGGCGAACGGGTGGTCGTGCGGATCACCGAGGACACCGGCGGCTCCTTCTGCCGCGGAGACGCCGTGGAAATCCTGGACGCGTCACCGGACCGCGTGCAGGCGCCGTGCCGGTTCGCCGGACCCGGCCTCTGCGGCGGCTGTGACTGGCAGCACGCCTCCTGGCAGGCGCAGCGCGAGCTCAAGGCCGCCGTGGTCAGCGAACAGCTGCACCGGCTGGCCAAGCTCGACTGGGAGGTCATTGTCGAGGACCTGCCCGGCGGCCCCGAGGACTGGCGCACCCGGATGCGCCTGGCCGTGGGCCCCGACGGACGCCCCGGCTTCCGCGCCCACCGCAGCCACCAGGTCATCCCGGTCGACGACTGCGTGATCGCCGTCCCGAACGCCCTGGACACCGTGGTCGACCGCACCTGGCCGGCCAAGTCCGAACTCGTCGTCACCCGGGACGCGGGCGGCCGGACGCACCTGACCGAGATCGGCCCACCGGTCATCCGCCGCGGCCGTCCCGTGCCCGGACCGTCCCGCCTGCGCCAGGGCAGCGGCACGGCCACCGAACTGGCCGCCGGCCGCACCTGGAACCTGCGCTCCGACGGCTTCTGGCAGGTCCACCCGGCCGCCGCGGACACCTTCGCCAAGGTCGTCGGCGACTGGGCCGACTGCCGCCCCGGCGACCGCGCCTGGGACCTCTACGGCGGCGTCGGCCTGTTCGCCTCCGTCCTCGCCGACCAGGTGGGGCCCAACGGCTCGGTCGCCGTGGTCGAGTCGTCGCACGGCGCTGTCGCCGACGGCAAGCTCAACCTCTCCGACCACCCCAACATCAGCTGGCACGCGGGCCGCACCGAGGACGTGCTCGGCTCACCCGACTTCACCGACCTGCCACCCGACGTCGTCGTCCTCGACCCGCCCCGCAAGGGCGCGGGCAAGGTCGTCGTGACCGCGATCGCCCGCAGCCGACCCGCCCGTGTGGTTTACGTCGCGTGCGACCCCGCCGCCCTGGCCCGCGACATCGCCTCGTTCGCCCAGCACGGGTACGAGTTGGCCCAGCTCAGAGCGTTCGACGCGTTCCCGATGACCCATCACGTCGAGTGCGTCGCCCTCCTGGAGCCCGCTCGCTGACAGGCGTCTCAGTCCGTGGTCCGTAGACTGACCGGACGAATCGGGGATTCGAACCACAGGGCGAGGTGGAGCGAGTGACGCTGCTGGAATCCGTGCACGGACCGGCGGATCTGAAACGGCTGGGGCCGGACGAGCTGGTCGTGCTCGCCGAAGAGATCCGGCGTTTCCTGGTCGACAAGGTCTCCCGGACCGGCGGGCACCTCGGGCCCAACCTCGGTGTGGTCGAGCTGACCATGGCCGTGCACCGGGTCTTCGACTCGCCGCACGACTCGGTCGTCTTCGACACCGGTCACCAGAGCTACGTGCACAAGATCCTCACCGGCCGCCGCGACGGCTTCGACACCCTCCGCCAGAAGGGCGGCCTCTCCGGCTACCCCTCCCGCGCCGAGAGCGAGCACGACGTCGAGGAGAACAGCCACGCCTCGACCGCGCTCTCCTACGCCGACGGCCTGGCCAAGGCCTACCAGCTGACCGGCCAGCGCAGGCACGTCGTCGCGGTCGTCGGCGACGGCGCCCTGACCGGCGGCATGTGCTGGGAGGCGCTCAACAACATCGCCTCCGGCACCGACCGCCCCGTGGTCATCGTCGTCAACGACAACGGCCGCTCCTACTCGCCCACCATCGGCGGCCTGGCCGACCACCTGTCGTCACTGCGCCTGCAGCCCGGCTACGAGCGCGCCCTGGAACGCGGCAAGAACGCCCTCCAGGGCACCCCGATCGTCGGCAAGCCCGTCTACGCGGCCCTGCACGCCGCCAAGCGCGGCATCAAGGACGCGCTCAGCCCGCAGGCCATGTTCGAAGACCTCGGCCTCAAGTACATCGGCCCGGTCGACGGCCACGACACCACCGCCCTCGAATCGGCCCTGCGCCGCGCCAAGTCCTTCGGCGGACCCGTGATCGTGCACACCGTCACCCGCAAGGGCAACGGCTTCGCACCCGCCGAGAACCACGAGGCCGACCAGATGCACGCCACCGGCGTCATCGACCCCATCACCGGCGAGAACATCGGTCCGTCCAAGCGCACCTGGACCCACGTCTTCGCCGACGAACTGGCGGCCCTCGGCGGCGAACGCCCCGACCTCGTCGCCATCACCGCCGCCATGCGCGGCCCGACAGGCCTGGACAAGTTCGCGGGCCTCTACCCGGACCGCTGCTTCGACGTCGGCATCGCCGAACAACACGCCATGACCTCCGCCGCCGGCCTCGCCATGGGCGGCATGCACCCGGTGGTCGCCATCTACGCCACCTTCCTCAACAGGGCGTTCGACCAGCTCCTGATGGACGTCGCCATGCACAAGCAGGGCGTCACCGTCGTCCTGGACCGCGCCGGCATCACCGGCCCGGACGGCGCCTCCCACCACGGCATGTGGGACCTGTCCATCTGCGGCCTCATCCCGGGCATCCACGTGGCCGCCCCCCGCGACGCCGCCTCCCTGCGCGAAGAACTCCGCGAAGCCGTCCGCATCTCCGACGCACCCACCGTCGTCCGCTACCCGAAGGCCTCGGTAGGCCCCGACCTGCCCGCCCTCGAACGGATCGGCACGGTCGACGTCCTCCACCGCTCCGGCTCCGACGTCCTCCTCGTCACCGTCGGCGCGTTCGGCGAACTAGGCCTCGCCGCCGCCCAACGCCTCGCCGACCAGGGCATCGGCGTCACCGTCGTCGACCCCCGCTGGGTCTTCCCGGTCCCGGACGACCTGGTCACCCTGGCCGCCGACCACCGCCTCGTGGTCACCGTCGAGGACAACGGCCGGCACGGCGGCTTCGGCTGGGCCCTGGCGGCCGCCCTGCGCGACGTCTCGGTGGACACCCCACTGCGCGACCTGGCCATCCCGCAAACCTTCCAAGACCACGGCGACCGCACCGAGGTCCTCACCGACATCGGCCTGACCGCCCAGGACGTCTCCCGCCGCATCACCGAATGGGTCGTCGCCTCCGAACCCACCGAGGTAGACGCCACCGTCCAGAAGTAACCCTCCCGCCCGCCGGCGAGACACCACGCCCTCCTCGCAAAAGGAGGGCTTCGTGTCATCCCGCCGACCTGGCGCAGCCTTACCGCACGTGTCAAGGGGGGCGCGTCCACCTTTGCCTGCTACTTCACTGTGGGCTCCGCGCCCCCCTTGACGCGTGTGGTAACCCGGAGGGAGGTCGGTGGGATGACACGGAGTCCGGACCCACAACGCGACAGCAGTTCCCGACGCAACGACACCCCGAACGGAACCGGGGGATGTCATCCTGCTGATCTGCCCGTCCGGCGAGGACGCTTTTGATCTTTTCGACCGGTCCCACCGGCCGTCGACCTCGACCCCCACCACCGACAGCCCACCGACAGCTTCACGCTAAGCACCTTCTCAGGGATGTGTGGCACCTTTGTGGGGTGCGGATCCTGGTAGTCGAGGACGAGGTGCCACTGGCCGACGCGATCGCGCGCGGCCTGCGGCGCGAAGGTATGGCGGTCGACGTCGCCTACGACGGCGAGACCGGCCACGAGAAGTCGACCGTGACCCGGTACGACGTGGTCGTGCTCGACCGCGACCTGCCCGGCATGTCCGGCGACGAGCTGTGCAAGGAGATCCTCAGCTCCGGCGCCCTGACCAGGGTCATGATGCTCACCGCGAGCGCCGGCGTGGACGACCGCGTCGCGGGGCTCTCCCTCGGCGCCGACGACTACCTGGCCAAGCCGTTCGCGTTCCCCGAGCTGGTCGCCCGCGTCCGCGCCCTCGCCCGCCGCGCCACCCCGGCCACCCCGCCGCTGCTCACCGCCCGTGACGTCGAGCTCGACCCCGCCCGCCGCACGGTGCGCCGCGCCGGCCAGCCCGTGGAGCTGACCCGCAAGGAGTTCGGCGTCCTGGAGGTCCTGCTCGCGGCCAAGGGCTCCGTGGTCTCCAGCGAGGAGCTGCTGGAACGCGTGTGGGACGAGAACGCCGACCCGTTCACCACCACCGTCCGCGTCACCGTCATGACGCTGCGCAAGAAGCTCGGTGAACCGGGCATCATCGACACGGTGGTCGGCTCCGGCTACCGCGTGCCCACGGCAGGTTTCCCCGAAGAAGGCCCACGCTGAACTCTGAGCTGGCCCGCAGGCGCGGACCCGGGCTGCGGACGCGGCTCACCCTCCTCGCGACCGGTCTGGTCGCGTTCGTCAGCGGCCTGCTGCTCCTACTGGGCTGGCTGCTCGTCGGCCGCGTCATCGCCTCCTCGCCCCGCTTCGCCGAGGGCAGCACCGTCATCGTGGACGGCCGTGAGGTCGACGCCGGTGCGCTGATGGACCTGCTCGGCGAACAAGCCAGGGACGACGTGCTGCGGTCGGGTTCGATCGCGTTCCTCTGCGTTGTGGCCGCGGCCGCCCTGCTCGCGTGGACCATCACCGGTCGCGTCCTGCAGCCCGTGCACGATGTGACCGACGCGGCCCGCCGCCTCTCAGCCGAGTCCCTCGGTGAGCGGCTGCGCCTGGACGGGCCGCGGGACGAGGTCGCCGAGCTGGCCGACACGTTCGACGAGATGCTCGACCGGCTGCAGGCGGCGTTCGAGTCGCAACGGCGGTTCGTCGCCAACGCCTCCCACGAACTGCGCACGCCGCTCGCCGTCATCCGCACGGAACTGGACGTGACCCTCTCCGACCCGGACGCCGACGAGGCCGAGCTGCGCCGCATGGCGGGGGTGGTGCGTGCCGCGACGGAACGGGCCGAGCAGCTGGTCAGCGCGTTGCTACTACTTGCCCGCACCGACGGGCTCGGGTTGGCGGTGCGGGAGCCGGTGGACCTCAACGCCGTGGTCGAGTCCGCGTGGCGGGCCGCACGGCCCGAGGCCGAGGACCGTCAGCTGCGGGTGTCCTTCCTGCCCGCCCCGGCGCCCGCCGTGGGCGACCCCGCCTTGCTGGAGCGCATCGCGGGCAACCTGCTGGAGAACGCCGTGCGCCACAACGTGCCCGGTGGGTGGATCGAGGTGCGCACCGAGGGCGGCCCGGAGTGGACCCTGCTGCGGGTGTCGTCGTCCGGGCAGGTCATCGCGCCGGACCGGGTCGAGGAGCTGTTCGAGCCCTTCCGCCGAGGTGGCACCGACCGGACCGCGCGCACCGGCACGGGGCTCGGGCTGTCCATCGTGCGGGCCGCCGTCGCAGCTCACGAGGGTCAGGTGCACGCCACGGCGGTCCCCGGCGGGGGGCTCTCGGTGGCCGTGCACCTCCCGTCCACGCCGCATGGAAAACTCATCTGAGTGGTCCCGATCACACATGATCCGGTTTGAGGGCTCCCGCAGGGGGTACTACCTGCGCAGACGTGCCTCCGGACCCCCGATTTGTCTCCGCGTTGGGCGGGGTGTAACTTTCTCTCTGCCAGCGCGGAACGGGCCGGAGAGAGACCGGAACGGAGCGCGGCGGACATCAAGCCCCAGATCGAATCACCTGCCGGTGACGAGTGACGGTGAGCGCGTGTTCTTTGAGAACTCAACAGCGTGCCGAATAGCCAGTA